>JAERTK010000037.1 GCA_016844935.1 Desulfobacteraceae bacterium | reverse complement strand
GTGGAACCGTTGCTGCCTAAAATCACCTCATAAGGCAACTTCAGCCCATCCAGAAATGCCAGGAGCCGAAGGGTGTTTTTCACCAGCAGGTCTTCCTCGTTGTACACCGGGACAAAAATGGTGATTCCGGAACCTGATATCATACTGGCAGCATCTCCCGTAAACGGTCTTTTGCAAAATTGGCCCAGATACTCCCGGGGAACTGATGAATCGTCTTCTGAAACCAGGCACGGGCCTCCCCGATTTTGCCCTGGTTCAAATAACAGAGTCCCATGTGGTACAGGGCTTCGGATGCCCGCGGTGTTTCCGGATAGTTTTCCATGAGCCATTTTAGCCCTTTAAGGGTCTGCTCCCAGTCCTTTTCCCGGTAGTGGCACATGGCGTAATGGTAAGCGGCCTGGTCCACAATAATGGTCTGCGGGAATTCCTCCATCACCTGTTGAAAATAGTGCCGGGCCCCTCGGTAATCCTCTTCCGTAAACGCCTTGATCCCCTGGTTATAGGGCAGCACCGGAAACCGGGGGGACAATTGCACCAGGAAAAAAATCATCATGAGGGCTACCAAGCCCAAACCGACACAGACCGCTTTGTAGGCATAACGGTCGAACCCCCTTGAAAACCGCCCCCGGACGGTCGCGGTCACGGGGTATAGAAGCAAAAACAGAACAGCCATAACCGATATGAACGCACCCAGATAGTCCGGCCAGGTCCGTCCATAATAGAGCCGGACCATTGTCTTATGGGGATAGATCAGCATGAAGGCGGGCGACACCTGATAGATTTGATCCGCCCCTTCCACCTTCCAGTTGGGGTGATACGATATTTTGATCAGAAGGGGCTTTCCGGGTGACGCGTTTTCAATCAGGACCTCATCCTCCCCAACCTGCTCCCGGATGGGACCATCCGTTTCCAGAGGGATTTTTGGAAGGTTTCTCACATCAAGATCCTTCAAGACCTGAAACCGCCTTCCGTCCGTTTGATCAGCCTTGTCCTTGAACACCAGCGGAACAGAGAGATCCCCCAGGCGAAACCATTCGTAGGACAATTTGCGCCACTCTTTTGTGGATACCATAACAGGCTCATGGGTCAACGGTAACACATATTTTCCGGAATTCCCCTTGACCCGATGGATTTCAAAGGGGCCGGCCCGATAGACGAAATGGAACAAAGGGGATCTTTCGGCCGCGCCAATGGTCTCCGGTTCCACCAGGACCACCTGGCCCACATTAAAGAGTTTCAGGTGTTCATGGGCCTTTTCAAGATTAAACCGTGAATAGTTGTAATTGGGTATGGGTGTGGAAGGCTTCTGGGACATTTCCGATTGCACATAGAAGATAAAGGGCACCGAGAGGCTCCCTTGAATGTAAACCCCCTCCAGGGTGGACCTGCCAGAAAAAAGCGGCAGGTTTTCAAAAGCCCGGACCGTTCCAGCCCCCTGGTTCCGCATACTGTGCTCATAAACCACCCTTGCATCATTTTCATCGCCCTTCAAAAATTCATTGACGGCCTTAAAAGGCTTCCAAAGGGCTTTTGCCTCAAAACCGGCGTAGTTGGACCGGGCCCAACTCCGGCTGATGGTCTCCCGGCTGTCAACCCACAGGAACGTGAGCAACAGAACTGCCAGGGCGCCCAGCATCTTCTGAGGGCGTGAGAGGAGAAGCAGTGTCCAGACAAAAGCCCCCCCCATGACCATGAAAAACTGAAAAAAAGGAAGGAACCGGATATCCACAAGTCCCAGCCGATACCCGATGAAGTACAGGGCCAGGCCGGAAAGGGAAATAAACCAGACGTAAGCCCAGGAGGGGACGTTCTTTATATCTTTACATTTCACGGGCTGCTGGTTTGCATTGCAGGTTTTTGGTTGCGAAATGTAAAGATATAAAGAACGTCCCCCCGCCAGCAAAGCGCAGGCTATGAACGGATATAGGATCACCGGGAAAACCTCACGCATAATTTGATCCCAGCTGAAAAAGATCCACAGGATACTGAAACGGGTGGTACAAGGCATAAAGACCATGAGGGGGATCAACCAGAATCCCATGAGGCAGAAGGCCAGGGTGTTAATCAACAGAAGCCGTTTCAGGTTTGTTTTAAACTTCTCTCGGGAGATGAGAAAAAACAGCGAGGAAAACAGCACCGCCAGAAGGGTATAACCGTGGCATAGACCCACGAGGGCAAGCACAATGGCGCAGATTCAAAGCCCTTTGTTTTCATTTATGACCCGGTATGCCAGACCCAGCCACAAAACTGCCAGGGAGAATCCCAGGCTGTAACAGAATGTGCCGGCCAGGGTGCTGGGGATATTGCCGCCCCACATGGAGTTGCCTTCCATGAATAGAAACGAGAGGGAAAACAACGCCCCCGTAATGGGGATGGGAAACGGCTGCCTGAGAAAACGAAAGAAAAGATACGTGCAGGGGGGAAGGAGGAACGTGCCCAGAACGGTGGTCACTTTAAAGGCAATCTGCAGCGGCATGACCCACGACAATACCGTCATAATCAGAAACGGCAATGGAAAGTAGTTCTGGAGCATGGGAAAACCCGCCAGGTTCCCCTGACACCATCCGGAAATTCTGCCCTTCGGCAACAGGTGGTCTTTCAGATACTGGGCCGTGTAATAATGGGACCCCGTATCCCCGCCGGTGGTAATATTTTTTGAAAACAGGGCGGACGGCTCTAAATAGCACAGAAGAAATGCAAGAACTGCTCCCATCATCAGGAGATCAAAGACGATTATTCTTCTTGCCCTGCCCTCTTTGTTCACCGTCGTTTCCCTTAGATTCAAAATTCAAAAGCCTATCCACGGACATGAGCCATGTCAACAAAAAGCACGGGGATGGGAAAAATTTCAATGAAAAAATTTCACTATTGACCCTCGGTATTCCTAAAAAAACCTTGACATAAGCCGCTCTTTCAGGCTTAGATTGCCCTGGAATTCATTTGTTTGGCTCCATCCGTCTCTCAGCGCGTGCTGAACGTAAATGGGGATCCATTTTTAAATTTGGTCAGACAATACTTTTTCAGGTGAACATGTGAAGTCCAACCACACCAAGAGTGTACGTCCTGCCAACGTATTTCGACCCTACCACCGAATTAGAACCGCCGTTTTGCTGGCAATCTTAGCTTTTCTCGGAATGGCATCACAGGTTTCAGGCTTTCCCTCGGAAACCGAAGAGCCTTTGCAGTCCCGCGAGAATGGGAATATCGATCTAAAGCAGGTATTTTTCGTCAGCAATTCCGTTGCCGCAGCCAAAACCCCTGTTTCGCGCCCCCCTGACAACCCACCTGCAGCGAAAACGGCTGACGGAGACGCCACAGCCATGGACATTTTCATGGATGGGGTCGATGCGCTGGATATGGAAGACTTCGATGAAGCCGCCAGACTCTTTGAAAAAGCATCTACCATGGAACCCCAGAACCTGGAACACCGATATTATCTGGCGGTTGCCTATGTGCGGCTCAAGAAAAACCGTGAGGCCCTGGAAATATTTGAATCCCTGATCGCTGAGGATCCGAAGCTTTTCTTCAAAGCCTATTTTGATATCGCTGCCATCCACAGTAGTGAAAAAAATTACGACCAGGCCATTGAGACCCTCAGAAAGGCGGAGAAAATAGACCCCGATAGCGGTCGCGTGTTTCTGGATATGGGATATGCCTATAAGGATTCGGGGGATTACGGCCAGGCCATTAAATGTTTCAGCCGCGCAAGGGAACTGGACGTTCAGTTAAACCAAATATCGGTCTACATGACCGGCGCCACCTACCTTGAGGAAGAGCGGTTCAATCAAGCCGCTCAGAAGTTTAAAGAAGCGGTTGAACTGGACCCCGAAACACCCCTGGCGGAAAGCGCACGACAGACCATCCCCCGTGTTGAAGAAGCTGCCTGGGGCCGTAAACCATGGTACCTTTTCACCTCCTTCAACTGGGGCTATGACGACAATGTGGCCCGTGACCCGTTACAAGAAGTCACAGGAGGGCCAGTCACCGGCGGAATCGGAAAAGGGGATCAATACCAGATTTTTTTCCTGAGGAGCGGGTACAAACTCCTGAACCAGAAAGATATGGAGGTGGGTGTGGGCTACACCCTTTTTTCCCTCGGATACCGGGACTGGACCCAAGCCAATGTGACCTCCCACAGCCCCCATGCGTACTTCCAGGCGGACTGGGACCCTGTCTTTTTCCGATTTCAGTATGATTTCAGCTATTTTTATTCCGGTGGAAAAAAACAGAGCATCAACCCCCCCATTTACCTGACCTTTGCCAACAATTCCTACGCCCGACTTCGCATGCACAGTTTTATGCCCACCATCAGCATCCTGGAACCCTACGATCTGAGAACCGATATAAACCTGGTTTACCAGATCAAGGATTACCTGGACGGAGTGACCGGAGACTCCTCCCGCTACGGTGCGGACATTACCCAGTCCTACCAGATTCCCAACACCCAGATTCTGCCCAGAATCGGATATCGAACCGCTTATGAGCCATCCGGCGATGACCCTTCCACTTACAGTTACCACGAGTTGATGGCCGGGGTCGCGGCCAACATTTATTGGGATATCTGGGGCGATCTCTCTTTTGCCTACATGCGGACCCATTACCCTGATTTCACTCCCACTGACGGCCGCAGAGACAGCACCTATACCACTACTTTTTCCCTGAAGCGATATTTGATGGAACGACTCCTGCTTACTTTTTTATTTATGCATATGAAGAATGATTCTGATTACGTATCGAGTAGTGGTGAAGATCTCTACACATTTAAGAAAAACATATATTCCCTTGAGATTTCATATGTGTTTTAATAATTTTTCACGTAAAGGCAACATAACTAACCGCCTTCAGGAAGGTAACGCATCATGGTGAAAAATAATCGAACATCGCGATCAGCCCATGACAAAACCAGGCACGGGTTCTGTTTTTTCATCCTGATGCTGGTGATCCTTCTCCCCTTCACCGCCCTTGCCAACGATGTGATCGGCGAAATCAAGCGCATCAAGGGATCTGCAACCGTATCCAGGGAAGGCGTTTCAAGAGTGATGAAGGCAACCCGGGGCATGCCGCTGTTTCTCCACGACCAGATCGAAACCGGCCCCGATTCAAGGCTGCGGCTGAAATTTAAAGACGGCAGCTACATGACCATGGGTGAAAAAGCGAATCTTCACCTGGACCAGTTCGAGTTCGATGCCAAAAAGAAGGAGCGAAACGCCGGTTTCCGTGTGATGTCAGGCAAGTTGAAGGTGTTCGCAAAAGACCTGTTGAAATTCAAGAAAAGGGCTTTTAATGTCAAAACCCCCACCGCCGTTATTGGTGTTCGCGGCACCGTCTATATGGTCTGGGTCATGGACCAAAACATTACCCAGGTCGTTTGCTTTGAGGGTATGCTTGAGGTGGCCAACCAGTTCGATCCATCTCAATATGTGAATCTTACCAACGGCCTTTCCACCGATGTGATAAAGAATCTATCGCCTTCAACGCCCGTTCTGTTGAACGAAAGCCAGATGCAGGAACTCCAGAATTCCCTCGGGGAAACCACCACTAGCGAAACAACGGTAGAGGAGACAACGGAAGAGTCAACCACGACCGTAGCCACCACAACCGAGGCCACTACAACTGTGGCCACTACAACGGAAGCTACCACAACCACATCCACAACGCTAGGGACTGCCGATGATGCCTGGATTTTGGATTCAACAACGACCACCACAGTACCCGAAACAACCACCACAACCCTGGCACCGCTGAAAGCCTTGTCAGCCTCAACAACTACATCCACCACGACGACAACCACCACAACTACTACCACGACAACAACAACGACTACGACTACTACCACGACAACGACCACTACTACCACGACAACGACCACTACTAAACCCACGACAACAACAACGACCAGTTCCACAACTTCTACCACAACTACCAGTTCTACAACCTCTACGAGCTCCACCACTTCAACCACGTCTACGACCTCTACCAGTTCCACGTCTACCACCTCAACCACGACTACCACGACGACAACAACTACATCGACAACTTACATACCCACAACATCGACTACCACTACCCTTCCAGGGCCACCGGGCCCTCCGAACTGATGTTTTTTCCCAACCAATCTTGATTGTTTCAATGATCCTCAGTGCCAATTTCGAAAAAATCAGAATGTTATTAGACTGGCGGAAACCTGTTTTCGTTGGATTTCTCATTGACCTGGATACTTTAAAGACATACTATCCAACAGTTGTAAATCCCGGTCATCGTTTCTTAACGAGCCGTAAGATTTTTTTCAAAACCAGAGATTTTTCCCACCACAAAGGAGGCTTATGATGAAAGCACATCCGTGTTCCTTTTTGACATTGATACTTATCACCCTGACTTTCTTGTTTTCGGGCCAGGCAGTGGCTGACAACATAGACGCAACACTGCCAGACAGTAATGATACTTCTTCTTTTCAAGTAAAGAACTCTGAAAACTCCAATAATGTCTTAATGAAGGTCCAGAGTGGCGGGAAAGTGGGCATCGGCACAACGACCCCCGCGGAGAAATTAGATGTCAATGGAAATGTTGAAATCAGCGGAACAGATGGCAAATTGGTGTTTCCATCTTCACATTATGATGCAAAAATCGAACTTTTCAAAGGTGGGGATGAAAAAATAGGGACAGCCGACAATCAATTGAAGCTCATTGCAGGAAGTGGCACAACAGATAACATCGCCTTTTTTGGTGATTCAACCGAAGTTATGAGAGTTAAAACAGGGAGTGGCAATGTCGGCATTGGAACCACCGCTCCAAAAGAGAAACTTCAGATCGGCGACAGATTGACGTTTCATGCTCAAATCGACGGCTCCAACAGCTGGAGGGTCATAAGCGATAACTCATACTATAATGAGACTACCGAAGCTGACACAAGGATCGTCAATGGCTATGCATCAGCCATGGCTTTTACAATAACTGGTGATATCCTTTTCAGGACGGCCGGCACTGGATCGGCAGGCGATATTCTTGATGGCGGTAGTTATCCAACATGGAACAACCCCCCTCTATTTGTGAAAAATGACGGCAAAATCGGCATTGGGACAGATACCCCCAATTCGACCCTCCAGGTGAACGGTAGTTTTTCGATGAAAAGGACTCCAGTTACGGGAGACTACACGTCAAGTGGAGAAGCCATTATCGGAGTCAGAAATCCCCAAAGCAGCTATAATGGAATCACCATCACGCTCAGCACAGATGACTGCGAACCCGGCAGGGTTATAATCATAAAGGATGAATTAGGAAACGCCGCTGGCACCGACAATGCAATCACCATCCAAGGAAATGACGTATTAATTGACGGTGGCAGTTACAGTATAACAACAGCATATGGATTTCTAAAAGTTTACTCAGACGGGGCGAAATGGTTCATCATAGGAAAATAAAGGATCACCCAGAAATACAATCAATTTTACAGCCCTCAACACTTACCCATCTCCGCGAGTAAAAGGAGGTTCCTCTGATGCCAAAAACAAGCGTTGCAATCTTTATATCGTTTGTTTTAGTACTGATAGCCGTTTCCGCAGTCCATGCAGCAGGGCTGACCATCGGCTCCGGTAGCCAGATGGCTTTGAACGACGGCAGCCTGAATGTGGGCGGTGACGTTGCCATTACAGGAACGCTGACCGTCGGATCAGGTTCGCTTGCCCTGACAGGAAACTGGTCCAACAGCGGCACCTTTACCCCTGGTACTGGGACCGTCACGTTTAACGGGACAAACCAATCCATTTCAGGCACCTCGACGTTTTATAACCTAACCAAGAATGTCACGGCCGCAGCAACCCTCACCTTTCAAAACGGCGCTGCAAATAAGACGACCATCACAAACACCCTGAACCTGCAGGGCGCCAGCGGACAATTACTTTCCCTGATAAGCGACTCCGCGGCCCAGTGGGAGATCAACCCGCGGGGGACACGAACCATTCAGTATCTGGATGTGCAGGGATCAAAAAATCTCAACTCGGCCGATATCGACGCAAGAGGCAAAAACTGCACAAATTCCAGCAACAATACCAAATGGATTTTTGACGGAGCGCCAACGGTCACCACGCAGGCCGTCACCGGCATCGGAACCAACAGCGCCACAGGTAACGGAAATATTACCAATTTGGGAAGTTCGAATCCAACCGCCCACGGGGTCTGCTGGAATACTGCGGGAACCCCTACGATTTCAGACAACAAAGACGATAAGGGGGCAGCCACCGCAACAGGGACGTTTACGGCCGATATCACCGGCCTGACGCCTGGAACGGCCTACCATGTGCGGGCCTATGCCACCAACAGCAGCGGTACGACCTACGGAAGCGATAAAACTTTCACCACTACTTCCACCACCATCCCCACCGTCACAACCTTCACCCCCACATCGGGCGGAACCAATACATCCGTCACCATCACAGGCACCAATTTCACAGGGGCTACAGCCGTCAAATTCGGTGGCACCGCCGCATCCAGCTTTACGGTCGATTCAGCCACCCAGATCACCGCTGCGGTCGGTTCAGGTGCTACCGGCAAGGTCACCGTCACAACTCCGGGCGGTACTGCAACCAGCAGCGGAGACTTCACATACACCGCTGCCACAGCCGGAACCTACTATGTGGACATTCAAAACGGAAGCGACTCAAATGCAGGCACCGAAAGTGCTCCCTGGAAGACCCTTCACCATGCTATTACCCAGATAAACGGCGGGAGCGCCGGAACCTACGTCCTGCATGTGGCTTTGGCTTCGGGGACAACGTACAGCGTTTCCAAAGGCGAGACAGATGCTCAGATGATTCTTTCCCAGAGCAGTGTGACGCTTATGGGAGAAAGGGGCAGTGCCCCCATCATTGACGGAACAAACGCTCAGAATTGGACCAAAGGCTTAGAAATCACCGGGTCTAATGTGACAGTCGAAAATCTGTTCTTCACCGGGTTTTCCGATACGAATGAAAAAGGCATCAGGATCTCGGGGGGCACCGGAAACGAAATCCGTTACTGCAATGTTTATGGGAACAACTTCGGCATCAGGGTAAATGAGACCACCAACACCACCATCAAAAACTGCGATATTTTTAGCAACAGCACCCACGGCATCGATATCATCCAGAGTTCCGGAACAACTGTTGTCCAGAACAAAATTCACGGCAATCCCCAGTATGGAATCCGAGTTGAATCCAGCCCTGAACTCAGCAGAAACCTGATTTATGACAATGCTTTTGGGATTCTGGTAGAGGCACTCAGCGAAAATTCCGTATCTCCCACCATCAAGAACAATGTAATTTATGAAACCGTCTCGAACGCCATGTCCTACGGCATCTTCACCCGATCCAATAATGGCTCCATGGTCAATCCGAAGATCTATCACAACACCATCGACGGCGGAAAACTTGACGGCATCAAAATGGAAAAGGATGGCACCAGTTCCTCTGCCCCCATCATCAAATACAACAACATCACAAGTTTCGGTCAGTACGGTATTCAGAACAGCGGCGCCAGCCCCACTATTGAGTACAACGACGTTTGGGACAACGCCGCCGGCAGTTATTCAGGCGGCACTCTCAGCAGCACCAACAAGAATGTAAACCCGCAATATGTAGACGCAGCAAATGTCGAGTATTCGCTCCAATCGGATTCCGAATGCATTAACGCCATTCCTTCAGGTGACCCCGTAACCCTCGACTATCCGGGCTTCATACGCCCCCGACCCGGCGAAACCGCCAAAGACATGGGGGCTTATGAATATGTTGCCA
>JAERTK010000036.1 GCA_016844935.1 Desulfobacteraceae bacterium | reverse complement strand
GAATCATGGCCGGTTCCAGAAGGCTGATGAGCCGCTTTACCGTATTCCGAACCATTTTTTCGTAACTTTCCGCCACCCTCAGGAGCATGCGGTCCAATCGCCCTGTCTCCTCTCCCACGGTAATCATCTGAATGGCGAGGGGCGGAAAAATCCCGGTGTCTTTGAGAGGTTTCGATAGCCGGTCCCCTTCCTTCACACGTGCATAGACTCTTTCCATTGAACCCGCAATAACTCTGTTCCCCATGATGTCTTTGACCAGCATGAGGGCTTGCAGAATGGGGACACCGCTTTTTGTCAAAGTTCCCAGGGTTCTGGCAAACCGGGCCACTTCAATTTTTTTGATGAGCCCCCCCACCACGGGGAATTTCATTTTTTTTCGGTCAAATTTCAAACGTCCCGCAGGCGTATTGATGTACCTCCTGGTGAAAAAATACCCCATGCCCAATAGGGTCAAAATGGCCCACCAATAGGATTGCAGCAGTTCGCTGACGCCCAGCAAAAGCTGGGTGCTGAGGGGAATGGCCTGCCCCATGTCCGAGAAAATAATTGAAAATTTTGGAATGACAAAGGTCAAAAGGATAATAATGGACAAGCCTCCCACACCCACCAGAAAGATCGGGTACACCATGGCGGATTTGATATAATCCTTCAGTTCCTGAGCACTCTCCAAAAACTCCCCGAGCCGACTCAAAACCGCTTCCAGAACACCCCCCGCTTCGCCTGCCCGCACCATGCTCACATAAAAGGAAGTGAAAGCCTTCGGGTGTTTTCCCAGCGCATCAGACAGATATCCACCACCCTGAACTGTTTTAAGGATATCGCGCACCACCGTTTTGAACTGGTCCTTTTCAGCGGATTCGATCAACAGGGAGAGGGCCCGATCAACGGGCAAACCGGCTTCAAGGAGGGTCGCCAGGTCCTGGGTAAAAGCCATCACGTCTTTGGAAGAAACACCATGGAACAGGCTGAGTAACTGCTCCGAAAGGTTCATCCCCAACCGTTTGCCGTTTCCTTTGGCCACAGAGATGCGTATGGGAATCAAATCGAGGTTCTGCAGTTCGGCCACCACCTTTTTTTCTTCATCTGCTTCCAGGATTCCGGTTACAATTTTTCCGGCGCTGTCAGCGGCTTTATACGAATATGAAGGCATTTTCAGTTTTCGAGGGTAACTTTCAATATCTCCGGAATGGTGGTGGTCCCTTCCTTCACTTTTCGCCACCCATCCTCTCTCAGGGTCAACATTCCCGATTTAACCGCCACGGCTTTGATTTTTTCAGCGCTCGATTTATTGATAATCTCTTTTCGAATCTGTTGATTTATGGGCAGGTATTCGAAAATGGCCGTCCTGCCACTGAATCCTGTATATCGACAGGCTTCGCAACCTTTTCCCGCAAAGAACTCAATTTTGGCTGCTTCCACAGGGTCCATTTCCATGGATTTCAGGAGCCTTTCTTCCGGCTCAACCCGCTGTTTGCATTCCGGGCATATGACCCTCACAAGCCGCTGGGCCAAAACACCCAGGAGGGTTGAACTGAGTAGAAAGCTCTCCACACCCATGTCCAGAAGCCGGGTAATGGCCCCTGCCGCATCGTTGGTGTGAAGTGTACTGAATAATAAATGTCCGGTCAAAGCGGACTGAATGGCGATTTCGGCGGTTTCCCGGTCCCGGATCTCCCCCACCAGGATGATATCCGGATCCTGTCGCACAATGGACCTGAGTCCGCTCGCAAAAGACATGCCGATCTTCTGGTTCACCTGGATTTGGTTTACACCGCCCAGCTGATATTCAACCGGTTCCTCCAACGTAATAATTTTGTTTTCCGGCGAATTGATCTTGGCCAGCGTTGTGTACAGGGTCGATGTTTTACCGCTCCCCGTGGGACCGGTCACCAGGATCATGCCATAAGGCTGCATGGAAAGTTCCGTATATTGCGTCAAAACATCTTCGGGGAATCCCAGCTTATCCAGGTCCAGAATCAGGGTATCCCGATCCAATATCCGCATGACCAGGCTTTCGCCGAACAGGGTGGGAATGGTAGAGATCCTGAAATCAATTTCTTTGTCTGAAATTCGAAGCTTGATTCTACCATCCTGGGGCAGCCTTCTTTCCGCAATATCCAGCTTGGCCATAATCTTGACCCTGGAAATAATGGCCGCCTGCAGCCGATGGGGGGGGGATTCCACATCATGAAGAACCCCATCGATGCGGTATCGCGCCTTGAATTCATTTTCGAAGGGTTCAAAATGGATATCGCTGGCCTTTTGCTCAACGGCATTAAAGATCAACCGGTTCACCAGCCGGATGATGGGTGCCTCAGACGCCAGATCCCTTAAGTGGTCTTCATCTTCAACGTCTTCAGCGGAAATGTCGTAAATATCTTTTCCCGCTTCCTCGATGATGGTTTCAAGGGATTGACTGCCGGCCCCATACAATCGCTCAACGGTGTCAAGAATATCGCCTTCTTTTCCCCGGCAGACCCGAATGTCCAGATCGTAAGTGACCTTTAAGGCATCAATGGTGTAAAAATCATCCGGGTCGGCCATGGCGATTTTCAGGAAATCATCCCCCATCTCCAGCGGAACGAACCTGGATTCCCGCATCATTTTATCGGATAGGTTGTCCAGAACCACCGGCTCTTTGGGATAATCCTGAAAAGAAATCGGCGTCATTTCAATGCTCTGCTCCCGGAAAACCAGTCATTTTCCCCGAAATCCCCATGCTATTCCTTAAAATAGTCAATGACACTCTGGATGATGTTTTTAAGGTCATATGACGGTTCAAACCCGATGGTCTTTTTCAGTTTGCTGATATTGGGGCATCTCCTTTCCATGTCTTCAAACCCCGGACCGTACGCCTTTTCGTAGGGTACAAAATCTATTTCGGAATCACTCCCCGTCATCTCCTTAACTTTAGAGGCCAGATCCTTAATGGTCACTTCCTCATTGTTGCCCACATTAAAAATGTCCCCTTCCGCGGACGGTTCATCCATCAATCGCGTAATGGCTTCCACCACGTCGTTTACATGGGCAAAACTTCGGCTCTGGGTGCCATCCCCGTAAACGGTGATGGGTTTTCCCAGCAAGGCACATTGTACAAAATTGGGCAGAACCATGCCATACTGTCCCGTTTGTCGGGGCCCCACGGTGTTAAACAGTCGGCCGATCAATACGGGGAGTTTTTTTTCGTCAAAATAGGCCAGCGCCTGAAACTCATCCAGTGTTTTAGAACAGGCATAGGCCCACCGCCTTTTTTTGACCGACCCCATGACCCGGTTGTCGTCTTCCGACAGGTCGTGCTCCACATGTTTGCCGTAAATTTCTGATGTGGACGCGATAAATACCTTTTTTTTAAACTGGTTGGCGAGCCGCAGGACCACTTCAGTCCCTTTGACGTTGGTATCCAGTGTTTCCACCGGATGGTCCATGATGTTCCGGACCCCCACCGCAGCCGCCAAATGGTATATTTGATCCGCCTTGAATATCAGCTCGTTCATGACGGATTCGTTTAAAATGGTGTCAATCACCAGGTGGAGCCGATCATGACTCTGTATCTTGGCGATATTGGCCAGTTTTCCGGTCCATAAATTGTCAATGATAAAAACCTCATTGCCTTTTTCCAACAAACGTTCCGCCAGATGGGACCCAATAAAGCCGGCGCCCCCTGTGATCAAGATTTTCATTTTATTGCCCTCTCAGCCAAGCCTTGCTATTTGCACAGCTCCGCTCCTTCGATTACAGAGCCTGAACGCCCATACAATCCATCTAACAAAAAACATCACGGACAATTATAGACCGTAAACGGGCATAAGACCCGTGGCGCAATTGCCGTCACGAAGATTTATCCAGGGACCTTCTCCAGCGCCCAGCCTTCAATCTCCACTTCCAGGGACCGCTGCAACAGTTCAACGGATACCACAACCTGATCATTCTTCCCCTTGTGCCGAATATAAAACCCTTCCAGACCCTTGAGAGGTCCCTCCATAATCGTTACTCGGTCTCCCTTTTGCATGTAAGAGCGGTTTTGGACGGTTCGGTCCGTACCATCCAGGATCATGAGAGAAGAAATTTCCGCCTCATCGGCGGGGACCGGTTTCCCTTTGAAAGCCACCATCCGGACCACACCAACCGTCTGGATGATACGGTGATATTCCTCCGGCGCAAGGGCCGATCGGACAAAAACATAACCCGGAATCATGGGTACCAGTATCTTTTTCCTCCGATCTTTCCTGCGGCTCATCACCTCAATTCGCGGAAGAAGGGCTTCGAGGGATTTTCCGCAGAGCCCCTTGTGAACTTTTTGCTCAAAACGGCTCCGTGTATGCAGCGCCCACCATCTGCTGGGTGCCACCGTTAAATCGGTTATGCTCTCAGTTTCCAAAATGCCTACCGCTCCTGTTCATCAGAAATTTCCCCGTGAGTCTCCTTGCGAGGAATACTTCTAATGGCGAAAATGTTGAAGAAATGATTGCCTTTGTCAAGGAAAAATTGACGATACCATCTTGCCAAAATATAATAACACCTTATATAATTTCTTAAGAAAATACCATCTGTCAGTTCGCGCAGGAAGTTTATCGCACGTTCCGGCTGCCTGTGATTAACCACACGAGGGGGAAAAACCATGGAATGTAATCGGGAAAAGAACCTTGAGAAGTGTAACTGCACCTATGAGCCCTGTCCCAGAAAAGGAATCTGTTGCGAGTGCATTTCGTATCATCTGAAAATGCGACAACTCCCCGGGTGCTGTTTTTCCAAGGATGCGGAAAGAACCTACGATCGCTCTTTCGAACACTTTTCCCGTTTGGTTCAACAAGGGAAAATCTGACGGAAAAGCACAGCGGATCAACCTTGTTAACCACTACGGAAAGGGGATGGTCGGGACGACTGGATTTGAACCAGCGACCCCCGCGTCCCGAACGCGGTGCTCTACCAGACTGAGCCACGTCCCGACTGGAGGGAGTCATACCCTATTTTTTTCCGTGAGGCAAGCCTATTTTATCAGCGGGAATGACCCCTGTCACCTGTACCATCAAATACCGTAGGTTTCCAGGTACAGGTCAAACTCCGCCTTGGTCCCATGGTCAATGGGGACGCGAGTTCCCCTCACCAGCACCGGAACGCCCTCTTCGTAAAGGTGTTGAACCACGTCTTTGATGCCGGCGACCGAAAAAACCCCAATGCCCGTTTTTGAAACAAAACCGTCAATGGCACTGTTTCCCTTTTGTCCCAGAACCACGTTTCCCTCATCATTATAAACCACCGTCGTTTGTTCCCTGTCGATCCCGATACCGATCCCTTCCACATGGATGGTGATGTCCTTAAGGCGTGCCTCGGCATCGATCTTTTCCAGAAGATCATATTTGGTGCCCATGGAAGTGGCCACATCATCCACCACAAAGAGACGGCAACCGTCAAAGAAGCTCTGGTTGACAAACATACCCTTCTTCCCGGTGGCCTCCCCGTGAGTTTTGGCTTCCTTGCGGTCATATTCAAAGAAAAGGTCTTTTTGATATTCCTGCCACAGGGCGATGCTAGTCGACAGTGCAATTGAACTCCCTTTGTAGGAAGGTCCCAAGATGATATCAACACGTTTGTCAAGGCCTTTAGATACCATCATCTCAGCGAAAAAAGACCCCATCAACAGGCTGAGACGTCCCGTCTTGAACATGGCCATATTGACGAAATAGGGCGTCGGGCGCCCATCTTTAAGCACCAGACCCTTATCAAAGAAGAGCGCCCCGGTTTCAGCCAGGGTCCTGGCCAGTCGTTTTACATGATTTTCCATTTTTATTTTATCCTGTTTAGCTGAAAATATGATTGATGATTAGCTCATCTTCTAGCACTAATTCCTCTTTCCAGTCAGACGGATCATTTCACGAAACCCCCTCTGTGCATCGGCTAATCGGGGGTTTATTTCTAACGCTTTTTTAAATAATCTCATGGCTGTTTCATAATCCCCCTGTCGTGCTGAGATAAAACCCAGTTTCGAGTAGGCTTGGGCGTAACCTGGATTGATGCGAACGGCTTCAGAAAAGCTTTTTTTCGCTTTTCTCATGTCTCCCTTCTGCTCAAAGACAACCCCCATATTGTAACGGGGCTTGGCGTAGTGGGGGTCTATTTCAACAGCCTTAGCCCATTCCACCATGGCTTTTTCAATGTTGCCTCTCTGGGCCAGGGCGTTTCCCAAGCCATTGTGGGCTTCGGCAAAAAATGGTGTTATGCTTAATGCTTCTTTAAAGTAGCGAATGGCACCATTCAGATCGCCTTTCAGGGACAAGGCAACTCCCATATTATTATTCGCTGCAGCAAAGCGGGATTTATTTTGCAGGGCTTTCGAAAAGCATTGGATTGCTTCTTCAAATTGACCACGTTGCATGAGTGCGCTTCCAAGATTATTGTTTGCATCGGCAAAATTCGGTTTTATTTCAAGGGCCTTGGAATATTCCCGGATTGCCAGGTCCACATGCCCCGCATCGTTTAGCTCAGCGCCATAATTGGTATGGGCACGATGATTTTCAGGGTTCTTTTGGGCTGAATCCTGCCATAAGGTGAGGGGGTCCTGCCAGATTTTGTTTCTTAGATAGGTTCCCACACCAAGCGTCACAACAGTAGCAGCTAAAAAGAGGGTTGCCCAAGCTCTTTTATGTGAAAATATTTGAAATACCACATAGACTACAAACATGGCGAACCCAAAAACTGGAAGATAAAGCCTATGCTCAAACATAGCGTCGCTGATGGGAAAAATGCTCGACTCAATGGACAGTGTAATAAAAAACCAAAAAATGCCGAAACTGACAGCCGGCCTTTTCCTGACATTCCATATGCCAACCCCAAGAACCGATATGATGAAAACAAAAGCCAAGGGGGTCAAGCCATCAAAAAAGCCTGATTTCAAGGGATACATATGGTCCACGTTCTGGCTCAACGGGAAAAACAGCAGCCGAATGTATTCAACAAAAACATTGAACTGCGTGCAAAAATAACTCCATCGATCAACCGTCCCGGTCTCCCTTGTCAGGATGGAAACATCCTCCAGGAGGTTTCCAAATTTCAATCCCCGCGTAGAGGAAAGAAAATAAAGGCCCAAGAATACCAGAAGAGCGCCTGTGGGAACAATCCAGAGCAGCTTCTTTTTCCATCCCCGCCAGGACCTGTCAAAAAGAAAATATTCCACCAGAAGAATGATGCCGGGAAGTGTGGCTGCATTTTCCTTACTCAAGAATGCAAACACGCCCGAAAGGACGGTTGCGACAAAATAAAACAGGATTTTTAAAGAAAAAACTGTAGCACTTTTTTTGCCTGTATCCGGTTTGAGAGAGTCATCGCTGTGCGTTCTTTTTCCCCTCGATGTTTCCGAATTCAACTGCAGCTTCCTTGCCTGAATATAGAAAAATACCGAAGCCAGATAAAACATGGCGGACATGGATGCATATCGTTGTACGATGTAGGTGACTGCCTGTGTTTGAATGGGATGCACAACAAAAAGCAATGCCACCCACAGCGCCATGGATGGGATCTTTGATGATGAAAAAACCGCTGCATTAGACTTTTGGATAGTTGGGGTCGATTTGCGGGATTTCTTTTTCCGGTTGTGATGAGATTTGAGGGCGACCGGAGACTCGCCAGGCGCACCCTGAAAAAAAGATAGCCGCCCAAACACATTGAGGGCCAGAAAATAGACAAGGACTCCGTTGGCCATATGGATGAGAACATTTACCAGATGATACCCAACAGGGTTGAGTTTCCCCAATTGATAATTAATCGCGAAAGAGAACTCAACCATAGGACGGCGAGATTTGAACACATTCAGGGAAACATAGTTCTTTAATTCCCTGATTTTTTCTTTGTTTTCCACTTGAACTATTCCATCAAAAACAAAGGGGACTCTATATGCGTTGCTGTAGATCACCAAGGTAACAGCTGCAATCAGTATCACTGCAAACCAAGGGCTTGCAAACATAATGGGCAGTGACTTTGATTTCATGCCTTAGCGCCTCATCTCAAAAAACCATCCATTGATATAATCGTACCGCTCTACCAGAAAAACCTAGCGGAATTGCTAATATCACAAAGAGGGGTTTGTTTCAAAACAAAATCCCGCGTTTCCTATTCCGAGGGTTTTCACTAAAATAAATCCGAATCTGCCATGGTATAAAAGAGGTTATGGTCTATCCATCTTGTGTCTGGAGAATGATCAAAAGTTTTGATCGTTGAAATTATACCTAAGGGTTCATCATGCTCCTCGAATCCTGCCGCCATTGCGGCTGTTTTTAAAAAATGGCCGCCGGGAAGCCACGTTTCTATGTGCAAGACCCCTCGAGATCTAAGCATATGAGCAATTTTGCTAAAAAAGACGGCCGTCTTTTTTTCGGATTTGGGGAAAAGCATGTCAACAAAAATCGCAGTACCTTCTTTTAGATGAAGAACCGCATACCCCTCAATCTCTTTTGAAAACATACCTTTCAGACAGAAAATTTCATATTTCTTTTCAGGATGCCTGCAAAACCGCCAGCGCAGGAATTCGGATTGCCTGACAACAGCGTATGGATAATCCACACTGCACTTTTCCCATAATCTGTCGAATGGTTCTCCGGGATTTTCAATTTTCTTGATTCTTAAATATGGGCGCCTCTTTTTCGAGGCAAGCACGCCTGTTTCACCTCTTAAGTAGGTGACTCGGCTTTCCAGGGGAGCATATCCCAATATCCTTTTTCCAAGCTCAAAATGAAATTTCCCTGGAAACCCGTACAGAATTTCAGCAGAATTTTTCGTACAAAAAAATTCAAAGAATGCCTTACCTGTTCTAGCAAAAAGCCCCTTTCCCCGAAAATCGGGATGGGACATAATATCCATCAGGTGAACAATAACAACAGGCTTCCCATACCTTGATGCTTTGAAGGGGATACCACCATAGAGTGCAAGGATGTCCCCCTTTTCAGATTCACACAAAAGAAGCGCCTGAGGATATGGATTATCAAAATACTTCCACCGCCAGAGCGCCTGGTTCACCTCCTGATCAAAAGTAAGTTTCCATAATTCCAAAACTTTCTTTTCATCATTTTCCCGAAATCTGCGAATGCAAAATTTACCTAAGTCTGTTTCAATTAACTTTTCCATCTCTGTCGACCTCAAAAATCAAAAAAGATCCTATCGCGTTACTACCATTTCTTTCACGCTCCTTCCATATTGGCGCTCCCACATGATTTCATGCAGGGCTATAGACACAGTCCCTCAAGACGTCCGTTCATAACCAATTCTGTCTTTTTGTTGACAGCATATTGGTTTAAATGACACAATTCAAGCGATTGTACGTTTTTCTCAGACTGGCCTGCGACCATTGATCAACCTATGATGTTTGAACACAGTTGGGAAACATGAAACTGCTCATACTGGTACCCGTATTCAATGAATGGCCCCACCTGTTGCCTGTTTTGCTGAACCTGAGAATCCATTTCCCTGAGATCCTGGTGATTGACGATGGAAGTGACGACAAAAGGTACCTTAATCACCTGAAAAAAGAAGGGTTTGAATATCTGGATCTGTCATTTAACCTAGGCCACTGGGGTGCCATCCAGGCGGGTTTTAAATATGCTCTGGCCAAAGAATTTGACGGGGTTATCACATTTGACGGCGATGGGCAGCACCTGTCCGAAGGCGCACTGCGGATCATTCCCGGTCTCGAAGAAGGCTACGATGTGGTCATCGGAAAGGACAATGACCGGGGCGGGTGGTCCAGAAAATTCTGCAGGGGAATCCTGAACCGATTGTCCGGGCTTGATGTCAGTGATTTTACTTCCGGCCTCAGAGGCTACAGCCGGGCAGCCATGGGGCAGTTAATCCATGGATCTTTCTTAAACCTTGATTACCAGGACCTGGGAGTTCTGTTCATGGCGAAGAAAAAAGGCCTTCGACTCACGGAAATACCGGTCACAATGGAAATCCGAAGGGGAGAAAAATCAAAGGTATTTCCCAATCTCGCCAGTGTTATGCGATACCTTTTCATCACCTTGACCTTCATTATTGCGAGAAGGCTATGATTTCCTATAAAATTACCACCGGGATTTTAGGCGCCGCCATCTTTTTAATCATACTGTTTCTGGTTCGCAGGGGGAAACTTCAGGAAAAATACGCTTTGACCTGGTTTGCCATCGGCATGGTGGTGGTGGTACTGGGGATTTTTCCGGTGATCTTGGATAAAATCGCCGTATTCACCGGTATTTCATACGCCCCGGCCTTGCTCTTTGTGATCGCCGTGGGCGTCTTGTTGATTCAAAACCTTTACCTTTTCATTTTTGCATCCCAAAACGAAGTACGGATAAAGGAACTTCTTCAGGAGGTGGCGGTACTGAACAAACTGGTGGCAGAATTGCGGGAAAAGACAAATTTTTATGCAGAATCCACCAGGGAAAAATCTTCCGGGGATCACAATGGATTAAATGAAACGAAAGGCCCCGTCAGCCACGATCAAGAACCCCCTACCCCGCCGGACTCCAGGATGTCCTCATAGATTTTTGTAACGCCCCGTGCCACAGATTGAATGTGGAATTTCCTTTTGAAATTTTCACACCCGTTTTGGCCCAACTCCCGGCATAGTTCAGGGTTGGCTGCCAGATTTTTCATTTTGGCTGCCAGCGCATCAACGTCACCTGGGGGAACCAGCCACCCGCATTCACCCTCCTGAACCACCCATCCGGGACCGGAACCGGGGATATGGCTGGCAATGATCGGCTTGCCATACCGCATGGCCTCCAGCAGCACCACACCGAATGCCTCGGTCCTTTCAAGGGAGGGGAGACAGAATACATCACATGTGGCGAAAAGGGCCTGAAGCATCTCGTCAGAAAGACCGCCCCCCAGGCACACCCGGGTTTCAAGACCTCTCTGGCGAATGGCTCTCTTAAGCTGGGACCTGAGGTCTCCATGGCCCACAATCTGCACCGCAACCCCCTCTGCCCGCCTGGCCGCCCGTATGAGCACATAGAATCCCTTATAATAAGTGAGTCGACCCACCGCAAGCACCCTTAAACAACCGGGCGGCCAACTCCCCTCCGCCAGCTGAATGGCATCCGCATGGGGCCATGGAAGACGCTCGGGGTCCACCCCCAAGGGAATAACGGCGCATTTGGAAGTCCACGGTTTTAATGGGACACTGTGGGCCAGATAGGGCTCTGAGGCCACCAGAATCTTTTCCGCCTGCGCGAGCATCCGTTGCTCCAACGGCCGATAACACCGATACGCCGGTTGCAACCGCCGATCAATTTCGGAGGGCACCACATCTGACTGCCACTGAATGACCATAGGGACGGCGCGGGCTTCCGGGAGCGCCAGGCTCCAGAAGGCGGATGGGTTGGGGAGATGCAAATGGAGAATATGGGGGCGAAAGGAGCGAATGATGTTCCTAAAGACAAGGGGAAAAGAGGGGCTCATGGGCGTATACAGGATCTGCCCCAGGGAAGACACCCGAAAAATGGGAACCCCTTCCATCTCTTCCCAGGAAGACGAGGGCCCGGGCAGGTGATGGTGGACCAACCCTGCAACCTCTGAACCCCCATCTTTGAGCGAGCGTAGGAGATCCCTCAGAAAGATTTCCATCCCCCCGGCGTAGGGCGGATAGTATTTTCCGATGTGAAGGATTCGCACGCCAGGGTCCTTAGAAAATTACTGCAAGGTTTCATCCAGGCGTTTTGAAATCAACCCCACCTGGTGTTTCATGCTGCGGTCCGTCTTCATCTTCTTCTCCACCAGTTCGGTGGCATACACCACGGTGGAGTGGCTGCGGTTGATGCTTCTACCGATGGTCTCCAGCGTCTCATCGGAGTACTTTCGGCAAAGGTATGCGTAGATGTTTCGAGGATAAGCATACACCTTTTTACGAGATTTGGAACGGATCATCTCAATATCCACCTTATAGTACTCACACACCAGCGCCATAATTTTTTCGGTGGTAACGGAACTCTCCCCCGATACCAGCGCACTCACCACCTCTTTAGCCAGGTCCATGTTGATTTTCGCCCCCACCAGTTCAGACCGTGCCTTGAGGCACTTCAGGGCACTTTCCATCTGCCGAACGTCCCGTTTGAGCCGATCTGCCAGGAAACGAACCACATCCTTTGAAAGAAAAACACCGAACCTTTTGGCCTTTTCCATCAATATCTGCACCCGGGTGTGATAGTCCGGCCCACCGATGGTGGTCACCAGACCCGATGTCAAACGGGAAGAAAGCTCTTTGGACATCCGTGGGATATCTTTCGGCGGCAGGGAACTGGTGAAGATGATTTTCTTACGGTCCTGTGCCAGTGCATCCAGGGTATAACCCAGTTCCGTCTGTATTTTTTCTTTTCCACCCAGGAAATGGACCTCCTCCAGGAGAAGCACATCACACGACCGACGGTATCTGCTTTTAAACGCCTCAATCCGTCGGGTCCTCAAAGAAGCGATCATTTCATTTGTGAAGTCCTCGGCAGTCATGTAGAACACACGGGATTGCGGGTTTGCTGCCAGAATGGTATGCCCGATGGCTTGGGAAAGGTGGGTCTTTCCCAAACCGGTATTGGAGAGCATCAAGAGTGAATGATAATTACAAGGGTCCCCCAGGGCAATATTTTTGGAGGCCGAATAGGCAAATTCGTTGGATTGCCCCACAATGAAACGATCAAAGGTAAACTGGCTGTTCAACAGAAGATCCCCGGAACGCTTTTTTTTCGGCATACCCGGAAGGGTCTGCTGAGCCGGGTGAGACGGAAAGTTTGCGGGGGATGGCGTTCTCTTCCGGCGCTGCACCTTAAACTGAACATCAACGGGATCGTCGGTAATGGCGTTAAATTTGTCCCGGATCATATCCAGGTAATTTTCCACAACCCAGTCTTTTGAAAATCGATTAGGACACCCCAAGACAACGGCCCCTTTATTGGCCTCCAGACATTCGATGGGTTTTATCCAAAGAGAGAAGGTATTATCTGGAACCCGCGTCTTGATCTGATCCTTGATTTCGCCCCAGGCGGTTTTCATGGTTGACTCCCTGGTGAAACGGAAAAAGATGAAATGAAAGGTGACGGCGAAAATGAATGCTGAAATATCTACAGCAAAAGCAAAGTGACTGTCAAAGAGGCTTTGGCGGAATCCATATTTATGGGTAGGGTTCTTTTCGACATCGGCTAACCTATTCCGTTTACAGCAAAAATTTCAGGCCTGTTTCTAAGGTGCTGAGAAACCAAAGCATTTTTTCTTGAAAAAAAATTAATAATATCATGTATTTATTCAATATACACTATTTGTGCACAAATATTCCCACAATCCTTAGCTCTCGTTTAATCTATTTTTCGTTCTTTTTTTACGAATTTCATTTTTTTTTCTCAGTTTTTTGGAAAAGCTGCCTCGGCTCTTTCTATGAGGGCTTTTTGGCTCTTTTTCCCAAAAAGAAGGGGGCTGGAAATGATTTTTTTTGCACGCGACGTTGGCTTGATGCGTCCATTTTACAAAACAGGCTGATTGAAATAGCCCAGCTCCAGATCTGCAAAACGCTCCTTCAGACGGTCCGCCATTTTTCGAATCCCCATACATGGACCTCCGGTTACAGGCATATTCTCCAGATAGAAGGCTGGATCAATGCAGAGGTTTTTCAGATGGAGGAAATTGACGCCGGTTTTTAAAATCAACGCCGTCAAAGCGTCCACCTCTGCCGCCTGGTCGGAAATGCCAGGGAACACCAGATAGTTCAGCATGGTGTACAAATCCAGATTCCGTGACAGGGAGATAGATGCCACCACGTCCTCAAATCCATAGGCTTTGGGACGATAGTAGGCCCCATAAAAATCCGGCCGGGCGCTGTTCAAACTGATGCGGATGGAATCCAGACCGCTTTCCGCAACCTTTCGAATGCGGTCTGGGAAGCTGCCGTTGGTATTCAGGTTAATGGTACCCTTTTGTGTCTGCCTTCGAATTTCAGAAATGCTTTCTGCGATCAGTTCATATTCCGTAAGGGGTTCCCCCTCACAACCCTGCCCGAAGCTCACAATGGCCTCGGGGGCGTGATCCAGGTGCGCCACGGCCAAGGCAACAATTTCATCCTTTGAAGGGGTGAACCGGATCCGCTCATGGGACGCTTCAAAAGATGCCCCCGGCTGGAGGGAAAGGCAACCCAGGCAGGCGGCATTGCATCTTCGACTGACCGGTAAGGGGGCTTCCCATCTCTTCAGGAACAGATTCTTGGCGGCAAAACAATGGTTTTCCGTTGCGCAGGTCGTCAAATGGTCCGCAAGAGGCCCGCCAGAGAATTTTTCCTTGAAGTCCGAAATGGCCGGGACCAGCTCCCGGTCATCATAATGGCGGGGATCCCATCGCTCGTTGTACTCCACCTCAAACCCTGGCGACCAGTACTGATCGTCCTTGAAACCGACGGCCCCATAGGCCCATGACGGCAGCACAAAGGTCTTCTGACGGTACTCCGCTGCGGGAAGGTGCGTCCTGACAAATCCCGGTTCGAGAAAAGCGGCCACTGCAGAGCAGGCTTCAGGATTCCCGCCCATATCCATCTCCTGGACGGTTATTAATTGACCCGTATGGGGATCAAGGCCCATGGGGGGGCAGGAGGGGATATAAAAGAGTTTGCTGAACTCCGGCATGACCATGAGACCTTCCGGATCCAGGGGAGAAAGGGATGATCCGGAGAACCCGGCCATTCTGAGATGGGGGTGCTCATAAATCCGGCCTTCAGGGTCTGCGTAAAGCATGAAAGGCAGGTCTTTCAAATTTCGGGCTGTCATACGCATGCCTTTTCTGATACCTAGTGCCCACCCACAAATGGCCAATTTGCCCGATTTCGGCGTCAGGCCAAAAATTGTAATCCTCGAAATACTCCCATGTATTCCTGCGGTTACAATTTTCGCCTTCCTTGAACTCGAACAAATTCTCTCATTCGTGGACGGACACTACCTAATTTGTTGACTCAAATCTGTCTGAGGGCTTAAAATAGCAGAAATTTCATATCCCGGCAAGGATGTCGGCCCATAAGGGAAACGGATGTCACTTCTGAGCACAAACAGTGAAACAAAGGGAAAGCAGTTCAGGCTCGTTAAATTTTTCGCCTATGCCAGTTTTGTTGTTCTCATCATATTCAGTCTCCCCTTTTCCATGGTGATTTCGCAACGGGCCAAGGACATCCTCATGAAAAGCCACGAAACCTACGCCCTGCTGCTGGGTGAAAACCTGAACCACCAGGTCTTTCAGAATTTTGTGCTACCCGTGACCCAGCAATTCGGGAAAATGCGGTTAAGGGAAAAACAACAGCAGGCCTTGATGGATCGAATTGTCCGGAATACCACTCACAGCTTTAAAATCGATCTGGTGAACATGTACGACATCAATCAGGGTGTCATCGCCTACAGCACCGATCCCGACCTTATCGGGAAAAAGGTGCGGGAGAGCCTTGGCTACAAAAAGGCGGTTCTGGGCCAGAATTCCTCCAGGCTCGTCTCAGGAGGGGAGGGTTTATGGAGCACCGGCATTCAGCGAATGGGGGGAGAGAAAAAGCTGAGAACCTATATCCCGTTCATGGGGGTTGGGCCTTTTCTGGGAGACACCGGGCATGTCCTGGGCGTTTTTGAATTGATTCAGGACCTCACGGAGGAATACGAATCTCTGGTTCGATTTCAATATCTCATTTTCGGTCTGTCAATCCTGATCATGGGCTTGATCTTTCTGGCGCTTCTTTTTATCGTTCACAAAGCAGAAAAAACCATCGCTGAAAGGGCCAGGGAGCAGCGTGAACTGGAAAACCAGCTGAACCATTCGGAACGGCTGGCGGCATTGGGGGAGATGATCGCCGGCGTATCCCATGAAATCAGAAACCCTCTTGGAATCATCCGGAGCACAGCCGAGCTCATGGGCAGCATGTCCACCGGCAATGAATCACAGACCAAGCTCTCCGGCCTGATTGTGGAAGAATCCAGCCGGCTCAACAATATTGTTACAGAGTTCCTCGATTTTGCCCGACCGCAGGAACCGCATTTTCAGGACTGTGATCTGGATGAAATCCTGAACAAAAACCTGCAATTCCTGCAAACGGAGCTTGAAACCCAGAAAATTTCACTGAAAGACGGATTGTCCCATCAACCCATGCCGCTCAAAGCTGACCCACATTTGCTTTACCGGTCCTTTCTGAACATTTTCATGAACGCCATTCAGTCCCTAAAAACCGCAGGAACCCTTTCTGTCAGCGTGCGGGAAGAAAAAGATGATTACCTTGTGACCATTGAAGATGACGGGGGCGGCATTCGTGAAAAGGACCTCAAAAAGATCTTTGATCCTTTTTTCAGTACCAAAGACAAGGGAAGCGGCCTGGGTCTTTCCATCGTCCGAAATATCATCGAAGGCCATCACGGCCGCATATGGATCGAGAGCCATCATAAGGAATCCAGAGCTCAAAAAACGGGAACAAGCGTTTTTATTCAGTTGCCAAAGGTAAAAGGGGGACGTTCTTAACTTATTAACTTTTGGACAATGCTATTAAAAAGTTAATAAGTTAAGAACGTCCCCCGGGGAAAACTATGGAAACCATTCTGATTGTTGATGATGAAAAAAACTATCTGGTTGTGCTGGAAGCGCTTCTGGGGGCCGAAGGGTATGAAATCGTAACGGCCAGGGATGCCAAAATGGCCGTCAGCATTATACGTGAAGCCGATCTCGATCTGGTCATCACGGATATGAAGATGCCGGGCATGAGCGGTATGGAACTTCTCGAGACATGCAAGAAAATCAAGCCGGAAATTCCCGTCATCATGATGACCGCCTTCGGCACCATCGAAATGGCCGTTGAAGCCATGAAAAAACATGCCTACGATTACATCCAGAAACCATTTGAAAATGAGAAACTCAAGCTGACGGTCAAAAAAGCCATGGAAAACCACCGGCTGGTCAAAGAAAACAGGCTGCTGGTGGAAGCCCTTTCCGATCGCTTCAGATATGGCAATATGGTGGGCAAAAGCAAACCCATGGCGAAAGTATATGACCTCATCGACAAGGTTTCCGGTTCCAAAGCATCCGTCCTCATCACCGGACCATCGGGCACTGGAAAAGAACTCATTGCCAAGGCCATTCATTACCAGGGGCCCAGAAAAAAGAGACCGCTCATTTCCATCAATTGCGGGGCACTCACGGAAACCCTTCTGGCCAGTGAACTGTTCGGGCATGAAAAGGGTGCCTTTACGGGTGCTGTGGCCATGAAAAAGGGGCGGTTTGAATTGGCGGACGGGGGCACCATCTTTCTGGACGAAGTGGGGGAAATGCCGCCGGCCCTTCAAGTTAAACTCCTGCGTGTCCTCCAGGAAATGGAACTTGAACGGGTGGGGGGAACCCGGACCATCAAAGTGGATGTTCGCGTGCTTTCAGCTTCAAACCGGAATATCAAAGAGGACGTGGCCAAAGGAATATTTCGGGAGGATCTCTACTATCGCCTCAATGTGATCCACATCGACGCACCCTCACTTCAGGAGCGCACGGACGATATACCGCTGCTCGTGAAACATTTTATTGAGAAATTTCAAGACGGGGACAGCAAAAAGAAAATCGAACTGCGCCCGGAAGTATGGAAAGCGCTTTACGCACACCCATGGCCCGGGAATGTCAGGGAGTTGGAGAACGTTATCGAAAGGGCCATGGTGTTGTATACGGGCGGTGTTATCACCCTGGATGACCTGCCGAAAACACTTGTGGACACGGAAACCCAATTCGACGTGGAGCGGTTTGTCCCCTCCCACATCCCCCTGCCCAAAGCCATGGAGGAGATAGAGGAAAGGCTCGTTCGAAGAGCCCTGGCCCAATCCAAAAACGTTCAGACCCACGCCGCCAAAAATTTAGGGATTACCAAAAGCCTGATTCAACACAAAATGAAGAAGTACAATATCACCCTGTAATGGTAAAAGGACTTGTACTCAATAATTATTTAATATTTCAAATACTTACAATAAAAGTGCCTTTTGGAGCCCGCTTTCGGTACAAGATATTGTACTATTTCGGCCTTCCGTTGAAAAACCGAAAATGATCCTAAATCCTGATTCATCCCATAAAAAACAATGGGTTATACAAAAAAATTAACAACTTTCGTTTTTTGGCAAGCTAATTGCACGTTGTAAGAGACCATATAGAGTCTAAAAATTACTCTTTCCTCCTAAGAAACCAACCTCGCTTTGCGGGGTTGGTTTTTTTATGCCCTCCAAAATCTGCAATCCGGCCTCAATAGCCCAGCCGTTTCAAAGCCCGGGTATCTTTGCTCCAGTTTTTCTCAAGACGTACCGCCAAGTCAAGATAAACCCTAGCTTCAAACAATGCTTCCAACTCAAGCCTGGCGGAACGGCCCAGGTTTTTGATCATCTTCCCCCCACGGCCAATAAAGATGCCTTTCTGAGATTCCGTTTCAACATGAATTTCGGCTCCGATGGAGACCAGGTTTTTTTCAGGCACATCTTCAATCCGGGAAACGGTTACCGCGCACGCATAGGGGAGTTCCTGACTGAGGTATTGATAAATTTTCTCCCGGATAATTTCCGAAACCATGAACGCCTCCGATTGGTCCGTGTCCATATCCGGAGGGAAAAACTCCGGACCCGGTTTCAACCGCAGCTTCAATCGGCGGAGCAATACATCCACACCATACCCCTTGAGCGCGGAAATGGGAATCATGGCATCGAAGGGAAGTCTTTCCCCGTAATCCCCCAGAATGGGGAGGATCCTTTCTTTTTCGACCTTATCAATCTTATTGACACCCAGAAACAAGGGTTTTTTTATGGATTTCAACCCATTGATGATGGATGGAACGGCGGGGTCTTCACGGGCGCCCGCCTCAACCATCATCAGGATGATATCCACTTCATGAAAGGCCGCAAAGGCGGCATCGACCATTGATTTGTGAAGGGCTGTCCGCGTTCGGTGAATCCCGGGCGTATCCATGAACACCATCTGGCAGTCATCCTGGTGAAAAACCCCCAGGATGCGGTTCCGGGTGGTTTGCGGCTTGGGGGATACAATGGCCAGTTTCGTCCCCATGATACGGTTTAAAAGCGTCGACTTGCCCACGTTGGGTGGACCGATAATTCCGATAAAACCCGATTTAAAACTCATATCCTCTCCAACCGAATCCTTCCTGGAGGCACGGTGTCATCCGGAACAACCCCCATGACACTTGCCCCTGTTATTTTCTCGATTTTTTTAATTCCCCGGTTCCTGTAGCCTCTTACCAGGGAAATTTCCCGCGCTGGCGCATGGATCCTGATCTGCGCTGCCCCGTCAGGAACCTCCAAGTCTGGCGCAATACCCTTTGAGTGAATGGCCGAGCGGACCAAAAATCCGAAGGCCGGATGCCAGGGCCCTGCCATGATGCGATCCTTTTCCAGAAGGGAAGGCGAACTCATGAGACCGATCCGGATCACCGGAATCCCATTTCCCTCAAACAAAAGGACGCTTTCCACACATAGATTGACAGCCTCCCCGAGGGAAAAGGGCTGATACAACCCCTCCCCGTACATGCGAGCCAGTCCGGTCCCCCTTATCACCAGGGCGGGATACAACCGCACCATGTGGGGCCTGAGGGCCAATACTTTTTGGGTGGTCGCCAGGAATGTTTCATTTGAGTCACCCGGAAGGCCCGGCATCAGTTGGATACCCACCTTGAACCCGTAATCCTTTAACGCTCGAACCGCTGCCGCGGTGTCCCCTGCCGTATGCCCCCTCCTGGAAAGGGCCAGAACCCGATCATTCATGGATTGGGCGCCCAATTCCACCGTGGTAACCCCATACTCCTTCAAAAGCGCCAGGCGCTGTTCATCCAGGGAATCCGGGCGCGTTGAAATCCTGATGGATTTCACCAAGCCGGAATGCACATATGGCGCTGCCGCTTTCAGCAGGGATTCCATATGGGCTTTCTTTAGCCCGGCAAATGTTCCGCCATAAAAAGCCAGCTCAAGGTTTCGGCTGGGGTCGAATCCTTTGGCACCCATGGCTGCATCCAGCGTTTCGCGCACCAGTTGAGGGTCTGTTAAATGAACTGGCTGGGCGGTAATCTTTTCCTGATCGCAGAAAAGGCACCTGTGAGGACACCCGGCGTGGGAAATAAATATGGGGATTATCAGGGGTCTCAATCTTCTTTCAGGCGTAAAAACGCCTCCTTTGCCGCATGCTGTTCAGCTTCTTTCTTGCTTTTTCCCATCCCTTCGGCCAGAACGATGCCATTAACAGCCAAAGCGATGCGAAACACCTTGTCGTGTGCAGGCCCTGTTTCTTCTGTAAGCCGGTATTTTGGAAGACTTTTGAACATCTGCTGTGTGAATTCCTGGAGCAGGCTCTTGAAATCCTGAACCAGATCGTCCGTCCGCACCTTCTCCAACAGCGGCGCAAACAATTTCTCAATGATCTTTTTGGTGACATCAAACCCGCCATCCAGATAAACGGCCCCGATAAGGGCTTCGGTGACGTCCGCAAGGATCGATGGTTTCTGCCTGCCGAGACTCTGGTCTTCCCCCCTCCCCAAAAGCAGGTAACTGCCCAGGTCAAGCCTTCTGGCAACATCATGAAGCCCTGTTTCATCGACCATCATGGACCTGAACCTGGAGAGTTCCCCCTCATCGGCCCCTTTGTTTTTTTCCATGAGCAAATGACTGATGGCCAGATCCAGCACGGCATCTCCCAGAAATTCGAGACGTTCATTGTCTTCGAGGCCGGCATCCATCTGTTCATTTACATAGGAGGCATGCCGAAACGCCTGAAGGATCAGCGCAGGGTCCCTGAATGTGTATCCCAGTTCCTCATAGAGGGGTTCAAATGCCTTGTTTGGATGGAGGGCCTTCATAAGAATTCACCTGCTTGTCAAAATTAAACGAACGCCGAACCGTGAGAGGTTATATAAGCCGGTGGTCGTTTTTAAGTCAAGAAAATCCATCAGGACGATCTCCTGTAAAGACGGGAAAGGGTTTTGAGGGAAATCCCCATGGTCATGCCCATCAGCACAAAAAGGTTGATCCATGTGGTTTTGAGGGGCCCCAGGGTTTTCCATCGGCGCCCCGATGTGACGACCGATCCCGCTGCCATTGCCATCTGCACGTTTTCGTGTTTGATCAGATGACGCACCAGCAAAAGGTCTTCCCCGATGGGAACCATGGGGAAACCACCGACCCTTTCAAAAACCGCCTTTTCCATGAATACGGCCTGGTCACCGTAAGGGAGTTTCAAGTATCTGGATCGCAGGTGGGTCACCCACTCCACAAGCCGCATGAAGGGAGAGTGAAAATCCGTCTTGAAACGAAAAGCGCCCAGCGCCTTTTCCTGTGCCATGAGGGTTTCAAAAACCTGGGTCACATAACCTTCGGGCAGATGGGTATCCGCGTGCAGAAAGAGTAAATTTTCACCCTTTGCCGCCGCAGCACCGCAATTCTGCTGCCGGGCCCGGCCCGGGGCACAGTGGATAACATGCGCCCCCAGGGATTCCGCCAAACGGACGGTGCCATCAATGCTTCCCCCATCTGCCACAATCACTTCCGCGTCCCGGTCCGTGGCGCTCAAAATGGCCCGGTGGATAGAATTTTCTTCATTGAGGGATGGTATCACAACCGTTAGGAAAATCTCCGGCCCACTTTCTTGAAACCGCCATTTTCTCAAGTCTTCCGGGGTGTCCACATCCCATAGAAATTCCAGAAGAGAGACCGCCAACCCCATTTTTCGAATCTGTACCAGGGTCTGCGCAAGGACCCTGGGGCTTCCCCAGTCAATGCCCCGAAAAACATCAACGGGCCGCTTAAGCCCCACAAGCCAATAGCCCCCGTCCGTGCTTGGCCCCAGAACCACATCATGATTAAGCAGTGCAGCGAAGGCTTGTTCAAGGATTTCGACGTTTACCCCCGGGATGTCCGTCCCCAGCAGAACCACCCGTTTGTTTCCTTCACTTAAGGCATCAAACAGGGCAAATCGCATCCGACTGCCCAGGTCCCCTGACTGCTGAAAGGACAATTTGGGAACAGAGCCTAGCCAACGTCCTATCTTTTGGGGTGTACCCCCTTCAAAACAGCACCCGATGACGGTTTTGTGCCGAGCCGCAAATTTTTTGGCTGTCAGAAGGGTTTTTTCCGTTAACCGGCGCTGCAGGTTGGCGGCGCCGACCGGTCCCAGGGCGGGAATCAGGCGGGTTTTGGCTTTCCCGGGCAAGGGGTATCGCCCGAAGATAATTAACCGGTCCCGGGCAGCGGCCATACAATTTTCCCTTGAAATGGTTTTCGGGCGAGGGGGAAACGCACTGAATGGCCATAATTTTTTCATGGGAGGGTCCGGCGTCAGCGTTCAGCCTCCAGAACAAAATCCAGCACGGTTTTGTTAAAAACTTTCGGGCTTTCGATCATGAGCATATGACCGGCTGAAGGGACAATTTCACACCGGCTTCCCCCAATTGCCCTGCCCAGTTTCTCTGAAAGGGCGGGCGGCGTCAATTGGTCTTTCTCCCCGCACAAGATAAGTGTGGGCAGGGTAATTTGTGCCACCCGGTCTCGCATATCAAACCGGTTGCAGGCCGTGAAATCCCCATGAACAACGGCGGCTCCCGACTCCCGCATGAGGGCCGCACCCTCGGTCACCAGCCGGGGATCCACTCCCGGGGCGTAAGCGTAACCCATGATGGTATCAATGATGTTATCAAAATTGCTTAACAGGCCATCCAGAAACGCCGGCGCCACACCCAGGCGGGCGCCGGTACCAGCCAAAATGATTCCTTTCATTAAAGAAGGTCTCTCCCTCGCCGCCGTTTGAACAATGGCACCCCCCATGGAATGGCCCATGAGGAATGGCGGTTCGGGGAAAAATGTCTGAAGGGTTTCCATGAGCCAGGCCGCATATTCATCAATACTGCCCTTGGCGCTTCCAGAGGTGTTGCCGTGGCTCGGCAGGTCAACGGCCAGGGTATTGAGGGATGATTTCAGCGGATGAATCTGATTGCGCCAGACCTGCGCACGCCCCCCGGCGCCATGAACCATAACAAGCGTCGGGCGATTTTCCTTAAAATCCTTGAACCCGGCCTCAAATCCGATACCGGCCTTTTCCAGCCCTTGAAGGATCATTGTCAGAGGCCCCCTTCCTTACTGAAAAAACACACTTTACCAACGAACGAGGGCACTGCCCCACGTGAGCCCGCCGCCAAATACCGGAAGGCAGATCAGATGGCCCTTTTGGATGCTGCCGTCCCGGACCGCTTCATCAAAAGCGATGGCGCAGGAAGCAGAGGAGATATTGCCGTATTTGTTGAGGGTGACATAGAATTTTTCCATTTCGAGCTTCAAGCTCTTGGCCATGGACTGGAACATGCGCAGATTGGCCTGGTGGGGAATGAACCAGTCTATATCGTAAACGTCCACCCCGTTGTGCCGGGCCGCTTCCTTGATGGATTCCACAAAATGCCTTACCGCCACCCTGAAACTGGCGTTGGCTTCAATCAACTGGAGCACATGGCGCTTTTCATCCACACTCTCATGGGAGATGGGGGTGGTTTTGGAGCCTCCCCCGGGCATTAAAAGATCCTGGCCATTGTGACCGTCCGTGTGGAGGTGGGTGGATAAAATTTCGGGGCCCGCATCCCCCATCTGCAGCACGGCGGCACCGGCCCCGTCGCCCCAGAGAATACAGGAGCTCCGGTCCGTCCAGTCCAGGGTCCGGGTCATCACTTCGGAAGCCACAACCAGGACCGTCCGGGCAGCACCCGTCCTCAGGTATTGCTCCGCCACGTTAAGGGCGAAAATAAAGCCGGAACAGGCCGCCGTAATATCAAACGTGATGGCCTGAGGCGCATCCAGTTTGGCCTGAAGCCAGTTGGCGGCGGAAGGACAGCAGGTATCGGGCGTAATGGTGGCCACCAAAATGAGGTCAACATCTCCGGCGGTTATACCGGCCATATCAAAGGCTTTAAGAGCCGCTTCCCGGGCCAGATCAGAGGTCGTCACATCCGGATCAGCCATTCTCCTCTGGCTGACGCCGGTCCTTTTGACGATCCATTCATGGGTGGTTTCCAGGCCCATTTTCTGTATATCAAAGTTGGACAGAACTTTTGGCGGCACATAAGACCCTGTCCCCAGAATTCTTACGGATTGCATATCTGTTCCTTCTCCACACGGATGCCAATGGGTTTTGCAATATTGGTGAGATACCCATCAGGGTACCGTCAGTGCCAATCCTTGGGGTGATATCTATCATTTGTGTAATATGTTGTCAATTGGCAAAATTTATTCTAAAAAGCTTATAAAGGGTCATCAATTGGCGCATTTGATACCCCACACAACCCTTGGATCCCATGCGCCTGAATTCTTGTGGAAAGGCGGTTTGCATGACGGAATCGGTTTTAGGACAACCCATTTACCTGGATCATAACGGCACGACGCCCATCGCTTCGGAGGCCGTTTCCGCCATGACACCCTTTATGGCGGAACATTTCGGAAATCCCTCCAGTTCCCATTCATTGGGCGCCCGGGCAAAAGACGGGGTGACAGAGGCGCGGGGGGAGGTGGCGGCGCTCCTGGGATGTGAACCCCATGAAATTGTTTTCACATCAGGCGGCACCGAGAGCAACAACATGGTCTTAAAAGGACTCGTTGATTTCAGACATCCTGATAAATTTCATCTCATTACATCATCCATTGAGCACCCGGCAATTTTGAACCCGGCCTTGTTTCTGGGGGAACTGGGGGCGCAGGTGACCATCCTTCCCGTGGATACGGAAGGTGTTGTGGACCCGGATCAGGTTCAAAGGGCCATGTTGCCCCATACGGGACTCATCAGCATCATGCTCGCCAACAACGAAACAGGCGCCCTCCAACCCATCAGGGAAATCGCTCAAATCGCCCGGAATCACAACATCCCGCTCCATACGGACGCAGCCCAGGCCGTGGGGAAAATCCCTGTCCGGGTGGGGGAACTGGGCGTGGATTTTCTGAGCGTGGCGGGGCATAAACTGTACGGCCCCAAAGGTGTGGGCGCCCTCTACATGCGTGAGGGCCTTTCCCTCACACCCCTCATGCACGGTGCCGGCCAGGAAGACGGAAGGCGGGCCGGAACGGAAAACACCATCCTGACGGCGGGTCTCGGGGCCGCATGCCGGGTAGCCCGGGAACGGCTTCCCCGCGACGGAAAAGAGATCTCCGGCCTGAGAGATCGATTGCAGGCACTTCTCTTTGACGGCATCGAGGACCTGGTTTTAAACGGCCCTGAACAGGGGCGCCTCCCCAATACCCTCAATGTTTCTGTTCCCGGCCTTGAAGGGGGGCGCATACTTTCCGAAATCCCCGACCTCATGGCTTCCACAGGAGCCGCATGTCACGATCAAAGCGTGACTCTCTCCCATGTGCTATCGGCCATGGGGGTCTCCAAGAAGGTCGGCATGGGGGCGCTGCGGTTCAGTCTGGGAAGGCGCAATTCCCTTCTTGAGATTGAAGCGGCGGCAGGGGCCGTCATCAACCAGGTCAGAAGGATGCGGAATGACAAAAAGCACCGCCCCTGAACCTTTCTTCTGCCTGGACGTGGCCGTGGCAGCACACGTCAGAGAAACCTTTCTGTACGCTGTTCCCGAAAGCCTCAAATCGCTGGTTCGTATCGGCAATCGTGTTCGGGTACCTCTAGGCCGTCGTCGTGTGACCGGTTATGTGGTTAAAACGGTACTTACAAAACCCGGCCATGATTTGAAGGAAATTGCGGATCTTCTGGATCCCATCCCCCTCTTTCACCGGCAGATGGTCCCATTTTTTGAATGGCTCGCTGACTATTACCATCATCCGCTGGGCATGGTGATCCATTCCTCCCTCCCCGGGGACCACTTTAAATCCGCAAGTCTCACCAAAAAGGGAAAAGGTTTTCTTGAAGGGAGGCTCTTTGATTCGAATGAAATCCGCATATTGCGCTGGATCTGCAGTAATCCTGGGAAAAAACTTCCCTGGCCCATGAAAAAGATCTATCCCCTTCAGGAAAAGGGGTGGATCCGGGTGGAACACCGCCTGAAGCACGGAAATCCAAATAATGCCGCTCCTTTAAAATCTGTACGGCCCATGGGGGATTGTGATTTCGAAGACGCCCTCCTGAAGCGGGGAAAGGCGTCGAAAGCTGAAAATGAAATTGAATTTTTAAAGATCGTGTTTGAAAACGGGTCTATCCCTTTAAGGGATTTAAGGCAGCGGTTCAAGAACGGCCCGTACCTGGCCAACAAATGGGTGAAAAATGGCGTCTTTGAGTACCATGTGGTATCCGAGAACCGTAATCCACAAACCCCGGTGATACTGCCGCCCTCCTTGCCGCATACCCTGAACCCGCACCAGCACAAAGCCCTGGCACAGATCAAAGACCGGCTGGCGCTGGGAACTTTTGGTTCATTCCTGCTTTACGGTGTGACGGGAAGCGGCAAAACCGAAGTGTATGCAAGCGCTGTTGAACAGGTGGTGCAATCGGGGAAACAGGCGATTCTCATGGCCCCTGAAATCCTTCTGGCGGGATATCTGGAAGGGGTTTTCAGGGCACGATTGGGGGAGCGGGTGGCCCTTTACCACAGCGGACTGAGCAAGAGTGAACGAATTTACCAGTGGTCCCGAATAGCCAAAGGAGAAGTGGATCTGGTGATCGGCGCCCGTTCAGCCCTGTTCGCACCCCTGCCGCGGCTGGGGTTGGTCATTGTGGATGAGGAGCATGATACCGCCTATGTGCAGTCTGGGCATGCCGGACCGCCCTATTGCGCCCGGGACGCGGCCGTGGTGCGGGCACGCTTTGAAAGCGCCGTGGTGGTTCTGGGATCCGGCACCCCGTCCGTCCAGTCTTTTCAAAACGCCAAAGCCGAACGATACCAACTGCTTTCCATGCCGGAACGGGTGGAACAGCGGCCCATGCCCGGCATGGAAATTGTGGACATGCGAAACCAAAAAGATGCCAGCGGCAAAGAGCCCATGATCAGCCCCACCCTTCAAAAAGCCCTTCGGGAAAACCTGGATGCGGGGAATCAGTCCATTTTATTCCTGAACCGGAGGGGCTTCCACCAGATTTTTCTGTGCAGATCGTGCGGCCAGGCTCTCCGTTGCTCCAACTGTGATGTCTCCCTGACTTTTCATCTCAACGAAAACCGCCTGGCCTGCCATTATTGCGGATTCAAATCTCCGCCTAATGTGCCGTGTAAAACATGTGGAGGAAGCAGCCTGAAACCCTTTGGATTCGGAACGGAAAAGATGGAAGTTGAACTGAACGCCCTCTTCCCCGACGCCCGCATCTCCCGCATAGACACGGATGCCACCCGGAAAAAGGGGGCCGCCAGCAATATCCTGAAAGAATTCGCCAGGGAAGAAACCCAAATCCTTGTGGGCACCCAGATGATTACCAAGGGGTATGATTTTCCAAAGGTAACCCTGGTGGGGGTGGTTGCAGCAGACCTGTCGTTGGGATTTCCGGATTTCAGGGCGGGGGAGAGGACCTTTCAACTTCTGAGCCAGGTGGCCGGGAG
>JAERTK010000035.1 GCA_016844935.1 Desulfobacteraceae bacterium | reverse complement strand
CAAGCATCGTTGTTCGCAGCAACTCTTCAGGGACGAACTGCCTGTTATTCAAAGAAAAGATAAGAAAAAGACCTGCCCGATAATATCGATCAGTCCATTTCATTCTATTTATCAACAATCCTATATTGAGCAACCGCCGGGTCTTTGTATTTCGACTTGAGTACATACTGTGACCAGTCAGGATCGTTGATATAATAAATGGACGAGTTTCTCATGATGTACTTGCCGCCAAACATAAGTGACGTGGTCACTATGATCTCATTTTTCGGCAGTTCAACGGCGTACTCCCCGGCTTCGACATCCAGTTCCGCACGGTTTTCAATCACTTCGGCCTCGGCTGTTAGCTCCGCGTCGTCTTCAAGCATTTCGCCTTCGTTATTCCTTTTATCCGGTCCGTCCAAAGAAGGAGCACCACGCTGTACAAAGACCCCCGGCGCCAAAGGCTCATAAACGACGGTTCCCGACCTGAGAATCTTTTGGTGATGGGTTATCACCTGAATATCAAAGGAGAGTTGCCGATTTCCTTCAGGCCGGTTGGATACGGCCAAGCCTATTTCAACGAGACTGGTCAGGAGGAGGTCGTGAAAGGCCTTTTCAAACGGGGTTATCCCTGAGGGTGCCACATATATGGGAATTAGCGCATCATGATAACCGCCATCGATTTTCTCAGCGGCAAGATGGGCAACGTCTTCCGCGAGCAGTTTCCAATGGTGGACTGCCTGCATCTTCTTTTGAGTGCTCAGCCGGAATGCATCTGGAACGGGCATTTGGGAAGTGACGGGTTTGGCAGGCGGCTTTGAGCCTAAATGGCATCCTCCGATTGCAAGTAGTACCACCAGACAAATATTGAGATCTAACACTCGCTTAAACATGGCAACTCCCCTCCTTCAGCCCAAACTTTTCTAAAATCAAACAACGCTTTTGTAGGGGTTGATATGCAAATTTCATGCCTTATTGAACGCCAATATCCGATTTTCCCTCTCGTTCCCACGCTCCAGCGTGGGAACGTACTGTGGACGCTCAGCGTCCGTTCGCGCCGTTCCCACGCAGAGCGTGGGAACGAGGGAGTATGCGTGGATAAAGTAGATTTCCGGGTTTTCATTCAACCAAAATATCCGTAAGGTCGAGAAACACCACGCCGGGCGGAAATATTTTCCCGTTGCGGCAAATTTCTCATGATGGATGTTCCAAGATAACCCGGTCCGGTTCGATTCCGAAAGTAATTTTCATTAAAGTATTTGTCAATATGGCCGATATTGTATGCAGCGGTTGGTAAAATGGTCGAATCAAGCTGCATTGCGGGAAGGTCCAATAGGAATTGCGGACCAAATAAGGAGGCTGTCATGAACCGACGAAAGAGATTTTCCATCAATTTAATGGCTGTATTGGTTGGGTTCCTTTGTCTTTGCGCAAGTACGGAAAGGGATGTCTACGCTTTGTGTTGTGGTTCTGATTTAGGTGATATCTCCTATACTGCCGGAGACATGCTGGAAAGGAATCTTCTATACTACCTGGACAGGACATTGCCAATACTCTCGACCAGTTTTGTGAATCTCGACAACCTGAAGGAAACCTCCGCCTTTGGAAGGCTGGTAGGCGTGCAAATAGCATCCAGGTTCTCTCAGCACGGGTATAGGGTGATTGATGTCAGGCTGCGCAATGGTAAAATGCTTGTTCAAGAAAGAAATGGGGAGCTGGTTCTGTCCAGAAATATGAAGAAAATAAGTAACTGCCAGGACGCCCAGGCGATACTTGTTGGGACATATACCATTGCCGGAAATCGGGCGTTCGTGTCGACGAGGCTTGTGAGCACTCTCGACAACACAATCCTCTCTTCCTACAATTTTTCTATTAAAATGGATGAGCTGTTGAAAGCGCTGGCGCAAAAAAACCTCGATAGTGCCACTGAGAGCAAGAAACAGGCATCCAAAAACGCGAAGGGAGTGAAACGCCGTTCAATATCAGCCATTAAAAAGGACCCCGTCTCAAGCGGAACGATTTTCCTTGAACTCTCAAATCCTCTTGCGGCTAAAATTGTGCAATCTCATTTATTAAGGCTTGGATACTACACCGCAAAGGTTGACGGCAAATGGGGAAAAAAATCTCGGGCGGCCCTTATTTCCTTTAAAAAGGCCCGGAACCTGCCGAACGTAAACCAATGGGATATGGGAACCCAAATGGTACTCCTTTCCGCTCAGCGGTGAGAACGTTACCTTAACATCGATCTCGTTGTTGAGTCGTTCGGCAATTCGTAATCATAGCCCGCTACAACGGAATTCCCCTCCGTACGGACAACGCGTACGGATATAAATATGAAGTTTCTTGAGACGGCGTATGTTCCCACAAGCACCGCTTTAGCGCCGCGGGTTTCACCCAGGCTGGTCACCTCGCGGGAGAGCAGGAATTCCCCTTTACCCTCTTCGATGAATATGGACTCCTGGCGTAGCTTTACCTCAACGATCTTAAAGCCGTGTTGGGCCAAACGGCTCGCGATCTGTTCGGAGACGATTCTCCCCAGGGTGGAGGATTCGGTCAGATTGTCAATGTTGACGAAGCTTGCCGTCAAAATCGACTCATCCGGTGAAAGCCCCCGGAAACGCAATCCCCTTCCAAGACTGTCAGCTGCCGCATAACTCGATTCAAGCAAATCTGAGTAGGGCTGTGGGTCCGGCAGGGTGAAGGCCATGTCCCCCTTGCCCGTTGCCCGAGTGGTCTTTTTCGTACAACCCGGCATGCCCGTTAAGATGATCCAAACTGTAAAAATGAAAGGAAAAAAATATCTTAAGACGAGGAAGAACTCTCGAAGAAAGTTTAAGAACTTCAGGTGCGGAGCCATCCCTGTTTGGTAGCGTTTATGCATAATGCTATAATCCTCATTCCACAATTTTTTGGCTGACTATCCTCTGCACTATTTACGACATTGTCGTTTCGTTGCCCTTAATATTATTGTTGCTCTGATTGAGGCGGAAGATCAAGGATCATATTGCAAAACTTTTCAGCGTTTCTCCTCATGAGGACCGCAGCCGACGGCGCAGGCGCCCCTTTCCCTTGTGCGACGATATAATCGGTTGAAAGCGCCGGCTGCGCTGTTTCCGTTGCATTTGCGTACCAGAGGGTCCGCGGTTTTCCTCCCCTTACTTTAATCACACGTATTTCTTCCTTCACACTGGAAGGCTCCAGAAGACTCCCCTCAAAATAGTAAAGAAGTTCGCCGACAATAATCAGATCATATCGCTTAATTCGGGCATCATTGATCAGGTTACGCATGGACATATCATTGATATCGGGCAGGGGAACAATCTCCCGGAATACGCCTCTCTGTTCCAGTTCCTGACATAAAAAAAGAGCGGCAAGCTCTCCCTTTCCCCGCGCATTGGAGGGGGCGCTAAATGAGAAAACAGCTACCCGCGCCGCACCGTAGACATTAGACTGGGGGATTGAAAAAATCCCTTCCGGCAGGTCTACAGGCGGAAGGGTGACGTCGCGTTGATAGGCGCACCCCGCAAGCGATAGTGCCATGATAATATAGACCGACATTCTTATCTGAGCATACATTGTTTTCACATCCCCGGCCTCTGTCCCTTTGGATTAGGTTGACGCGTCTAAACAGGATTCTTTAATTAGGTTATTCAATTTTCGTGCCATTTCCTGAAACCCTTGATGCCATTATCGGACTGAATGCGAAAACCACGGCTGTTGATCCGTTTCCTCGTTTCCGTACATCGCATCCGTCGTTCTCGCGCAGAGTGTGCGAATGGGGGATGCGTCAGAATTTTGACTCAAAGCTGAGTTCAGAGGTTGATTTTGGTAAAAAAGTGGTATAATTCAATTAAAAATTATGTGAGTTGCAGAATTTATTTTATGGGAAAGCAGGCTCACGCATCCAAGGGAATGATCGTCATGGAAAAGCAAAAGAAATTGTTGATAGATGAGGACGTCGGCAAATCCTTGGGAAGTTCGGATTATTTCAAGGAAATTGTTGTTGCCTCAAGCGAAGCCATTGCGGTCAGCGATCCGGGTGGCCGGCTTATCTATGTCAACCCTGCACACGAAAAACTTTTCGGCCGTTCTTTGGAGACGTCCCGGTCTCTCGGCTATTGGGATTATTATTCGGAGAAATCTGTTGAAAAATACCATCAAGAAATTCTACCAGTCATTGAAAGAGGGGAGACCTGGAAGGGTCTAATAGAGGTCCTCGATTCAAGTGGGAAGCCTTTTTCCCTCTGGCAACGGATATATGCTACCCATAACAAAAAGGGGGAAATACAGTACTGTTTCACGCTTATGCATGAGTTCAGGGAGCGGAAAGCTGAGAAGAATTTGCGGAAAGCCCAACAAGCGCAGGCTATCGGGACGCTTGCAGGTGGAATTGCCCATGAGTTCAATAACATTCTCTGGATTATTATGGCTAACGCGGAAATTGCGGCAGGTAATCTCCCGGAGGGACATGGGGCCGGCAAAAACCTCCAACGAGTGGAAAAGGCCTGCGCACGGGGAGCGGATCTCGTACAACAAATCCTCAGCTTCAGCCGGCAGGACGAACATAGGGCCAAGCCGTTGGACATCATGCCCATTACCAAGGAGTTATTGAAGTTTTTACGATCATCCATTCCGACAACGATTGAAATCCGGCAAAACATCAAAACTCAATCAGCTATTATCATGGCTAACCCATCTCAAATGCATCAAACTCTTATTAATCTCAGCGCCAATGCAGTTGATGCCATGGGGGGAAATCCAGGTGTTCTGGAGATAAGCATGACGGATGTTGAATTGGATCGGGATGATATGGCCCCGGGGGAATATATCAGGCTGAGTGTTAAGGATACCGGTATGGGTATGGAACCTGAGGTTATGGAAAGGGTATTTGAGCCATTCTTCACGACCAAGGATGTGGGTGAAGGGAGAGGGATGGGATTGGCCGTGATCCACGGTATAGTCGAGAATTGCGAAGGGTCCATAGAGGTACATAGCGAGCCGGGAAAGGGCACAACCTTCCATTTGTTCTTCCCGAAAATAAAAAATGAAAAAGGGACGAAATCCGGCTCCGGTTCGATCACCCTTTCGCCCGGAAGGAAAAAGCGAATACTTTTTGTTGATGACGACAAGGAAATTGCGAATACGGGGAAAGAAATGTTGGAAGGTTATGGTTTCCAGGTTGAATTGAAAACCTGTTCGGAAGAGGCTCTGAAAACATTTCGCGAGATCCCTGACAGATTTGACCTGGTTATTGCCGACATGGTCATGCCCAAAATGACGGGGGAGGAGTTGGCCGAGGCATTGTTGCGAATCCGGCCGGGTATTCCGGTCATTCTTTGCACAGGTTACGACGAGGAGACCTACAAGGAGAGGGCCCGGAAAATTGGAATTAAAGCGGTTCTAATGAAACCCGTTACCGGACGTGGATTGGTCAATGCCATCATGAAGGCTTTAAGCGAGGAGATTTAACTGTTGACTGTCTGAGACTCGAATCTCATATTGGCTGGAAATTCATCAAGACCTCAAAATAGATTGCACTCAAATTTCGAGCCCTTATGTTTGTTTTGGGAAACGTTTTGTCTTGCAATAAATTAAATTGTGGTATATAAATACACCCGTTTCCCTTTTAACCCAGTCTTAAGCTGTGCCCCATTTAAACATGGATGCTTCGCTTGCTCTCGTGTCGGCTCACGATTTTCCACCCTCCTTTTCAAGGGCCGGTGGCCTTGTGCCGAATCATAACCATAACGCCGGCAGATTCGCTCAGGAATTTGAACCTGCAACAAATGAATGTGACGGGGTGGATCGTATTTATGGATCAACCGGGCTTGAAATTGCGGGTGCACCAAAGGGGACGTTGATAGATACATATATTTGATTGGATATCTTGAACAAGGAAGTCCTATGGATGATGAACACCGTAATCGCCAGGAAAAAAGGAGATATTTTAGGATAGAATACCCTGCCTCAATCAGGCCGATCTTAAAGATCAGAAAACACGAGTTTGAAGTCGTGGATATTTCTGAAAAAGGGATTCGATTTTCCGCTGACAAAGAAATTAAATTTGGGAGATGGGTCACTGGGAATGTCACATTTAATGATGGACAAGCCATCGGTATAGAGGGCAGAATTGCGTGGAAGCGCAAAGAAAGCGTTGGCATGTTCCTTACGGTGAAGCCCATCCCGTATCCGAAGATACTCAGTGAGCAACGGCTTCTTTCGCGCTTTAAACCTGAAGACGCTTCTTCCGGCGGATAGCGCAGGATGATTTCCCATGGTGGAATTTGGAGAGGGCGATGAAGAAAATTCAGAAAGGGATACAGCAATCAAGGAGGACGGAAGTCCTGTCTGTCTTGGCCGGGGGGATTGCCCACAGGTTCAACAATGCCCTGTCTGCGATTACCGGTAATGCGGAACTGCTCGAAATGGAGCTTGCCGGGAATGACAAGTTAAACCGATATGTCACCCAAATGAAAGCATCCGCGGATCAAATGGCCCATTTGAGCAATCAACTCCTGGCCTATGCAAGGGGTGGCAAATTCAATCCCGAAATCATATCTCCTACCGATTTTTTGAAGGATACCATCCCCCTGATCAAGGAAAGCGCCGATCTTGAGATAACAATAGAAACTGATTTTCCGGTGGATGTCCTGGATATTGAGGCGGATAAGGCACAGATGCATATGGTCTTATCCGCAATAATCACCAATTCCAACGATGCCATGGAAGATATGGGTCGTCTCAGGATTTCGGCCGGAAACGTGGCGGTCGATGAAGGCTTTGCAAAAGGCTGTCCTGCCCTCAAACCGGGTCCTTATGTTTCTATCACTTTTGAAGATGACGGCATCGGTATGGACCGGGAGACGAGAGATAGGATATTCGAGCCCTTCTTTACCACCCATTTCACGGTGCGAGGGCTTGATATGGCCGCTGTGTACGGTATTATCAGAAACCATGATGGGTGGATAACGGTCGCGTCCGAATTGGGCAAAGGGACCCGTGTTGTCATTTATCTCCCTGCCGTGGCGGGGAAGGCAAAGGAAGAAAAGGCCCTGCATGCGGACGGTGACGGTTCATCGAAGACGGTGTTGGTTATTGAGGATGAAGATGCGGTTTTTGTCGTCACACAGGGGATGTTGGAGAATTTGGGATACCGGGTACTGGAAGCCCGGAACGGAAAGGATGCCATCCATACGGCCGAGGCTTTTGATGGACGGATTGACCTTGCCCTGTTGGATATAAACCTGCCTGATATGGAAGGCGGAAAGTTGTATCCTCTTCTCATGAAGGCCCGTCCGAATCTGAAAGTGATTGTTTTTAGCGGGTATACCATTGATGGGCTGGCCCGGAAGATCCTGAATGCGGGTGCGCGGGACTTCCTTCAAAAACCGTTTTCACTGACCACATTGTCGGAGAAACTCAAGAAGGTCCTGGAAAGGACATAGACATTTAAGCCTTCGATATTCGGTTTTTCATTCCATGTTGGGTGTTTGTCTTTCAAACCGGTTATGCCCCGCCCTTGGTAATTTGGGATGGTTCAGGTTCAATCTCCTCTTCACTGACAACCCGGTTTTTGCCGGTTCTCTTGGCCTGGTAAAGGGCCTGATCGGATCGGTCAATGACGGTGGAAACCGAATCGTTTTTGGAAAATGAACTCGCACCGATACTCACCGTAATGGAGAGGCCGTTGCCTCCCTTTTCTTTATGGGTTGTGTAGCGGGTTCCAGCAATCGCTTTTCGGAGGCGCTGTGCTTTTTTTAAAGCGTTTCGGAGTGATGCCCCCGGAAGGACTATGATGAATTCTTCGCCGCCGTAACGTGCTAGGAAGTCTTCATCACGGATGAATTCGGCGCATTTTTTAACCAATGCCACCAGAACCCGATCACCGATCTGGTGTCCATACCCGTCATTGATATTCTTGAAATCATCGATATCGAGCATGAGTAACGAAAAGGGTGCCTGTTTGATCGTATTTCGGTCCACGAGTTTACGGATATAGCGATCAAAGGCCTCACGGTTATATGCCTTGGTGAGGCCGTCGGTCATTGCCTTGGTCTTGACCTTTTTCAGTTCGACGTTAAGGCTGCTTATCTGTTTGGCGAGTGCGTCCATCTGCTGTTTATCCTGTTCCTCTTTCTTGCGTACGGTTACCTGAATTGCTTCAACCTCTTTTTTCAAATTTTTCTTCATGATTTTGATATCATTGAGCATCGTTATGCTTTCGAGCTCTTTGCTTTGCTCATACACCTTGCGATTGTAAATCTGATTCTCTGTACCGAGGGTTGTAATCGCCGTTCTCTGAAGGCGGATTATATCCCATAGTTCCTTTTCCCGGTTGTTCAAGTACTCCTTTTGCCCCCTGATGAAGGCGGGGATTGATTTCTTGTAGTTTTCAAAAATGGATTCAACGACCTTCGTTTTTTTTTCGGTAACAAATCTTTCCGACAGGTCATCAATCTGCTCTGCAAATCGATCGGAATCGGTTTCTTCAAAATCCATGGAAAAATCCTTAATGAAAAGCAGCAGCGCTCGGATTGTATCCAAATAGACGCCCTTTTTCTCCGAATTGTCGCGGATTTCTTCAATGAATTTTTCCATATCAAGGGTCTCGTTGTCCCTTTTTGTTGAGAAATATGCCATTTGCTCTCCCTGATTAGTCTTATGTTTCCAGATCTATTTCCAAATTGCATAGCCCGCTTTGTTTGATAACAAGCAACGTCCTTTTGAAAGCAAAGATTATGCCAGAGAGCCACACGGTTATGTCCTTCAGAAGTAATTTAGGCGGCCTGGTGCTTTAGCGTCGAAGGGAGGGCCTGTCAAGAATAGGGGAGGAAGCGAGCCCGGTTAATCGGGACGTCAAACTCTTGGGGCATTCCAGGGAGATTGAGCAAGGGCAATTCCGCTGCATTTTCGAAGGTGTCATTTGAATAATTAATTTTCCAATCTTGCATATTTTTCGCGAATGTGCGATAGAACTGCAACAAAAATAGCATCTGAGGGCGTTAGAAGGTACATTACATAAGGCAACCGACCTTGTGTCCAATATCCAAAATGTAAAAAGCGATTATTCCGGCCTGCGCTCAGATTCAACAATTCAAATAGCGCGGGGTGTAAATCAAGGCTGTTGGAGAAAATGACAAATTTAGAGAAGGTACGAGATATTTTGATCTCCCTCTCGTTCCCACGCTCTGCGTGGGAATGCACTGTGGACGCTCAGCGTCCGTTCGCACCGTTCCCACGCAGAGC
>JAERTK010000034.1 GCA_016844935.1 Desulfobacteraceae bacterium | reverse complement strand
TTCGCTGTACTCTGACTTGGAGGAATTATGAAGGATTTCAAAAAGAAACGGGTTGATTTTGGTACCCTCCTTTACAAGGACCGATCCACTGCTCGTAATGATATCTTTGGCGAGAACCATCCCAAGTGCAATGTCTTTGGGATAAATTTTTCGGACATCCATTTTGGCAGGTTGCGGTTCACTGGCCACAATCTGGAAAAATGTTTCCAGAAGTTTGGAGCTGTATTCCCTTTCACTGCTTTTCAACACGGCCATGGCGTCAGCCGGCGCCTTTCCGCTGTAAGTCAACTTCTCATACTCCAACACCAGCTTAAGGATCCGACTCCCCATCTGGATCAGGCGCTGTGCCTGATCATCCCCCTTAAATCCGGTATCCTTATTGATATCCTGCTGGCGTGCGATGATTTCAGCCACCGTTTCTAATCTCGGAATCTTCCCGATCAGTCCATACCCGATGTGAGGGTGCCGCCTGTAGGCCTCATCCTCCTCCACCAGGACCTTCTGCCCCCGGAAAATCTTTTCGATGGTTGCAGGCGATATGGCGATGCAACCGATCTGGCTCAACATGGTGGCCATGCGGATTTGCCAGTAGTCGGTCAGATTGAAGGCTGACATCAAGGCATTCGCATGGCGTTTCAGTCGAGAAGTGCGGCTGAAGGCCGTGGGGTTGGCAACAGACAAAATTTCCGTGAGGACCTCAATGGCACCCCCAAGGGTTTTCACCACCAGCTCTTGAAGCTCCCATTCGGCCAGAGCCAGTTTCAGGTGGGTCTGCACTCGGGCTTTAACTTCTGCAATTTCAAAAGGTTTGGTGATGTAATCCACGGCCCCCAATTGAAACCCCTTGGTCTTGTTTTCTATTTCAGTGAGGGCGGTCAGAAAAATTATGGGGATTTTGGCATAGCGTTCATGCCCCTTTAATCTTTGGCACACCTCATACCCATCCATCTCCGGCATCATGATATCCAGGAGAATCAGATCCGGTGGTGCTTCCGCAACACTCTCGAGGGCTTCACGGCCATCCATTGCCACCGAGATATCATAGAGTTCACCCAGCGCATCCACCAGGATGTCCACATTGGCTTCCGTATCATCCACCACCAGCACGGTGCAATCCGACAGTTCTTTCATAGTCCTCACCTATCCTTTCAGTTTACTCTGAAGGGCCTCCTGCCAGGGGCAATGCCTCTTCGAAGCAGTTCAGCCATTTTAGGTTTTATCCGGATCTAGATCCAGAAGGCCTGCATTTAACAGTTTCTTTGCAATCTTATAGATGTCTTTCTTGTCACCTTCTTTACTGATCCCTGCTGCAAGAACATAAACAATTACGGTCTCTTTATCAACTTTGTAGATGGCTCTGTATCTTCCTGCCACATGTATCGAGCGGAATCCGGAGAGGTCTTTAACCAATCTCTTACCCTGTTTGTCGGGTTCATCCGATAAATTCTTAATTCGATCCAGAATCGCCCCCTGAATTTTCTTGTCGGGGATTTTTTCTATCAGAGCAAGGCAGGTATCGGTGATACGAATCCGGTATTTCAAAGCCCAAGCCTTTCATATGCTTCCGACAGGGAATGGGTTCTGCCGGCTTTGACGTCATCTATGCCTTCTTTAAGATGATTCATAAGCGTTGGATCAGACAGCACTTCTAACGTCTCAAGCATCCCCTCGTATAATTCCCAGCTCATGACCGCCATGACTTCCTTGTTTCTTCTTGTTACGGCAAGGATCTCATGTTTGGCGGTCTGGTAAGGGAGTTTCATGAATTTGCTTCTTGCTTCAGTTATGGGTATTTTTTGCATCCCAATATCCTCCTCGGTTAAAACCGTATTACGTTCTACAAAATGCACATCTTAGCGTACATAAAGATGTACGCCTTGTCAACCCGGCTTTCAAAAGAACGTCCCCGTACATCCACCTTGCCCGATTTCGTCAGTTGGCAGAACATCCTGCCCCAGGCCCTTCATAGACGTCAACTGTCGTAAGATGATGTTCGAGTGCTCATAGGCGTTTATGGCCTCCATAAGGTCTGATTCCAGCATCTCAACCATTCCGAGTAACGCCAACCATATAGAGCGGAACATTTCTAACAATACTATTTTCTTTCCGGCCAATATTTTTTCTGGAAAAAATAATAGCCTCCCCTGTTTCTGTATATCCGGATTTTTTGCAACCACTTATTCTGAATATTATGACTATTTGCAACCAAACCACCATTTTTGGCTGTAAACGGCGCTTTAATAGTCGTGTCCCGCTTAAACAAACGCGAAGAAGGTTTAACTGGATAGATATTTAGGGAAGTACATTACGCCGGATATTTTCTCGAAATCTGAGTCCTGGGTCCAAATTCTGGCCCCGAATTCCTGCGAGGTAGCAAGGATAATGCTGTCTGCCATCGGGAGCTTATGCAATAGGCTAAGTTTTGAAGCAGCTATTGACAGATTTACGGTTAAATCCACGACGTTACCTTTTTGCATGGCTGCAACAGCTTGAAGTGCTTCATTCTCGCCGGATTCCCGCAATACAACCTTAAAGACTTCATAGGTTGTTATGGTTGGCACAACGAGAGAATCAGCATCTTTTAGAGGGGCTTGAAAATGTTCCGCATTCGGCTCGTCCGCGAAATATGCAAGCCAGGCGCAAGAATCGACGATATTCATACTCGGTCTGCCTCTCGCTTGAATTCAGTATTTATGCCTTTCAAAAATCCGCGAAGCTCTTTAATATCCTTTTCCGGGATAAGCTCCACCCGCCCGTCATATTCCACTACCTGCATTTTTTGCCCAGGACGAAGCTGTAACGATACTCTTATCTTTTTGGGGATAACGACTTGATATTTCGGTGACACTGTGACCATTTGCATGTCCATACCTCCATCGATAATATTGGTATTACAATAATCTGATCGATAACGTTCTGTCAATCATTTCTTGATGAGCCGCTCCAGATCGGCAATTTCCACGCCGTATTCAGCCGGCCACTTGAGGGGAAAGGGGTCAAACCTTGATTTGTGCAGCCAGTAGGAACAGAGGTCTGTTCTCAACGGTCGTGACATAATTGAAGCCCATAGCTTACAAGAAAAGTCAATCGTAGACCCCAATTCTTTCACACCTTCATACCGCCATTAATTGGGCTCGTTGTACTTTAGGCATTCCGGCTTTGCGCGTTTGCCAGAGGCTATAGGCGGCCTGCTGGCCGACCCATAGGTCAGCGCGTCCGCCGTTATCTACACCCAGCCAGCCCTCTAAACGCAAGGCCATCTCTGGAGAGACGGCGGCCTTTTCGTTAACCACCCTGGACAAAGCTGCACGAGTAACACCGAGTTGCTTTGCCGCTTCGGTTACTGTCAGCCCGAGAGCAGGTAAAATGTCCTCTCGTAAGATTTCGCCCGGATGCGGTGGGCTGTGCATATTGGTCATTGCTTATCCCTCCTAATGATAATCCTGATAATCAACCAGGGCAGCGTCTTCGCCATCGAAACTGAACGTCATACGCCAATTGCCGTTTACCCAAACGGACCAATGTCCGGTCGATAACTGGTGCAACCGCCAGCCCGGCACATTCATATCCATAGGGCCAGCGGTGATCGGCAGACAAAAGTGCGCCACCCCCTATCCTTGCAATTTGCTCTTAGCGTCTCCACCATGGGCAGGGCCTCTCTTGAAAAGAGGAAACCTGAGTTCAAGAAATAAGTGCCCGCTATTATCGTTCCTTGAATCCAAAAAAGAAATCCAGGCCCTTTGGCTCTGGATTTTTTATGTGCCGCCGTATTATTCAAGCCCAGATGGCGAAAGGGTTGGAATAGCGAGCTTTTTGTTTTTATGGGACCACATGGAATCCCGCGAATTCGAAATGTCTGTCAAAAGAAAAAACGCGATTTATCTTTTCACGTTTCATCAAAACAAAAGAGATACAATCGGTAACGCTGACATGTTGATCCGCATATTTGCCAAAAAATCGCAGCGCGTTGATTTCATCTCTCCTATCGGGTCTATATATGGTAAGTGTCTGCGAGGCATAGATGTTCTTTGCCCTTTGAACGGCAAAGCCATATCCCGCCCGCCGGCCCAATAGCGTAAACGTTTCATCGAGCACAAAGTTGCTGGTGACGCAGTTTTCGTGGTTAGAACCCAGCTTCTCCCAGACAGCCACGGCGCTACGATGATGTTGATCGTTGCGGAGGTAGCGCGCCAGGAATGCTCCGGTATCGATGAAAATCACTTTTCATCTCCATACAGGTATCCGTCATGATTGGATGCTAGATCCTCGGGAGTTGTCCCGACAAAAACGGCGTTGTCTGAAAAAAGCGAATCGTCCGCTTCACGTCTGTTCTCTATATCCAGCGATTTTTTCAGGGCTTCCCGGATGTACTGGCCCAGAGAGATTCTCATCTTTTTAGCCTGGTTGGATGCCCTGGTTTTCAGTTCAGGCGGCAGCATGATCGTTGTACGGTCCATATTTTTTCCTCCACCAATATTACATATGCATAATAGTGCCGCCATAAGTCTTTGTCAAGGGTTGGAAGCTCATTGCCGGAAAAACAGGAATCCAGGAAAATCAATCCTCATAAAAAGATTTACCCTAATCTGACAGGTCAGGGAAATGGGTCAAAATCTCGATTTGTGATTTAAAACCTGTTTCCTAAGGGTCCACGTATCCTTTCAGTTTGTTTTGAAGCGCCTCCACCATGGGCAGGGCCTCTTTGAATTTGTATTTCTTGATGAGCCGATCCAGATCGGCAATTTCCACGCTGTATTCAGTCGGCCACTTGAGCTCTTTGATCTTCAGCATGGCCTCCTTGGATGGTTTCGGCTTCCGGGTTTTCAGATGGGGAAACACCACCCGGCAGAAAATGGCTTCTCCGGTCTTCTTATCCCGGTTTAAAAGCAGCTCAGGGGAAAAGAAGCCAGGTATATCCATTTCTTCTTCTTTATCCATGGTCAGAAGGGTGCACGGGATGGCAATATCACTATCCAGTTTACGGTTCACCGGGAGATTTCAACTTATATATCCCAGCATAATGGGAGATTTATCTTTCACCCTTTCCGTTCATCGGATGACCGTGGATGGTTCACGCTTCCATGATAGAAACTTTGTATTTCTTCAAACGGGTATCATGGGTCAAAAGGGTAAAGCCTTCTACTTTTGCCTGGGCGACGAGCATCCTGTCAAACGGGTCCCTGTGATGTGCGGGAAGGTCTTTCACAGCATGCGCATGCTCGACGGTGATATCAAGCATTTCAAAGGGCTGACTGTCCAGAACTCTCTTGAAATTCCGGGGAATTTCAAGTTTCCCCAACGCCTCTTTGATCCTTATTTCCCAAACTACCACAGCACTGACAAAAACAAGATTCTTACCCTCGGCGATTGCAGCCCTCGATTTTTTTGAAAGTGTAGGTTGATCGTTGAGCCACCATAAGAGAACATGGGTATCAAGCAAGAGATTCATTTGTCCACCATCCCGAAGGCATCAGCAATATCCGAAGGGAGTTCGTCAAAATCATCGGCTATCTTGATTTTTCCCTTCAATGCCCCGGGCCGACGTGGTTTCTCACTCCATTCATACCGCACGAGTTTCGCAACCGGTTTCCCAGCTTTGCCAATGACCACCTCCTGTCCTGCCATGACCTTCTCCACAAGTGCGGACAACTGGGCCTTTGCCTCTGAAATATTGGTTATCAGCATAACGGTCACCTCCCGATATCTAGTCTGGTCTAGTCTGGCCAGAAAATCAATTCTTTTTTCACTTTATACCCGGATTGTTCCATCATAGATTCGTTTCCAAACAAAATCTAAAATAACGTTAAAGCCTGTTTTTAAGGGCCTCCAACAGGGGCAGAGCATCTTTGAACTTGTATTTTTTGATGAGCCGGTCCAGGTCGGCAATTTCCACGCCGAATTCAGAGGGCCACTTGAGATCTTTGATCTTTGCCATGGCCGCCTTGCAGGGTTTCGGCTTCCGGGTTTTCAGATGGGGAAGCATCTCTTCCAACGCGGCTGCCAATTCATCGGGGGTGGCTTCAGGACCGGCTTTATCTGAACCAGCGGTTTCCTTTTCTTCACCACCCAGCACACCCAGAGCCGTTACGACATTTTTCAGCACTTCGCCAAAGGCGGAGATTTTCCCTTCATACGAATCCGCTTCACCTTCCTTGATGGCGTGTTCCACCACGGCTGCAGCTTCCTGAAGCGGGCCTGCGCCCACGTTTCCGGCCACACCCTTGATGCTGTGGGCCAGACGCTCAGCCTCATCGGCCTTTTCCGATTGCAGAAAGCCTTTGATTTCCTCATCCGTTTTGGCGTAATCGTCTCGAAGCTTCACGAGGAGGCTGCGATAGAGTTTCTCATTGCCCCCCACGCGCATGAGCCCTTCTTTCAGGTTGATACCTTCAATGGTTTCGGGAAGTTGATCCTTGGGCGGGACGGGTGCTTTTTCGTGGGTTTTTGCAGTGTCCGCCTTGGGGGTAAATCCCCTGTCTCCTGGCTCAATCCATTTTACTAAGGTTGAGAAAAGCTGCTTTACGTCAATGGGTTTGGCAACATGGTCATTCATACCGGCTTCTTGTGTCAGTTCGACGTCCTGGGTCATGGCGCTGGCCGTCATGGCAATAATTGGAAGACCGGATACTTCAGTAGCCAAATTCCGGATACGCCTTGTGGCTTCAAGCCCATCCATTACAGGCATATTGATGTCCATCAAAACCACATCATAGGGCCGATGTTCCTCTGTGCCTTTCAGTACCATATCAACGGCTTCCTGACCATTCTCGGCAATCTCCACCACAAAGCCCGCACCTTCCAGAATCTCCTGAGCCACCTGCTGGTTGATCTCATTGTCTTCAGCCAGCAGAATCCGGGCGCCCTGTATCTGATCCAAGCCCTCTACTGCATCCTCTCTTTTTCGGCTTCGAGCGCCCCCTGGGATTCCTTTTCCGAAGGCTTCCATGATTGCATCGAAGAGAGATGATGGATTCACCGGCTTCTGGAGGAATCCGTTGATTCCCAGGTCTTCGGCTTGCAGGGCCATTTCCTCAAGATCATAGGCGGTTGTCAGAACGATGGGGATTGGTGATTGAGGGTCTTTTTCCATTTCCCGGATTTTTCGCGAAGTGTCTACGCCATCCATTCCCGGCATCTGCCAGTCCATTAGAACCAGATCAAAGGGATTATCCCCTGGTGCTTCCTCCAGTTCAGAAATCGCCTTCTCTCCGGATTCTGCCAAGGCAACTTCAAAGGACATGGACTCCAGCAGATCCTGGAAGATTTCTCTGGCAGTTGCATTATCATCGACGACCAGGACGCGTTTGCCGGCTATATCAGGCGCGAGGGTGCGCTTTTCATGGTCTTCTTTCCTGCTGATACCGAAGACAGCCGTAAAGATGAATTCGCTGCCGACACCGGCTTCACTTTCCACCCAGATCTCGCCGCCCATCATCTCTACCAGTCGCTTGCTGATTGTCAATCCTAACCCGGTGCCGCCATACTTGCGGGTCGTTGATGAGTCCGCCTGGGAAAAGGCCTGAAAGAGCTTTCCCTGCTGCTCCGGGGTCATACCGATGCCCGAGTCCCTGACAGAACATCGCACCTTCACCTTCTCATCCATCTTTTCCAGCAATTGGGTGGAGACAACAATCTCACCGGCATCGGTGAACTTTACGGCATTGTTGGACAGGTTGATCAGCACCTGCCCCAGGCGAAGGGAATCACCCACCAGCATATTGGGAACGGCCGGATCAGTCTTGATAAACAGCTCCAGCTTCTTCTCCTGGGTCTTCACCCCCACCAGGGTTGAAATATTGGCAAGTGCTTCATCCAGCCGGAAATCCACCTCCTCCATATCCATCTTGCCGGCTTCGATCTTGGAGAAATCGAGGATATCGTTGATGATACCCAAAAGCGATTTTGCCGATGCATCGACTTTCATGAGGTAGTCGTGTTGTTTGGGGTCGAGGTCGGTCTTGAGAGCGAGATGGCTCATGCCGATAATGGCGTTCATAGGGGTGCGGATTTCATGGCTCATATTGGCCAGGAAATCACTTTTTGCTTTGGTGGCTTCCTCCGCAACACCCTTGGCCTCTTCGACATCCTCCATAATGTTGAGCATGGCCCGGCGGGTCTTGGCCAGTTCATCGACTCTGCTCTGAAGCGTCTCATTGGACTGCTCTCGATCCAGGAAAGAATTTTTCAATTGCTGGGCCATGCTGTTGAAAGCGTCGGAAAATTCGCCCATAAAATTAACTTGCTGGCCGAAGTCTCCCTTGGCGATCTGTTGTGTTGTCCAGGTCAAATTTTTCAGATTTGCCTGAAAATTTTTAAGAGATTGTAAAAATGAAATTTTCCCTTTCGGAATATCAAAATTCAACTCCCCCTTGGACAAATTGTAAATCGCGCCAGTGGCGCTCTCATATTCTTCTATGAATCGGTTGATATAACCGACCGCCTGTTTTATCTCATTGTCGGGATAATCGTCGGGCAACTGAATAGGGGTGGGCTTCTTGCCCTTGAGCAACAGGTAAAAAACTTCTGTTATCTTATCGATATATTCTTCTTTAACCGTAATCATGTTATTACCTTGGATGCTGTTTATCCGAAAATCGGGTTTCCGGATTGGAATTAATTGGTCGCCTTGACGTCGAATCGGCAGACCCGGTCGCCGGAACCCCAGCAGTCCACTTCCTTGACATCAAAATTCTTCCCTGAGTACTCACCCAGCAACCCATGGATGAACCCCTCATCATAGGTGCAGATCTGTTCATCACAAACCGGTATTCCGGAACAATCAAGGTCTTCAGCAACCGTCAAAGTGAAGTTCATTGCATCAAGGTCGGCTTGTTCAACTCTTAAAATGCCTATATTCAATTCTTTCAGTTTGTCCTGGAGTTCAGCGACAAAATCATTGAAATTGTTTTCTTTGTTAATCAATTCCCGGCAGAACATCTTGCCGGCATGCTGACCTGCATCGTAAAATATCCTGTTTGTGGTTTCTGTACCAAATTGCTTTATAAGCACATCTCTTAAGGTAAACTGCATCAGCCGATACACACTGACATTCATTGTTGACCCAAGATTGGGACGACCTTCCGCGATGTCTCCAATCATGCTCCAGTCAAACATCAAATCTTCTCTTTCTTCTTTGAACATTGTTTTGCCTCCAAGGTTATGGGTTAGTATTCATTATCTGTTATTTACAGTGTTTCGACCCCTTTGGTCATTGAACAATCTTGTATTTTTCACCCTTGCCCGATTGGATCAACAGCTCGTTGATCTCCTCCTTAAGACCAATCATCTTTTCCTCTCGACCCACCACCAGCCGGCTGAACTTTTCCAGTTCTTCAAGCCTTTCTTTCAGTTCCAGTTCGGCCTCTTTCAGTTCCGTAATGTCCTTGGCATAGATCCCAATGATCTGGTGGTTTTGGTATTGCGTTAGGACAATGGATAGCATCACGTTCAGCAGGCGGCCGTCCTTGGCTCGATGAACACCTTCGGTCTCAATATGGAAATGTTCTTTGAGGGATTGAATCAAACCTCCCAATTTTTCCGCACTAAACTCCGCATCAATGTCGGGTACGCTCATGCCCAAGAATTCATCTTTGGTGTAGCCCAGAGACTCACAAGCCGCCTCATTGACATAAGTAAACCTGCCGGTCTCGGGATCGATCCAAAAGATGCTCTGCGCGGCCTTGTCAACCGTATTTTGGGTGAGTTTGAGCTGATCCTCCGCCTCCTTGCGCGCGGTAATGTCTCGAACCGTGCCTACGGCAAACCATTCGTCATCCACCTGAAACGAGGAGATGGTTACCTCCACCGGGAACTCATAGCCCTTACGGTTGCGGGCGGATATTTCGGTGGTGGTCCCCAAAACAGCCCCTTCGCCGGTCCCGGAAAAATGATCCAGGCCGTTGTAGATTTTGTCGTGATATTCGTCGGGTGCGGCCATCCGGTGGAAATCCATACCCATTGCCTCGGCCTCGCTGTAACCGAAAAGCCTTTCAGCAGCCGGATTCCAGAACAGGACTCTGCCCTGTCCATCGATCATCACCATGGCATCTTCCGCCGCCTGGCTCATGGCCTTGATCTTGCGCTCACTCTTTAGGTATTCCTGTTCTGCCAGTTTACGCTCCGTAATGTCGAGAATGAATCCGCTGTAGGTGAATTCCCCTTCAGCCGAGCGGCTGGGGGAAGCGTTGATGCGGATCCACTTGATCGCTCCCCCGGAGGGTTCTATCCGGCCCACCAGATTCAGATCTTCTCCAGCTGAAGAGATCGAGCGAATTTCTTCGTGGATTCTTTCTTTATCCTCGTGGTACCATTGAAGGCGTTTTTTCCCCTGAATGACCTGCTCCGGCGGTATCCCGTAGAACTCCTCGGCCTTCGCGCTCAGGTAAAGATACTCGGGGTTTCCCTCGCTATTAAACTGCAGTTGAATAATGGCCCCCGGTGTCGCTGCGGCGATGCTCTGAAAACGCTCTTCAGCCCGTTTCCGTTCGTCCACCTCCCGGGTCAGACGCCTGTTCCATATGGCAATCACCGTCAGGATAATGCCGCCAACAAAAATGAATCCAAGGACGATTTTCCAAACAAGCTGCCAATCTGTTTGTCTCTCGATCTGGATGTTCACCCACTTGTCTTTGATGAGCGCTTTTTCTCGGACTGGGATGGCATCTATACTTTTTTCAAGGATTGGCACAAGCTCAGGCCAGTCTTTTCGGACCCCATAGGATAGATCATATGAATACGGAGTGGTTGCAGCCATCTTGAGGTTGGTCAAGCCCTGCTCCTTTTCCGCAAGGCGTATTGAAGCCATATTTTCTATGACTGCATGTGCCCTGCCCTCGGAAACTGCAAGCAGCCCTTCTGCAAGGCTATTCACCTGGAGAAGTTCCTGGTCCGGATAATCCCTTTGTAAAATATCCAGGATTACATATCCACTGGCCACGGCAATTGTTTTGCCCTCCAGGTCGTCAATACCATCGATGAATGGGGCATCATCACGGGTAACCACTACCATTGGCAGCTTAAGATAGGGTTTGGTAAAAAGCAGGTACTCAGCCCGCTTATCAGTTTTGGCAATTGCAGAGATAACATCAATTTTGCCATTTCGAGCAGCGTCAAGAACTCCTTCCCAGGTCAAGCCTTTCACAGGCTCAATACTTGAGCCGAATTTTTCATTCAGAATTTTGACATAGTCAGAAGTGATTCCTGCCAGTTCTTCCCGAGAATCAAAATATTCGATTGGCGCCCAACTCGGATCAACACCAAGCCGCATAATTTTATGTTCGGCAAGCCAGGATGCTTCTTCAGCAGAAAGCGCACCTGGTTCCTCAGATTCAACTCCGCCTTTCATCCATTTTTGCCGGATAAGATTCATCTCTTCCGGAGTTACACTGTCCATGGCCTTGATGAGGCTCGATTGCAGAAGCGGCCAGTCATCCCGCACTCCAATGTTAAGATTCGCCAGGGAGGGATCGCCAAAACCAAATTCACCGGACAACCGAAGGCCGGTGAGCATGTTCCTAGCAATAATGTCCTTGGCAACGGCTACCTCAACAATTGTCGCATCGGCCTTGCCGTACATGACCGCCTTCAGGCTTTCCAGGGTGTCCTTTGTTGGCATTCTATTGATTTCGGGAAAGTTCTGTCTCAAAACCTCGTTCTGGTAAAACCCCTTTGGCGAAGCCACTGTCTTGCCGTTAAGCTGTTCTGCATTTTCATAGGGCGTGCCGTCGACCAGGCTGACGATGACATTTGGATTGCGGGCATAGGGAGGGGTATAGAGGATGTATTCCTTGCGCTCCTCGGTCTTAACGATATTGAGCATCACATCAAGTTCCTTGGCCTTGAGCATGCCCAAGAACTCGTTCCAGGTCGGCCCGGTTATATATTCGACCCTAACACCCAACCGTTCGGCCAACAGATTCATGTAATCGATGGACAAGCCCTGGGGCTTGCCGTCCTTGGCGAAATTAAAAGGCGGCCAGTCCTCTTCATTATGGACCCTGATTACAGGGTGCGCCTTCAACCAGGTTTTTTCTTGTTCTGTAAACGTAGATAGTTTTATCAGCGTCGGGAGTTCGGTCCACTTGGCCAGAATGTTGTTGATCTTGTCTTCGCCCAGGGCATCGATGCCTTTATTGAGAATGGACACGAGTTGCGGCCAGTCGTCGCGCAGCGTTGCCCCGATAGCCACCTGATTATTCAAGAAGGAGAAAATTGGCCTGACGCCCGGGATAACATATTTTTTTAGAAGATAGTTGTCGTGATTGAAACCTAGGGCCACATCGGCCTTTCCATCCTGTATCAGTGTAAATACTTCGAGAGTGCTGCCCGCCTCAATGATGCTGCATTTGTCACGGAGCGGTTTAAGCATGGATTCGATGAATTTGACACCTTTTAAATGAACGATGGTCAGCCCTTCCAAGTCTTCCGGGGTGTTAATGTTGATTGCTCTATCTTTTCTGGCAAAGGCAGAGATATACGTATGGTAGTATGGTTTAGTTTGTGGCATGCCCAGGGCTTTGGCAAGCACTGGAGCCGTGGCCGTCATGCCGTCAATTTCTTTTTTCTTGGCCTTTTCAATGACTTTCGGCCATTTATCGATATCGAATTCTATCTTAACCCCGAGGATTTCCTGCAGCATTTCAAAAACCTCAATGTGAAAGCCGGACAGCGAGCCATCTCCGCCAACAATCACCAAAGGCTCCATGTCTGGGTTGAAGCCCAGACGGATTATCGGATGTTCGGAGAGCCAGGCTTCTTCTTCATTCGTAAGTGAAATTATAGGGTATTCTTTTCTGGTAGCCAGAATCGACATGCGGGTCTGTTCACTCCGTCTTTGGACATAGTCCTCCAGGCTTTGTAAATAAATCTCTTTTTGCTTCCCATACTGACCGCTTTCGAGGATATCCAAGGCCTGTTGTCTCTGGCCGTTATTTACAAGCTCAATGGAACGGTATTCCATTTCCACAAGTTTAAGATTGGCCGTATCGATTTTTTTTAAGAATGCTTTGTCAACGCGGTCTCCCTTCTCGAGCGCTTCCTTGACTGTCGCATCCAATTTAGGTCCAATTTCCTGGTACCGTTGTAACCACTTTTTGTCTTGTGTAAACGCATAATTCCTGGCTGACTGGGTCAGCACTTCGTCGTAGTATTTGATTAGGTGGGCGACCTCGTTCAATCGTGACGTCTTTTCAAGTCGCCTTATGCTTTCGGTAGCATTTTCATTTTTGGGGCCGGTATTTGCCGCCGCATGGGATAACGAAACGTAGCCGAAAGCATACCCGATTAGGATAACAGCCGTTAGTCTTGAAACAAATTTTTGCATAATTGTCATCCTTTACCCTAAAGTGCCTAAAATTAAGAACCCCGCAACCAGTTTCGTTATTCTTTATTTGTTACTTGTTTTTGGTTATTGAAACCCGCAACCACTTGTCATTGAAGATTGAATATTTAGCCATGGCACTTGAGACTTCCCTTTTCCGTTTTCACTGGAGCCATCAGACGAAGGTACCCTGTTACTATGTTTCATGATTCTTTCCTTCATAGGTCATACCCGATTACTTCTCCGAACCTTCCAATTTGGTTTGAAGCGCCTCGGCCAGAGGCAGGGCCTCCTTGAACTTATATTTCTTGATGAGCCGGTCCAGGTCGGCAATTTCAATGCTGAATTCAGAGGGCCACTTGAGTTCCTTGATCTCCAACATGGCCGCCTTGCAGGGTTTGGGTTTCCGGGTTTTGAGATGGGGAAGGAGTTCTTCAAGCGCGGCTGCCAGTTCATCGGGAGTGGCCTCAGGACCGGCCTTATCTGAATCGGCTGTTTCTTTCTCTTCTTCACCCAGCACACTCAAAACCGTTATGACATTCTCCAGTATTTTGCCGAAGGCGGAAATCTTCTCTTCGTATGAATCCACTTCCCCTTCTTTTATGGCGTGTTCCAGTTCGGCGGCTGCTTCCTGAAGCTGCCCAGCGCCCACGTTTCCGGCAACACCTTTGACGGTGTGGGCCAGACGCTCGGCCTCTCCGGTCTTTTCCAATTGCAGAAGGTCCTTGATCCCCTGGTCGGTATTTGCATACTCATCGCGCACTTTCATAAGCAGACTGCGATACAACTTCTCATTGCCCCCCACCCGCATGAGCCCGTCTTCCAGATCGATGCCTTCGATTTTTTCAGGCAGCTCCATTTTGGCTGAAGGAGAGGCAGGTTCCTCTTTTTGAGTCTCCTCAGCCTCCTTGGGTTCAAAATCCCGTTCTCCCGGTTTGATCCACTTCACCAGGGCAGAGAACAGTTCGTCCGGATTGATGGGTTTCACAACATGATCGTTCATGCCCCCTTCAATGGACTTCTCCCGGTCACCTGCCATGGCGTGGGCAGTCATGGCGATGATGGGGATATCCTTGACCTCAGACTCGAGATTTCTGATTTCTTTAGTTGATTCAAAACCACCCATTACCGGCATCTGTATATCCATGAGGATGACGTCGTACGGGTTTTTCTGTGCCATCTCCAGGGCTTCTTTGCCGTCATTGGCAATCTCAACCACCAGGCCGGCCTGCTCCAGGATCTCTTGCGCCACCTGCTGGTTGATCTCATTGTCCTCGGCCAGGAGAATCCGGGCGCCGCGGATACCCTTTAAAGCTTCAATGTCTTTCTCTTTTTCTATTTTTGGAGATGATGACCGGGTGCTTTCCCTGCCGAATGCCTGAATGATGGTGTCAAACAATAATGAACGGGTCACCGGTTTGACCAGAAATCCCTCCAGCCCGACCTCTTCGGACTGCTGCATGATCTCTTCGCGACCATATGCGGTCACCATGATGATTTTTGGCTGGGTACCAAGGTCTTGTTCCTTTATTTTCCGCGAGGCGGCAATTCCGTTCATTCCCGGCATCTGAAAATCCATAAAGACCACTTCGAATGATTTCCCTTCTTTATCCGCCCGGCCGATCTCCGATAATGCCTCCTCCCCGGTCGGTGCCTGTGATACTTCAAATGACATGGATTCCAGCATATCCTGCAGGATCTCGCGGGAGGTCTCGTTGTCGTCCACAACCAGGACCCGTTTCCCTCGAAGATCCGGCTCAGGCAGAAGGGGTATCTTCTTTGCAGCATAGCGCCCAAAGACGGCCGTGAAGATAAAGGTGCTCCCCTTCCCGGGCTCGCTTTCCACCCAGATCTTTCCGCCCATCATCTCTGAAAGCTTTTTGGAGATGGTCAACCCCAGACCGGTGCCGCCGTATTTCCGGGTCGTTGAGGTATCGGCCTGGGAGAAGGCCTGAAAGAGTTTGCCACGCTGCTCCTCGGTAAGCCCGATACCCGAATCCTGAACGGAAAACTGCAGTTCGGCTTTCTGGTCGGTTATTTCAACAGAGGCGACCTTTACGACAATTTCACCTGTTTCCGTGAATTTCACCGCGTTATTGGCCAGGTTGATCAGGATCTGGCCAAGGCGCAAAGGGTCCCCTATCAGCCCGGTTGGCGCATCCCTCTCAATGTCAAACAACAGCTCCAGCCCCTTCTCCTCAGCCTTGAGACCCACCAGATTGGCAAGATTGTCGAGGACCTCTTCCAAATGAAACTCCACTGATTCCATATCCAGCTTACCGGCTTCGATCTTTGAGAAATCCAGAATATCGTTGATGATGCCCAAGAGGGCGTTTGAGGACGACTGTACCTTGCTGATATAGTCATGCTGCTTGGTGGTGAGATCGGTCTTGAGGGCCAGATGAGACATACCGATGATGGCGTTCATGGGGGTGCGGATCTCGTGGCTCATGTTGGCCAGAAAATCGCTCTTGGCTTTTGTGGCCTCTTCTGCCTTTCCTTTCTGCAGGTCCAAATCTTCCATCATGTTCAGCATGGCGGACTGGGCGCCGTCCAGCTCCCGCAGGTTCTTGTTTAGTTCCTCCTCGTCTTTCTTGCGGTCGGATATGTCTAAGAACGTAACGATGATTTCCGTAGGCCCTGTTGCAAGTATAAATGCTGAGGCGTTCAGGAGAACATCCAATGGTTCACCACTGGAATGGCGCATTTTCGTCTCTATGGAAACCGTCTCGCCACGCTCAAGGGCCGGGTACACAGCCTGCCCGACGCGTTCCCATTCCTCGTCGTCTATGTAAAAGGGGCGCGTTTCCATACCGGCCAGTTCATCGGGATCATATCCAAACATTTCCCCGAGCAACTTGTTTCCCATGATGAATTTTCGTTCTATTAGAAGGGCAATGCCGATGGGAGCGGTATTGATTATGGCCTGCATTCGTCCTTTGGTTTCCAGCAGGGCGTTTTCAGCGTTCATGCGCTCGATGATACCGGAAAGCACATCAGCGATATTCCTCAGAAACGATTCTTCGTCTTCCTGATACTGATGACCGGCTTCAACATAAACTGTGAACAATCCAAGCAACTGTTTCGATAATGACAAAACAGGGACGCAATAATGCCCGTGATCCGTGATACCGTCAAACATGACATCATGTTTTTCGTTCAAGTGGCTTTCGAATACCAGTTTTTTGGATGCGGCAGCCCGTCCGCACAAACAGGTGCCGTCCGAGACCGTAGCACATTTTTCGATCAGACTGGGATGAAGTCCCCGATGCGCGTTAAGTACCAGCGTATCCGTCTCCGCATCCATTAAAAATAAAGCGCCTCTTTGTTCAAAAACCAGATTCGGGATTGAGGTGATTAGTTCGATCGCCTCATCCAGCAAAGCGTTGAGAGAAAGATCTTTGAGCGAAAGACCAAGCAATTCGTTTATAAGCGATCGAATTTGGTGTTCTCGTCGCAGTTTTTCCTCTGCCCGCTTACGCTCAGTGATGTCCTCTTTGACCGCAAGAAAATGGGTGATCGATCCGCCGGCTGAAATGACGGGTGAAATGGAAGCTGCTTCCCAATAAAGCTCACCGTTTTTCTTCCTGTTCAGGAGTTCTCCCCGCCATTCCCCCCCCCCAGCAATTGTTTCCCAGAGATCCCGGTATAGTTCAGGCGGATTTTCCCCGGACTTCAGAACACGAGGATTCTGGCCAAGTGCTTCCTCAAGGGTGTACCCCGTGATCTCGCAGAATTTTGGGTTGACGTATTCGATATTTCCCTGAGGATCGGTGATAACCACCGAGGTCGGACTTTGTTCGACGGCTCGGGAGAGTTTCTTTAACTCCTCCTCTGCCTTCTTGCGATCGGTGATATCGAAAATTGTGCCGTCAAGGCACTCTGGAAGGCCATCGGATCCATAGGCAGCCTGTCCTTTTGCGTAAACCCAATGGACCTCACCTTTGGAGTCGATAATGCGGTATTCATTGACGAATGGACGGTGGTCAGCCACAGCTTCCGCAGTATTGCGCGCTATGGGTTCCATATCATCAGGATGCATGAGGCTGCCGAAATCCCTCACAGGGTTTTCGCCCAGGAATTCACTTGCGGGGTATCCACTCAACGCTTCTATGCCGTTGCTGATGAACAACATGGACCATGGATGCCCGGACATACAACGGTAAACCACACCGGGGATATTGGCGACGAGGGTTCGAAACTGCTTTTCGTTTTCACGCAATTCCTTTTCGGCGCGATTGCGCTCGACTATCTCGCGCTTCAATTTACGGTTCCAGAACAAGAAACTGAGCAAAACAAGCAATGCGGCACCACCGGCACCTAACACCCATTTCAGAACATCGGAAGAGACGAGGGCATGCTCGTAACGGATGGATGTCCAACGCTGCTGAATGGCATCCCTTTCGGTTTGTGTAATGGATGCCAGGGCCCGGTTGAGAATGCCGACCAGCATGGGCCAGTCTTTCCTCACACCCATTCCCAGTTCGTTGACCTTGTCGGCGGTGGGTGCGGCCACTTTCAGGTTGGCAAGGCCTAATTGCCCAATGTAGTAACTCCCAACGGCCAGATTAATGGTGTAGGCATCCGCCTTGCCCAGGGAAACCGCCTCAAGCGCCTCGGGAATGGATTTGACGAAATAAAAATCGATCTTGGGATAACGTTTTTTCAGCCTGGCGTAATAGGCCAGGGTTTTGATTTCGGCCACCTTTTTGCCGCTCAAGTCGGACAGCCCGCCGATATAGGGATAGTCCTTCCGGGTGATGATCACCAAAGGAAAAGAAAGGTACGGTTTGGTATATGCCAAGAAATCTTTACGTGCCGGCGTTTCGGCAACGCATGGGAAGAGGTCTATCTCTTTGGCCCTGCCCATGGCCAGGGCCTTTTTGAAGGTAATGCCGAAAACCACCTCCATCCTGACACCGAGACGCTTTTCCAAAAGCGAGACATAGTCCGAAACCATCCCCTTAAACCGGTAAGACCCATTCTTCTCTTCCACATACATGATGGGAATGAACTTGGTACCGACACCCAACCGCAGGGTTTGGTGCTCCTCGAGCCAATTCTGTTCAGCCCGGGTCAGGTTGTTTTTGGCCCAGGCCCCGTGGCCCTCCGGTCGGTTTTCCGGATCTCCTGCCGCCAATTGTGGGACGGCCAGGAACAACACCCAAAGAACGAAACTTAAAATAACGGAATTCAATCTCAAGAGATTCTCCCTTGCGCAACCATGTTTGCGGGCGCAACCTTTTATTAACGTTAGTGGATCTTGTACTTTTCCGGTCTGCCGCTTTCGGCAAACAGTTGGTTGATCTCCTTTTTCAGCTCGATCATCATGTGTTCCCGGCCGATGGCAAGCCTCCTGAAGCGGGTTAGTTCTTCCAGCTTCTCCTGGAGTTCCAAAGCAACTTTCTCAGCGACTTCCTTGGCACTCGCCAGCTCGTTCTGAATCCTCTTCATCTCATCTATGTCCACAGCCCAGGCGAGAAGCCCCTTCTCTCCCTGGTAGTCGATAAAATCAAACGTCAAGATCATGCTGCGGGGAACACCCTGCGAATCGTACAAGCGGGTTTCGAAATTCCTGACATGACCCTCTTTCTGCATCAATTGGAGAATTTTCGAGCGGGCGTCTGGATCGGCATAGATCTGTCCGGCCTCCTCTCCCACCCCGTACCCCATGGTTTCGGTGAAGCGCGGATTGACGAACCGCAGGATCCCATCCACCGAGATGCCGATGGCAACGGGACATTCATCAAGGATCATCTGCAGTTGCTCACGCTCGTTGGCGAGGGTCATCTCCAACTCTTTTCTTTCGGTGATGTCACGAATGGAAGCGACCACGATAAGGCCCTCTTCCGTTTCGATAGGACTCAATCCCACATCAAGGGGAACCTTACCGCCGTCCTTGGAAACGCCATAAAAATCACCTCGAAATCCCATGGTGAGCCGCTTTGGATCGGCATAGAAGCTGGCGCGTTTGCCTGGGTGGGCTGCGCGGATCTCCTCCGGTACCAGCATATCGACGTTCTTCCCAATCAGTTCCTCCCGGGAATATCCGAAAATCGTTTCCGCCTGGGAATTGACCAGCACAATATTGCCTGTTTTATCCGAAACCACCATGCCGTCGGGTGCGGATTCAAGGAGCGCCTCAAACCGTTCTTGAGCGGCCTTTCGCTCCGTAATATCTCTGAATGTGATCACAGCGCCCACAAGCCTGCCGTCTCTCTCCATGGGTGTGCTCGAGTATTCCACGGGAAAAAGGGTTCCATCTTTTCGCCACAGCACTTCATCATCCACAAGGTGTGAGGTGCCATCCGTAAAAGCCTTGAACATGGGACAGGTTTCGACTGGATAATGTGAACCATCAGCATGAGAATGATGGAACAGCGCATGCGCCTTTTGCCCGACGATCTCCTCTTCCGAGAAACCCAGCATACTGATTGCAGTGGGATTAATAAAATTTATTTGCCCGTCTGTATTTACCCCGAAGATGCCTTCACCGGCCGAGTATAGAATCAGGCGGGACCGTTCCTCGGCCGCCGCCAACCGTTCCTGGTTTCCTCTCAATTCCGCCGTTCGTGCTTCAACCTTGTCCACCAGGGTGTCTTTTGCCTCGGTCAACGACTTGTGAGTGCGTTCACCCATGGCCAGGACGAACAGGGTTGAGCAGACAAACAGGACAAGTGTAAGCCCCAGCACGGCCAGAATAATGAATCTAACCTGAAAATAGTTCGAAAGCGCCTCGTCGAAACCAATTTCTGCCGCGATTCCCAGTCCGAGGTTTTTGTCCCAGACCCATGCGCCGCACACAGGAACGCCGCGGTAGTCCGGGTAACCACTAATATCCACTTCGATGTTTGAATGACCGAAGGTGGCACCTGCAGCCGCCATTTTTGCTTTGAGAGCAATGGCTCCGGCTGCCGCACGTGTCAGCGGCAGACTGGATCTTTCGGATGCGGGGCGGTGACCTTCCAGCATGTTGCCGCCGGGGTCTCGTATCTCGAGGTTTAAGGCTGCCGTTTGATCTTTGTCAATCAGACCTATTTCACGCAACTGGGTGTCAAATTTTATGTCGGTTACAAGCCTTCCACCAGCATCAAAGGCATAGGTTTCCTCGGTTCCCTTTCTACCCAACATTCCCAGGATTTTTGAAAAATCTTTCAAAGGGTCTACCCTCAGGGTCATCGCCGCGATGGTCTTCCCTGTAGAATTTTGGATGGGCCCGATAAAAAACATGGTGGGAGGCTTGCGCTTCGGCTTGGAACCTGAAACTTTCTTCAGATGAACATCAGATTCCATGGCAGGCACGAAGTTTACCTGCCCATCAAAAGCCTTTTGGATCAAACCCGGATATTTGTCTACTATCAAATTACGTGTCCCCACGTTGGAATTACGCATGGAACCAATGCTGATGTCTTGAGGGCTAATGATAAAAAACCCTATATTGGAAAAAATGTCTTTATTGTTTTTGAAGTAGTGGCGGACTTTCTCCAAAGCTTTCGACGTCAGCAAAGATTCGGGATTGGGGGGGATCGTCAATAATTCTTCCACGAGTCGCACCAACTTGGGATCTCGCCCCAGTTGCTTCATAAATGCTTTTCTGTCAGCTTCCCAAACGCCGATACCCTCTTCCGATATCAACAGCACCCTCTTGAGATTTTGCCCCACGCCTTGCAAAACCGCGGACTTGATGCGCGTTAGAGCAAACCAACCAAGCGACGCAACAACAAGCACGAAGAAACACAAACCGGCGATAACGATAGAACGAAAACGGCGCGAACCGAAACCGGCCAGCATACTTTCCTGTTTGCTTAATTTGAGGAAAACCAAAGCGAGAAAAATGATAGCGATAAGCGTGGCCCCGGCGTAGCCAAGCAACTTTCCAAAAGATAAGGGCAGGTCAGATTCCGACTGGGCCGCGCTCATTGTTATGGGAATCCATTTATTTAAAATCGCGCTCATCTCTTCTTTGGTGATGGACTCCAATCCCTTGTTGATGATGCTGACCAGTTCAGGCCAGTCGGACCGAACCCCAATGTGGAAAGGCGGCGATTTCACGCCGGCTTGGGCGGCGATTTTTAAATTTGTAAGCCCGTTTTGCTCGATCAAATAGCTAGCCACACTCAAGTTGTCCACATAGGCGTCCACCTGGTTGCTCATGACCGCTTCCAGCCCGGCCAGAGGCGTTTTAACCGCGATTATATTGAGATCGGGAAACGCCTTGCGACTTAGTTCGACAATGGCAAAATCCTTTCCCATTGCAACTTTGTCTTTGGTCATGTCGCCCAGGTTCTTTACAGGCCGGAAATTCTTCTGGGTCACAATGACATAGGGACTGCTTAGCAGGGGCTTGCTGAATTTGAGATACTTTTCCCTTGCCGGTGTCTTGATTAGAATGGAAATGACGTCCAGGCGGCGGTCACGGCCGGCTTCTAGAACCTGCGCCCAGGTCAAATTGGGGAGAAGGTCAAACCTTATGTCCAGGCGCTTGCTCAGCAAAGCAATCACATCCGCAGCAACACCCCTCTGCTTTCCGGATGCATCGAAAAAATCATATGGGGGCCATGCGGAATCGGCTCCCAGGCGTAGCACCCTGTGCTTTGCCAGCCAGGTCCTTTCCGCATCGGTCAGCCGAATGTTTTCTTCATGGGTGAGTTCATCTTTCTGCGAATCTGAAGGTATCCAGCGTTTGGTCAGGCGCCTGCGCTCATCGGGAGTAATGGACAACAGGGCCTTATCCAGAATTGTTGCCAGAATCGGCCAGTCATTACGAACGGCAATGTTCAATTTTTCAATTTCAAGGTTACCCGGTTGAAAAACCCCTTTAATGGCAAGATCCGTCAGTAAATTGTCTCGTATCAGATAGTTTACAACAGCCAGTTCCCCAAGAGCAGCATCTACTTTCCCAAATTGAACACCCTTTAGGGTTTCCAGGGTGTCTTTCATTGGAATCCTTATAATTTCCGGGAATGCTGTTTTCAGAACTTCATCGTAGAAAAAACCTTCCGTGTAAGCGACCTTTTTTCCAAATAGGGAATGAACACTAGAGATGGCGCTTTCTTTTCTGGTAACAATAACATTCGGATTTTTCACATAGCTATGCGTATACAGGAGATGTTTTTGACGCTCAGGCGTTTTGACGATATTGAGCATCACGTCCAGTTTTTTATGAAACGCCTGATCCAGCAATTCCTTCCATTCACCGGTAATATAATTTACTTGAACACCGATTCGACTCGCTAACAGGTTCATGTAATCAATCGATAAACCGGTTGGTTCGCCATCCATGTTAAAATTAAATGGTGGCCAGTTCCGTTCATTGCTGACACTAATGACTGGGTGCTCTTTAAGCCAGGCTTGCTCTTCAGATGTCAGGTGAAGTTCTGGTTCTGCGGCCTCGGTTCGACCCAGCCATTTTTCGCTGAGACCCTGGAATTCTTCATCCGTAATCAGCGGTATGCCTTTGGACAGAATGCCAGCCAAAACGGCATTCTTTTTGGGCACAGCCAGATGCAGGGGCATGGGGCGGCCCGCCTCGATACCCATATCCCCACCCACCTTCAGGTTGGTTATCTGGAGTTTGTTCGCCAGATAGTTGACTGCCGGCATGAGATCGTAGAGCGCATCGGCCTTGCTCGTGGAGACCGCATGCATGGCCTCAACCACATCCCGGACTTCCAGGATCTCCACCTCCGGATAGTCCTTGAGCAGTTCGGCAATGTAGAATCCTTTGACCACCGCAATCTTTTTGCCGTAAAGGTCTTCGATGGAACGGACCAGGGGAAAATCCTTTCGGGTGAAAAGGGTTTGGGTCAGGGTGACATAGGATGGTGTATAATTCAGAAATTTCTCACGTTCGGGTGTTTTGGCGATGTTGAGCATGACATCCAGATCGCCGGTTTTCATCATGTTGATGAACTCATCCCAGGACGGGCCGGTGGTAAACTCAACATTGAGTCCGATCTTTTCGGCCAGAAGCTGCATATAGTCGATGGAAAACCCTTTTGGCCGGCCATGCTCGGCAAAATTAAAGGGCGGGCTGGCCGTTTCATTGTGGACGCGAATCACCGGGTTCTTTTCCAACCAGGCCTGCTCCTCTGGGGTTAATATGACTTCAGGTCGTTTTTTCCCTATCTTTTTTTCAACAAAACCCATCCAACGGTTTCTTATGGCACTGTGTTCCTTCTCCGGGATTGCCTTAAGTGCCTTATCAATCAAATTTGCCAAAATCGGCCAATCTTTACGGACCGCCATATGGACTTCCGGTCCTTGAAAGGGAACTGGAGCTAAAGGTTTGATGCCCACGAGCGAAAGTTCCATTATATTGTAGGATGTGGAAATGAGATCACCGATAAACGCATCCGCTTCACCGGTAGCGAGCTTTTTCAGTGCGTCCTGAATGGTGGGTGCCGTTATCACACGGAATTCCGGATATGTCGAGCGCAGCTCCTTTTCAAGGGTATATCCTTTGACCACAACAATGGTCTTGTCTATTAGATCGGAGAAGTTTGAATCGGTTTCATCATCGGTACGGGAAAAGATAAATTCCGTCAATTTGAAATAAGGAACAGTGAAACGGACAAAGGCTTCTCTGTCCTTGGCGTGATAGAGTGCCGGGAGGACATCGATCTCTTTTCCGCGGATCATGGACAATAGCTCGTTCCAGGAAGGACCGGTGATGATTTCCACCTCGACGCCAAGTTTTTCGCTAATGATCTTTAGGTAATCATTCGCGATTCCAGCGTACTGTCCAGTTTCATCAACATAATCGAAGGGCGCCCAATCCTTCTCGCCACCGACGACAATCTTTGGGTGAGCAGTAAGCCAGGCTTTTTCTTCAGGGGTGAGATCGACTGAGGCCGTTTCTCTGGCATCAAGCAATTGAGTATTACAAAGCAAGAGCGCCAGCCAGCAAATCAGAAAAATTACTTTCTTTTTGTTAATCATGGTTCAGATCTTTCCTAAATGATAGGGGTTTAGTTTCTCCAACCCTGTGAAAAGCCAACCCAATTTCAAACTCGTATCAAACGCGTTCCCGGGAGGCTCCGCGATGAACCAATACCCGTTCCGAAACAAAAGTAAATATTCTAAGCCCTCAGCATTCTTTGTGTGCTGCTCAAGAGAAGTTATTGGCAATCGTGTCAAGCCCGTTGTGTATGATGGGATTGAACACACGAATCTCTTTGAGCGTGTATTGCTCTTCTCCGTTATAGAGCACACTCCCTTTCTTGCAACGATTGCCGGCGACCTTACGAAATCGTTCGATACCTTTGAGAAAGTCGGGTGTAAAGGTGGCCGCCGACTTAATTTCTATGGGGATCAGGCCTCGCCCATCCTTCAGTACGATATCTACTTCGTTGCCATGGGTGTCACGATAAAAAAACAACTCCGGTCGTCTTCCGGCATTCAGATAATTCTTAAGTATTTCCAGAATGAGCAGGTTCTCATAGAGTCCGCCACGCAACGGGTCTCTGTAGGCCTGACTCGGTGTTCTGATTCCCAGAAGATGGGCCGCAAGACCTGAATCGCAAAAATAAATCTTTGGAGATTTAACAACCCTTTTGCGAATGTTTTCGAAAAACGGGGGTAATTCGAAAACAACAAATGACGCTTTAAGTACACTGATCCAGTTCTTCACCGTGGTGGCAGAAAAGCCGATGTCATTGCTGATGGAAGTATAGTTCATGACCTGACCTGTTCGACCTGCAAGTAGCGTGATAAATTGTTGGAACGGCCTTAGATCCTTCAAATTGATAAGGGCGCGAACATCTCGCTCTACATAGGTTTGTATATAACCGTTAAAAAACCGGACCGGCTTTAGATTCTTGTCGTGAAGTCGAGGAAACCCACCCTTGATAATCAATTCGTAAGGGTCCCATTCATTCTGATAGTTACGAAGCTCCGGCAGGGAAAAAGGCAGTAGATTTAATACAGCGGTACGTCCAGCAAGGGTTTGACTGATAGACTGGTGAAGCTCGGGTTGATGACTGCCGGTCAATATAAACATGCCGGGCTTTTGAACGCGATCTACAATCCCCTGGATATAAGACAACAATGGCGGAAACCGCTGAATTTCGTCCAGGATTCCCCCATCAGGAAGACTGGCCAAGAAACCCCGTGGATCTGTCTCGGCAGCCATGCGTGTGTCAGGCTCTTCCAACGAAATATACGCTTTATCAGGAAAGGTCATCTGAACGAGTGTGGTCTTACCTGATTGGCGCGGTCCAAATACCGTCACAACTGGATATTCGGAGGATGCTTCAAGTAATTCTGCTGTTATCTTTCGTCTAATCATAATGGAAGGATATCTTTTCTTGTGAAAAAGTCAAGTTGCAGTTTGGATATTCACATATATACCGTTTTTTGATGACCCTCCCTATCTTTTCAATCTGGTCTGCAAGGCCTCCGCCAAGGGCAAGGCCTCTTTGAACTTGTATTTCTTGATGAGCCGGTCCAGATCGACAATTTCCGTGCTGAATTCAGAGGGCCATTTGAGCTCCTTGATCTTTTTCATGGCCTCCTTGCAGGGTTTCGGCTTCCGGGTTTTCAGATGGGGAAGCAATTCTTCCAACGAGGCTGCCAGTTCATCGGGGGTGGCTTCGGGGCCGGCCTTATCTGAATCGGCCGTTTCCTTTTCCTCCCCACCCAGGACATCCAACGCCGTTATTATATTCTTCAGCACTTCGCCAAAAGCGGAAATTTTCTCTTCATATGAATCTGCTTTGCCTTCTTTTATGGCATGTTCCAGTGCTGCCGCAACTTCCTGAAGCTGCCCCGCGCCCACGTTTCCGGCAACCCCCTTGACGGTGTGGGCCAGACGCTCGGCCTCTCCTGTCTTTTCCGATTGCAGAAGGTCCTTGATCCCCTGGTCGGTATTTGCATACTCATCGCGCACTTTCATGAGCAAGCTGCGATACAATTTCTCATTGCCCCCCACACGCATGAGACCGTCTTCCAGATCAATGCCTTCGATTTTTTCCGGCAGCCCTACTTTGGCTGAAGGAGTAGCAGATTCCGCCTTTTGAGTCTCCTCAGCCGCCTTCGGAACAAAATCCCGTTCTCCCGGTTTGATCCACTTCACCAGGGCGGAGAAGAGCTCATCCGGATCGATGGGTTTCACAACATGATCGTTCATTCCCCCTTCAATGGACTTCTCCCGGTCTCCTGCCATGGCGTGGGCGGTCATGGCGATGATTGGAATGCGGATTGCGGATTGCGGAGTTGTTCTTCCTCTTCCCACTTTCGGATTTCCCTGGTGGCTTCAAACCCGTTCATCTCCGGCATCTGGATGTCCATGAGGATGACGTCGTACGGGTTCTTCTGTGCCATCTCCAGGGCCTCTTTGCCGTCATTGGCAATGTCAACCACCAGGGCGGCCTGCTCCAGGATCTCTTGTGCCACCTGCTGGTTAATCTCATTATCCTCGGCCAGGAGAATCCGGGCCCCACGGATATTTTGGAGTCCCTGAACATCTCCTTTGGTCCTTGAAACTTCTTCTCTTTTCTCCGAGTGGCGGCCGAAGACTGCCGTAAAGATAAAGGTGCTGCCAACTCCAGGCTCACTCTCCACCCAGATTTTTCCATCCATCATCTCGGAAAGTTTCTTGGAGATGGTCAACCCCAGACCGGTGCCGCCATATTTCCTTGTGGTGGAGGTATCGGCCTGGGAAAAGGCCTGGAAGAGTTTGCCCCGCTGTTCCTCGGTAAGCCCGATACCGCTGTCCCGTACCGAAAACTGCAGCTCGGCCTTTTCCTCTGTAACAGCCACCGGAGAAACCCCCACAACGATCCCGCCCTTTTCCGTAAATTTGACCGCATTGTTGCCAAGGTTTATGAGGATCTGGCCCAGGCGCAGGGGGTCTCCCACCAGCCCGGTGGGAACTTCATCGCTTACCTCGAACGACAACTTCAAACCTTTCTCTTCCGCCTTCAAGTTCACCAGGGTGGCAAGATTGTCAAACACGTCCTCGAGATGAAAGGGCACTGATTCCATATCGAGCTTGCCGGCATCGATCTTGGAGAAATCAAGGATATCGTTGATGATACCGAGAAGGGCGTTGGATGAAGATTGCACCTTGCCGATATAGTCTTGCTGTTTGGGCGTCAGGTCGGTCTTTAACGCCAGATGGCTCATCCCGATGATGGCGTTCATGGGTGTGCGGATCTCGTGGCTCATGTTGGCCAGAAAATCACCTTTTGCTTTGGTCGCTTGCTCCGCTTCCTTTGCCCAATTCTCCGCAGCCAGTTTGGCCTTTGTTGTTTCCTCTTCAGCCTTTTTGAGTTGGGATATGTCGCTGACCATTGCAAAAGCTCCGATTTTTTTCTGTTTTTCATCAAAAAACGGCGTTACGCTGAAAAGACAGAATACGTGGCGGCCATCCGGCCGGGAAAGGGCAATTTCATAGTCGTTGGCAATACCTTGCTTTCGGAGCTCAATCTGCTCAAGAAAGACCTCCTTGTTCTCTTCATCCACGAAGTCAAAGATGCTTTTTCCAATCACCTCATCCCGCTCCCTGCCCATGATGCTGCACATTCTGGGGTTCTGGTCGAGAATTCTCTGGTTGTTGTCTATCATCTGAAACCCTTCGTTGGCAGTTTCCAGAATCGATTTGACCTGCCTTTCGCTCTTTCTGAGAGCCGCCTCAGCTTTCTTTCTGTCGGTAATATCTCTCACCGTACCCACGGCAAACCACTCGTTGTCCACCTGGAAAGAGGAGATGGACACCTCCACCGGAAATTCCTCACCCGCCCGGTTGCGGGCCACGACCTGGAGGCCCGATCCTATTACCGAGCCTTGCCCCAATACCCGTGAATGAATTGCCTTCACTGTTGTAGAATCGTTGATATCTTCAGTTAATCGTCAAAATACGAAGGAATTATATGAAAAAGCAACAAAAACACGCTTGACCAGATCACGCTTCTGATTTCGTTGCATAATC
>JAERTK010000033.1 GCA_016844935.1 Desulfobacteraceae bacterium | reverse complement strand
TCTTCGATTTTGGCGACGATGCGTTTCTGCTCTTTGAAAGGAGGGAGTTTGATTTGCATCTCATCAAGTTTATGTGGGCTTATCCTTGGTAAATTGATCCCTTTTGAATTCCTATTAGCGTATTCTACGGTTTCTATTCTGGAAAGCAACCTCAATAAAAACCGATTATCTAATGCCTGTGAGGGTGCGAAAACCAAGATATCAGTTGAGCAAACACCTTTGAATTCAGGTTGAGAGACCTTATTCAAGTATGGCCTAAGTTTTCCATATAGGACATCTCCTGAGCAAAAAACTGATTTTAGGCTTTTAACATCAGTACTCATTCCATGACTAATGATGCGATTTGTAACGGATTCAATGTGTTTTAGACTGATATAGGGAACTGGTTTTATTGATAGTGGGTCAACTTTCTCCTTACGTGAAACTGTTACATCATATAGTGTTGTTTTTACCCAGCCCTCCGGCAACTTTTCTTCTTCTTTCGACACCGTTACGCCCCCTCCCCGCTACCCACATCCGCTTTTCCTTTAGGCAATTCAACCGCCTCCAGCAGCTTCCCAATCTGTTTCGGATCAGGTAGTTTCCCTTTCAACTCCTCAGGGAGTTTGCGAACGATGCGATATGTAGCCACACCGATGGGTTTATTGCTCTCCTTGAGGGCGTATTCCACGATGGTGCGCTTTTTGTCGCGGCACAGGATCATGCCGATGGAGGGGTTTTCGTCGGGCATGCGGACGCGATCGTCCAGGGCAGCGAGATAAAACTGCATCTTGCCCACATATTCGGGTTTGAAGTCGCTGATTTTCAGTTCGATAGCCACCAGGCATTTGAGCAGGCGGTGGTAGAGCAGCAGGTCGATAAAAAATTCCTGGCCGTCGATCTCCAGACGGTACTGGCTCCCCATGAAGGCGAACATCCCGCCCATTTCGCGCAGGAAATGTTCAATTCGGGAAATGATGGCCCGTTCAAGTTCTCTTTCGCTGTGCTCTTCCCCCAACTCCAGAAAGTCAAAGGTATATTCATCTCGCACGGCCAGTTTGGCCTGTGCACTGACGGTCCCGGGCAATGTTTCGTTGAAGTTGTTTTGACCCAGCAGGGTCTTTTCATAGGTTTGATCCTGAATACGGATGGCCAGGACATTCTTGGTCCAACCGAATTTTGCAGTCATGCGGATGTAGAATTCACGCTGTTTTGAATCACGGCATTTTTCCATGATCATAACATTGTGGCTCCAGCCGATTTCTCGCACCATTGGTGCGAGTTTTTCGTTTTCGGCATAGGTCTTGTAGAAACCACGCATTCGCCACAGGTTGGACGCTGAAAAACCTGAAATACCCGGAAACTCCTGCTGTAGATCAGCAGCCACTCGCTCCACCACGGATCTTCCCCAGGCTGAACTTTCCTGACGGACCACAATGATGCCGCCGACATCCCAATACAGAGCAATCAATTGCTTGTTGACGGCCTTCAGAGCATCGTATTGGGCGGCGCGCACCCGTTTCTTGATGGCTTCAAAAGCCTGTGCATAGTCGGATGGTATGGGTGACTTTTGCGCCATGTTTCAGTTAACCTCCCCCAAAAGCCTGGCCAGTTCACGCATTTCCTTCGTGGCCAAATCCAGCCGGGTCAGGATCTCATCGGCGATTTCCGCCGGATCGGCCAGATCCTCACCGTTACGGACACTGTCGTCCTGAAGCCAGGTAATATCGAGGGAATCGTTCCGTTTCTTGATCTCTTCCCGGGTGAAGCAGCGGAACCGGCCGGTTTCTCCCTGATCTTGACGTTCCGCCCTGCCGTAGGGGTCATCGCCGAAGGCTTTGATAAACCCCTTGAAATGGTCCAAGGTCAGGGGGGTGCGCTTGCCGAAACCGGGCATGTTGGTGCGCATGTCATAGAGCCAGAGTTTTTGGGTGTTGTCTTTGTCCTTTTTGCCCCGGGTGAAAAACAGCACGTTGGTCTTGACCCCCTGGGCGTAGAATATGCCGGTGGGGAGACGCAGGATGGTATGCAGGTCGCATTTGTCCATGAGATCGGCGCGGATCTTTTGACCGTCGCCGTCGGCAAAAAGGACATTATCCGGCAGCACCACAGCGGCCCGGGCTTTGCCGTCGGGCCTCAATGAGCGGTAGATAGTCTGTAAAAAATTGAGTTGCTTGTTGCTGGTGGGATAGGTCAGATCGTCCCGGGTGGGGCGCTCGCCCCCGCGTTTGGTGCCGAAAGGGGGATTGGTGAGGATCACATCGTAATCCTTGAAGACTTTTCCCTCCGAAGACAAAGCATCCCCATGGCGGATCTCCCCTTCAATGCCATGCAGCATGGCGTTCATCAATGCCAGGCGGTGGGCGTCTCTGACCAGTTCGATGCCCGTAAAGGACCGGCGGCGCTGAAATGTCTGCTGTTCCGTTGTCAGATCAAAATAGTCATCGTATTTTGTTTTGAGGTATTGATCGGCGACAATCATAAATCCGAAGGTACCGCAGGCAGGATCGCCGCATCGTTCTCCCAATCGGGGTTGGACGAGCCGGACCATGGCGTTGATCAACGGACGCGGGGTGAAATACTGGCCTGCGCCGGATTTCTTCTCGTCTGCGTTTTTTTGCAGCAGCCCTTCATACAAATCGCCCAATCCCTCTTCCCGGGCGCTGTACCAATCCAGGCGATTGATGGCACTGACGATCTTTTCGAGGTTCTTGGGCTCATCGATGTTGGTACTTGCGTTGGCGTAAATGTGTTGAACACGGTTTTTGCCTCTTGTGCCCAGTTTCAGGAGCAGTTCGCGGTAAAACTGATGTTGTTCGATGCCGTCTTTGGCAATCAAATCCGCCCATCGGTACCCTTTGGGGATCTTTTTCTCAGCTCCGGTCTCTTCGGCCATCTTGAGAAACAGGATATAAGTCAATTCCGTGACATACTGGTGGTAGGTAATGCCGTCGTCGCGCAGGACGTTACACAGGCCCCACAATTTCTGGACAATTTCGGTTGTGGTCAAGAGTGGACTCCTTATTTAACCGCGGATTACGCAGATAACACGGATAAAAAAATCCTTATCAGCGCCCATCAGTGAAATCCGCGGTTTTATGCCGTCTTTCTCTGATCAGGATAGAGATTTACGGTGATGTTATCCAGGACTTGCTGGAAATTGCTTTTGAATATCTTGTTCAAGCGGTTGAAACCGCCGTGGGCCGCAAATGCGCCCCGGTCGAAATCTCCACGGTCCAGAACGGTTTGGGCAATGAGCTGTTTTTCAATACGTTCCAGCCATTGGCGCTGAACGGCGGTCCACTCTTTCATGGCGTAGATGCGGCCCATGGCGGTTTGAATGCGCTCCTTGTGGCTGACCAATGGATCGCCCAATGCCTGACGGCGAATGAAAGAAATGATGTCGGCGGCGATATCCTCATTTTTCCAGTCTTTCCAGGCCACCTGGAGGTTTTTCTCGGTGAATCCGGCCTGGTCTAAAGCCAGTTTCAGCTCCTTCAATGCCTGCCGGGTCAGTTCCCGGGGGCGTTGGCATACGACGGTCAGAGCCGGAATTTTATTGAGATTGGTAATGATAAACTCTTTGAATGCATTGAGATAGTCTTCGGGTTTCCGGGCATCCCCATAGCCTCGGGTGTGGGAATGCAGATGGTCCTCATGGGTAGAAATGAGCTGTTTTTTCGGCCGGTGACGGTTCTCATCCAGAAAGGCCAGCAATGAACGCCGGGAAAGCAGCTTTCGGCGATAGTTTTCGGGGGATTGGCCTTTCAATGCGTCGATGAATTCCTGAACGGTTTCACCCCCTGCCAGGGTTTGAAATTCGGCGAGGGCTTCTGGATCCAGCCGTCTCAAAATCCGTTGCAGTTTGGCCAGGATCTGCTCCATCTGGCCGTTCAATCGTTCGGACGTCGCCTGATCGTCGGCCATGTGATCCAGGGTGTCGGCCAACTGGCCCAATGTCAGAGACGGATCGGCTACAACGGGCTTCATGGCGCTGACCGGAGAGAGAGCCTCATAAATGCGCGCCGCATCGAAGATCTGAAAATGTTCTTTTTTAATGCGATCGCAGCGGCGAGTGGCACGGCCCAGCATTTGTTCGAAAAGGATACGCGACCGAATACGGCGAATAAATACCAGATTGCAAATTTCAGGCACGTCAATGCCGGTGGTAAGCAGATCCACGGTAACAGCGATATTAGGCAGACGTTCGTTTTTGAATTTCCGGATCATGCCTTCGGGTTTATCGATGGATCCGGTGATTTTGACAATGGCATCATCATCAACGGGCACGCCTGTCTCCTCGAACGCGTCTTTTAAAAGGCGCACGACCATATCGGCGTGATCATCGGTGGCGGCATAAATAAGGGTTTTGGCATCCCCGTCGGGGTTGAGGTATTTCACCAATTCGCCGGCGACGGTGAGGTTAAAGGGTTCAGTAACTACCGATTTGTTGAAATGATCGATCTCCAGTTTGACCTCGTCAGGGATTTTTTCCATGTTGGTAATCCGGCCTGTGTCCGGGTCATACACCGGAATGGTATCGCCCTTTTCCCATTTGATGCCGTCCTTTGCCAGATGGGTGATCAATTGATGGGGCGGCTCATGATCCATCAGCCAGCCGTCGATAACCGCTTCCCGATAAGAATAGGTGTAGACGGGGAGACCGAAGATTTCGGAGGTGTGCGGGGCCGGCGTGGCCGTAAGACCGATTTTGACGGCATCAAAATAATCGATGACTCGGCGGTATTTGCTCAAGTAGTCGCTCTGGTCGCGATAGGGCAGTTCATCTTCACCCAGTTCACGGTCCAGAGTATAGCCGCGGTGGGCTTCATCCACAATGATGCAATCGTACCGGCCGACACTGGGGGATGGGCGTTTTTCCGAAGGCGTCATGATGGCCCGCATGAGACCCTGAACCGTGGCAATATTGACTTTGGTAGTGGACTCGATCTCAATTTTATCCACTTCCTTGAGATCGTAAATCTGATCAAAGGTTTTGAGTTCTTCGAGACGGGTCTCTTTGAAGTTGTCGCCGGCCTGTTCACCCAGGGCCTTACGGTCTACCACGAAGAGGATGCGCCGGAATCGGCCGGATTTGATCAGGCGGTAGATCAACGCGATGGCCAGCCGGGTCTTCCCGGTACCGGTGGCCATGGCCACCAGTAACTTGGTACGTCCCTTTTCCAGGGCTGTCTCGACCAATTCGACCGCCTTTTCCTGGTAGCCACGCAGCCCAAGATAGTCCATGGGTTCTTCGTCCAGTTTTGTATGGGAGGATGCCTTGTCCTGAGCCATATAATCAGCCAGCTCTTCGGCTGCATACCAACCTTGGAGAGGGCGCGGGTGGTTAGTAGATTCACGGACATCAAGAAACCAGATGCCTGATTTTTCCTTCAACTGCTCCAGGTAAGGTCGTGCATTGGTGGAAAAAAGAAACGGTACGCGATATTCGTCCCAGGGTCCGCCCGGGAAGCGGGCCTGGCCATCCAATCGAGCATCGCGGCTGTAGCGTTTGCTTTGAAGCAGATCGGAGAGCACATCCTTGCCCATTTTCTTGGCTTCCACCACACCGATGAAGTCCAACCCGCAAAACAGAGCATAGTCCGCCGGTCCTGATTCGCTGGGCCATTCAGCAATGGCTTTACTGGTATTTTTTTCGGGACGCGCACCCAGGGAATGGCGTAGCGACCACGTGTCAACCTGCCAGCCCGCCTTCTTCAGCTGATAATCGATAATAACCCGGGTTTCATCTTCGGACAGCTGCATGGTGCTTGCGCGACTCAGAGCCGTCTTGCGGGCTGAACGGCGCTCTGCATCGGATGGGGGGCATTGGCGGATTGTTTCAATCAGGACTTGATTTTCCTTAATGGTCAAGATTGTGGAGGGAAGATAAGGGCCATAGGATTTGACAAACCAGATGGCAAGTCGCGCTGCTATTCTTAGACTTCGTTTGACCCTTGTCCGAGCAGCGTTTTCGGGCGCTGTAAATGGCGTTTCAACGGCGTTCAACACTTGAAAAAACGGCTGAAGCGCTGTCGGTAGAAAACCTCGGTTGGTGAGCCTGTTCATCCGGGATGACGCATTTGCTTTTTGAATGTCATCGATCCCCTCAAAGGCCAATAGCACCTGAATCAACAAATGCGTCCATTCCGCCAGTTTTTCTAGGGCCACATTTGGGGAAGACGCAATGGCCTCCTGGGCTTCTTCCAAATGGGTAGCAAGACTGGGGCACAAGTCTTTCAACTCGGTAAAGGCATTCATAGCAGCTTTCCCGTTTTTAGGCTGTAGGCCTGCGTTCGGGTGACAATCATGTGGTCAATCAGATTGATGCCCAATGTGCCAGCCACGGAATCCATTTTTCGGGTCAGTTCGTGATCTTCCTCAGATGGGACAGGATGACCGTCCGGATGGTTATGGACCAGCACCAACCCGGCAGCATCGTACAGTAATGCCGGTTTAAGAACTTCTCTTGGATAAAGAGCTGTTCGATCAATGGTACCGGATGAGACTTCACAATGGTGCACCACTTTTTTTCCATTATCGAGATAAAGCGCGTAAACGCATTCACAGGCCCGTGACCCCAGATGAAGTCGGATATAGGCAAAAATATCCTCCGGGCCGGTAATCGGCGTCTGATCTTCAACGGCGGCCTCCATGCTTCGTGTCAGGATGGCGTGAATGACTTTCAAAAATAAAGCCGATGCAGGACCGATGCCTTCCACACGTGTCAAACGCTCATAGGGTTGCTGCAAAACAGACAACAAAGTACCAAATTGGTGCAGCAATGCCTTTGCCAGAGGCTTCGTGTTAATGCGCGGAATGGAATAAGTCAGCATCAGTTCCAGTAACTCGTAATCCGCCATCCCGCTGCGACCAGATTTAACAAACCGCTGCCGAAGACGTTCTCTATGGCCCTTAGGGCCAAGATGTTTGTCAGCAGAAGACCCCATTTGTTCCTGAAAAAGAAAAAACGTATTTCTGATGTTTCAGTGGTTGCCAGCACAATTACTGTCGATCTCTGCGTTTTTAACACGATCCTCACTAAGAATTCCATCAATTTATAGCTTTTTCTTCACTTCTTTCATCGCGATCAGTCAGCACACCAATAAACCAAACACCACCATCTTCTGAAATTCCTCTGATTGACAACCCCTTTTCTTTTTTCTATTCTGCCCCTTTCTTTTACCACACCCCTCACTTAAAAAATTAAGATGAAATGGATGTTTTTTTATGTCGCCATACCATTTGAAGCCTGTTTACAAAACCTTGGAAGAAGCGCTCTTTGAAAGTTATCGCGCAGATGCGCTGAAAGCATTGGGCAAACTGGTCTGCACAAGAATTCCCACCAGAAAAGCGGAAATCGTCAAGGCCATCTGTCAAACCATGTTGGGCGCCGAACTGAAATCCCATTTCCATCACCTGGATGACCTTGAAAAAGCGGCCGTTCGGGAAGCGGTTTTCGCTTCTGGGGGAAAACTGAACCTGACCCAGTTCAAGGCCAAACACGGGCAGACCGCCCCTCTGGGAAAAAGCATGGGATGGCGCGCCAAGGGGCATCTGGTGGATCTGTTTATTGTGGGCCGGACAGTCCCACCCGATTTACGCAACGCTCTAAAAACATTTGTCAATAAGCCTGAAAAGGATCAGATCAAATACCTTGTAAACCTCCCTGAATCCATTCCTCTCGATATTCGTGAAAAGACGGTGGAACAAGAGCTCCTTGTGCGCAATACCGCCTCAATTGCTTTGAACAATCTGGAAACGGTGCTTCGCCTGGTGGAGGGTGGCAAAATAAAAGTGAGCGCCAAAACCGGCCGCCCCACACTGGCCGCACAGAAAAAACTATGCGAGCTTCTGCAGGATGGGGACTGGTATGACAAGGATACCCTTTCAGACATCGGTCACATCCAGGCGTTTGCCTGGCCCGTACTGCTGCAGGGTACCGGACTGGCGAAAGGGGATGGCAGCACCCTCAAACTCACCAACAAGGGGAAAAAAGCCCTCAAAGGAAATTATCCCCAAGTAATCAAAGACGCCTGGTCCAGGTGGCAGAACAACAAATTCCTGGATGAATTCAGCCGGGTAGACCAGGTAAAAGGACAGAAATCATCCCGGGGCAAAACCCTTTACGCCGCCCACACACGAAGGCCGCTTCTTTATGAAGGGCTTTTGATGTGCTCCCCCGGAAAATGGCTTTCGGTGAAAGAACTGATCCGTTCTATGAATTCAAAGGGGCTTGATTTCGAGGTGGCCCGGTATGCGTGGAAACTTTACGTGGGAGATACGCATTACGGGCATCTGGATGATTATGCGGATCACACCATGATCAAAATGCGATATGTGCTCGCATACCTGTTTGAATATGCCGCCACAGCGGGGATCATCGACGTGGCCTATATCCATCCGAGCGGCGCCCTTTCCGACTATGGCGACCTCTGGGCCTGGGATGCCGACTATATATCCGGCTATTTGAGCCGTTACGATGGTCTCATGTACATCCGGATCAATCCCCTGGGGGCTTTCGCTTTGGACGTGGCGGATACCTATGAGGCTGAGCCCGCCGAAATCCGTTCGGTTTTAACGGTTCTCCCCAATCATGATGTGGTGGTGACCGACGCGCAGGCCCTGTCGCCGGCAGACAAGCTTTTCCTTGAAAAAATCTGCCAGAAAAAGTCATCCGCACTGTGGGTTCTGACCACAAGCACCCTCCTTGAGGCGGCGCAAAACGGGACCCGCATCGAGGAGATTAAAACCTTCCTGAAATCCCGCTCCGCCCAACCCATTCCTGGAACCGTGACGACCCTTTTGAATGATGCGAAAAAGCGGTCCACCGGGCTTGAATACGCAGGAAGAACCCACCTCATTAAATGCAAAGACACGGTGCTTCAAAAACTGGTTTCATCCGATACCAAGCTGTCAAAACTGTGCCGACCCGCCGGGGAAAACCATATCGTTATCCTGCCGGGAAAAGAGAAGCAATTCATGACCGCCCTGGTCAAACTGGGTTACATCGTACCGCAGCTGCGGGAACAGATATGACCGACTTCAACCCCGCCAATCCCCTCATCGTTCAAGGGGATCACACCATTTTAGTGGAAGTGGGTAGTCCCCGATACGAGGCGGCTCGAAACGAGCTGGTTCGATTCGCGGAACTGGTTAAATCCCCCGAACACATTCACACCTACCGCATCACACCCCTTTCCATCTGGAATGCCCGGGCCGCCGGCATTCCCGCAAAAAATATTATTGATGCCCTGGGCGAATTTACCAAATACCCCATTCCGGAACACGTACTGGTGGAAATCGATGATTTCGCATCCAGGTTCGGCCGCCTGAAGTTGACGCGTCATGATAAAGGGCTTCTCATTTCAGCCGATGACGAAATGCTGGCGGAGGAAATCGCCCATACCCCTGCCATGGGAGATCTGCTGCAAAGGCGTATCTCCAAAACCGAATTTCAAATCAGGACTTTTGACCGGGGCAGGATCAAGCAGGAACTCATCAAGGCCGGGTTTCCGGCGGAAGACCTGGCCGGTTACGTTGAGGGGACACGGGTTGATTTCTCCGTACGGGGAAAAACCCTTTCGGGTGCCTCATTTGCTTTTCGCGCCTACCAGCAACAGGCGGCAGACGCTTTTCACGCCGGCGGCGCAAACCGGGGAGGCGCCGGGGTCATCGTGCTCCCGTGCGGTGCCGGAAAAACCATTGTGGGCATCTCCTGCATGTCACAGCTTCAAACCTCTACCCTGATCCTCACCACCAATGTGACCGCCATTCGCCAGTGGAAAGAGGAACTGATGGACAAAACCGATCTTTTGGACGAAGAGATCGGTGAATACAGCGGAAACACCAAAGAAATCCGTCCCATCACCATTGCCACCTATCAGATCATGACCTATCGACCGGATAAAGAGGGCGATTTCCCCCACCTATCCCTGTTTGACGACCGCAACTGGGGGTTGATCATCTACGACGAAGTCCATATGCTGCCGGCCCCCGTTTTTCAGGTGACCGCCGGCCTCCAGGCCAGGAGACGCCTGGGGCTCACTGCCACGCTGGTTCGGGAAGACGGGAAGGAAGAGGATGTGTTTGCACTGATCGGCCCCAAAAAAGTGGATGTCCCCTGGAAGGAGATGGAACAACAGGGGTGGATCGCCAAGGCCCGGTGCTGCGAAATCCGCATCCCCCTTCCCGAAAACCTGCGCATGGATTATGCCGTGGCCAACAAGCGAAGAAAATTCCGGATTTCCTCGGAAAATCCCGCCAAACAGGATCTGGTGAGAGAGATCATGGCCCGACACAAGGGGAAACAGATCCTGTTGATCGGCATGTATATCGATCAGTTGAAGGAGGCCGCCAAAGGCTTAAATATCCCCTTGATCACCGGGTCCACATCCCAGAAGAAACGGGACAGCCTCTACGAAGATTTCAAGGAAGGAAAAATCAGCACCCTGGCGGTTTCCAAGGTGGCCAATTTCGCGGTGGATCTGCCCGATGCCGCCGTGGCCATCCAGATCTCCGGGACCTTCGGTTCCCGGCAGGAGGAAGCCCAGCGCCTGGGGAGAATTCTCAGGCCCAAACCCGGCGAAAACCAGGCCCATTTCTACTCCCTGGTCACGCGGGATACGGTGGAACAGGATTTTGCTCTGAAACGTCAGCTGTTTTTGTGCGAACAGGGATATGAATACGCCATACGTTCCGCAAGTTCCCTTCCCGCCGTGTCCTGACCCCCTCGCAGCATCTCTGTAGTGTGGGGTCCACTTGAAACATTGGGATTGACACTGATGGGCCAGGCAACTTATTATGAAGGAAAATATCAAAGGGGGAAATTCTTTAGCAATTCAGGGTCGTTTACTTCAGGATAAACCGATCTTCCTAATAATCAACCTTTCATTCGTATAAGGAGGTGGGCCATGTCTGTTATCACGATTTCAAGAGGTTCATTCACCCATGGCAGCATCGTAGCTGAGAAAGTGGCCGAAAAACTTGGTTACAGATGTATTTCTCGCGAAATCCTCTTAGAAATAACGGATGAATACAATATCCCCGAAATAAAGCTTTTACGCTCTATACGTGATGCGCCATCTTTTTTCGAGCGTTACACTTTTGGAAGGGAAAAGTACATCAACTTTATTCGCGCCGCTTTTTTAACTCAAATCATTAAGGACAATGTCGTCTATCACGGTTTTGCAGGCCAATATTTTCTAAAGGATGCTCCGCATGTTCTGAAAGTTCGGATTATTGCCAATATGGAATATCGCATAGAATGCATGATGCAGCGGCAAGGGGTGTCAAAGAAGAAAGCTGAAAAAATGGTTAAAGAGGTTGACGAAGAGAGACGGAAATGGAGCCAGAAGCTTTATGATCTCGACACATGGGATTCAAGGCTTTACGATCTGGTAATCAATATTGAAAAGATATCCATCGATCAAGCATCCGATATGATATGTAACACCGTTAAATTGAGTCCTTTCCAAACCACCCCTGAATCGCAGAAAATGATTGAACGTTTGAGCCGGGAAGCCATGACAAAATTAAAAAAAGGGCCAAAACAATCTCCTTTCTTTGAACCCATGCGTGAAAGCCCGTGGGATAAAAAAAAGTGATTGAAGAGGAGTGACCATGGACAATGGAGAGATGTCGCGGGATGCAGCTGCCTGGGTTGAAAATACCATCCGGGACTTTATTGCTGATTCGCCCCGAAACACCATGGAAGACGGAACCGATGAAGCCGCCTGGGATGATGTTCTGGTGGGATTCGCCTCCGGGGCGGACCCCATCTGGCAGCAATACAAAGAATATATCGGAGCCTTTCACTGGACCCCCTGGGAGGTCTTCAACCAGCATTGCCCAAAGGAAACCGCCGCAGCGGATGAACTGACCGTCATCAGTTGGGTCCTGCCCCAGAGAAAGCTGGTCCGGGAGGCAAACCGCCGGTCCAGAAAATATCCCGCTGAACAATGGGCCAGAATCAGGGTTTATGGCGAGGCGTTCAACGTCGCCCTGCGCCAACACGTGGTTCAGCGCCTGGGAGATGCTGGGCACATGGCCATTCCGCCCATGCTGGTTCCCAACTGGGCCATCGTCAAGTCGGAGCGGTTCTCTTATGCCTCTTCATGGTCTGAACGCCATGCCGCCCATGCGGCCGGTCTGGGCACGTTCGGTCTGTGCGATGGGCTGATCACCCAGAAGGGTAAAGCCCTGCGGGCGGGATCGGTCATCGCCAGAATATCCCTTGACCCAACCCCGCGGCCCTACGCGGATCATCGGGCCTACTGCCTCTTTTTCGCCAACGGGACCTGCGGAAAATGCATTGACCGCTGCCCGGCCCGTGCCATCACTGAAGCCGGCCACGACAAGGAAAAGTGTCGGCAGCATCTGGGGCGTTCTAGAGAGTATGTGGCAAAAACCTACCAGTTCGAGGGGTACGGCTGCGGGTTGTGTCAGGTGGGGGTTCCCTGTGAAGCAACCATACCGGTAAAATCCGCCCGTGAAGCCCTGGAGCGGGGTGAACTCCCGCCGCCCCCGCCGCCGCTGGCCTGATACAAGTCAATCTGATCATCTCAGGAAATTTTTGATTTACACCCATGTTTTTTCTTGAAAAGGCGCCTTGTTTATTTTATAGTGCAAAACAAGGTTTCGCAATGCAAAATTCTACCCAAACAAGATATCATATTAATTCTCTGGCGCGGGGCTTGAAAATTCTTGAACTGCTGGCCCAAAGCCGAGAGCCCCTTACGCTCAGTCGAATTGCAGCCGACATGGCGCTGACACTCCCCACGGTTTACCGATTCCTGTTCACCCTGGAATCCTTGGGCTATGTGGACAAGGACCCCGATATGAAATCTTACAGCGTATCCCCAAAGGTGCTGGCATTGGGGTATGGCGCTTTTCAATCCTCTAATCTCTGGCAGACCGCGCACCCCTATCTGTTGCGCGCCAGCCGTGACCATGGTGAAACCTTCAATCTGGCCATTCTGGACGGGACCGATATCCTTTACATCGACCGAATAAAAACCCAGAAAATTCTGACCATCAATCTTGAAATCGGTTCAAAACTGCCTGCGTACTGCACATCCATGGGTCGTGTGCTCCTGGCATTTCTACCCGAGGAGCAGGCCATTAAAATTATCGAACAATCCTCGAAAACACCCATGACCTCCCGTACGGTGCTGACCACAGAAACCCTCAGAAAGATACTGCAAAAGGTCAGACAAGACGGTTATGCGGTCAATGACGGAGAGCTGGCCCTGGAACTCATCTCCGTGGCGGCCCCTGTCCGGAATCGGGATAGCAAAGTGGTGGCAGCCCTTAACATGGCCGTCAATGCAGCCCAATATGAAAAAGAGAACATTCACCTGAAACTGGCACCGACCGTTAAATCCATGGCACTCAAAATTTCACAAGCCCTGGGCTTCTATGAGGAGGCCGGCCATGGATAATAGTTTTGTGTTTCACAGGCGCCTTGACCGCACCCTGCCCACGGCTGTCAGCGCCAAAGGCGTGTGGATCACCGATCAGGAGGGCAGACGATATCTGGACGCCAGCGGCGGACCCATTTGCGTCAACGTGGGTCATGGCCGCCTGGAAGTGGCGGAAGCCATGGCGGAACAGGCCGGTCGTTTGGATTACGTACACGGCCCCATGTTCACCACCGAAACGGTGGAAACCCTTGCAAAGCGTCTCAGTTTTCATGCACCCTTATCCATTGATCGCTTCTATTTCTGTTCCAGTGGATGCGAAGCCATTGAAACCGCCATGAAACTGGCACGGCAAATTCAATTGGCCCGCGGGGAGTCAGGCCGTTATCGGGTCATTTCACGCTGGCATTCCTACCACGGTTCCACCCTGGGCGCTTTGTCGGCAACGGGAAAACCGGGCATGCGAAATCCCTTTATTCCCATGCTGCCGCCTTCCATTCACATCCCGCCGCCTTACTGCCTTCGCTGCCATTACCATCTTACCTATCCCCAATGCCAAATCCGTTGCGCCCATGCACTGGATGAGGCCATCCGGCTTGAAGGCAAAAACACCATCTCGGCCTTCCTGGCAGAGACCATTTTAGGCTCCACCATCGGCGCCGTGGTCCCCCCACGGGAGTATTACAGTATCATCTCCGCCATCTGCCGGGAGCACGGAGTTTTGCTGATCCTGGACGAGGTCATGTGCGGTATGGGACGATCCGGAACATGGTTCGGCACCGAACATTACCATGTCGAACCCGATATGATGGTTCTGGGCAAGGGGCTGAACGGCGGGTATGCACCCCTTTCAGCAGTGGGATGCGGGGGCTCACATCTGGACCTGCTGCGCAAAAACAACGGCAATTTCATCCATGGGCACACCTTTTCCCATCACCCGGTGGCCGCGGCCGCAGCCCTGGCCGTGGTGGACATTCTTGAAAAAGACGATCTTGTAAGGCGGGCGTACGAATTGGGAGGATATCTGGGGAATGCCCTGGCAAGCCTTTCAGACCACCCCCATGTGGCGGAAGTTCGCGGTATGGGTATGATGTGGGCCATAGAATTCACGAAAGACAAAGAAACCCTCGCCCCCTTTCCCAGAGAACGTAAAATAGCGGAGAAAATGTTTGATGCACTCATGGAAGCAGGTGTCATTACCTACAAATGTATCGGTTTTGCAGAAGGGGCGGGAGATGCCATCATGCTGGGTCCCCCCTTTATCATAAAGAGGCGGGAACTGGATCAAGTGGTCGATGCCATTAAGGGCGTACTCGAAAAGGTGTTGAAGGGCGCAGGATCTTGAAAGACCTTCGCCATAAATTCCCGTTTCAACCGTGAAACGGGTAGATTATCAATTTTTAAGGGAGGATCAAATGATGAAGAAGTTAACGCTTGGATTTTGTGGTTTTTTTCTCGCATTGGGCCTGATCTTCATGGCGCACCCCGGTTTTTGCGGAGACGTCATCAAGGTAGGCGTGGTAGGTCCCCGTACGGGAACGGCAGCCGCGACGGGGAAAGCTTTTGATGAAGGAATCAAACTGGCCACGGACTATATCAACGGCAAAGGCGGGGTTCTGGGCAAAAAACTGCAAATCGTTTTTGAAGACACGGCCGGCGCTCCCGACAAAGCCGCTTCCGGTTTTGAGAGACTGGTCACCCGTGATAAGGTTGCCATGGTTCTGGGCGAAAGCCATTCATCGGCTGCTTTGGCTGAAATTGAAGTGGCCAACCGACTCAAGGTGCCCTTTATTGTAGCGGAAGCTTGGGCAGATCCCATTACCGCCAAAAACTATAAATTCGTGTTTCGTGCCGGTCCCTCCAACTCAGGTGTCGTGAACCACACCATCGCCAAATGGGTGGCTTTTGAAAAATTCAAAAAAGTCTACATTGTCGCCGAAAACACCGACTGGGGATTGGGCATTGCAGCTCTAACCAAAAAGGCCCTGGACAAGGCAGGCGTTAAAAACGAAAGCCTGGTCACCGAGCGAAAAGGTCAGGATCATTACACGGAACTGGCCAAGATCAAGGCCTTTGATCCGGACGTCATCCTGGCCTTTGTTTACGGTACGGGGCTTCATTATTTTGTGGCCCAGGCCGGTGAGATGAAAGTCACCCCCAAAGCCATCATTCTGGACGGTGCCGGTCCTCCGAGCCTCTGGCCCAATTTCTGGAAAAACGTGGGGGACTACGGGAACCTGGAATGTTTTGTTTCATCCATGCACGAAAAGGTGGAACTCACAAAACTGGCCACTTATTTCCGTGAAGCTTATGTGAAAGAATTCGGAAAAAAGCCCACCGATTACAAATCCAGATCCATGTTTGACGCAGTTCTCATCGCAGCCGACGCCATCAACCGGGCCGGCTCCACTGATCCGGATAAAATTGTCAAAGCCCTTGAGGAAAGCAATCTGCTGGTCACACGGGGCAATGTCAAGTTCGGGACGGAAAAAGGCGGGCCTTCCTACCATCACTGGATGCCCCCCATGCTCGTGATCCAGTGGCAGGACAAAAAACAGGTGGTTCTCTATCCCCCTGAAGGTGCCACGGGCAAACTCATGAAATAGACAATATTTGCGGTCTGTTGTAACTGTTCTGAGGTTCAGGGCTGGCGCAGCCTTTGAACCTCGGAAATGCTAAACCTTTAATCCATGAAGGGTTGTTGAAATGTTTTCACTGGCATTGATGAACGGGATTGTAATCGGCGTAATTTATGCCCTTTCGGCCCTCGGCGTTTCCCTGATCGTGGGCATCATGAATGTGGTCAACTTTGCACATGGTGAACTCTATATTTTAGCCGGCTATTTCAGCTTCCTTTTTGCGGATGCCCTGGGCTGGAACATCTACATTTCAATGGCAGTGGCAGTGGGTCTGGTATTTCTTTTTGGCGTTCTCATTGAATACACCCTGATTCGCCCCACCTATGGCGACGATATGTATTCCCTGATCCTGACCTTCATCCTTTCCATTGTGCTGCAGAATGCCTACCTGTTCATATTCGGGCCCTATCCCAATAAACCCCCCGGCTGGGTCAAGGGGGCAACCCATGTCTTCGGCCAATTCTACTACGGCAACCAGCGGCTGGCGGCCCTGGTGGCAGGGGTGGTTGTGATTGCGGCCGTGTTTATTATGTTGAAAAAGACCTGGTTTGGAAAAATCATTCGCGCCACCAGCCAGGATCGGGAAATGGCGGAATTAAACGGCGTCAACACCCGGTGGCTGAATATGTTCAGCTTCGGTCTGGGATGTGCCCTGGCGGGAGCTGCGGGCGTCATCCTGGCCCCCGTTTTTCCTGTGACCCCCACATCAGGGGTTCCCATCGCATTAACGGCATTCGTGGTGGTGGTCCTGGGAGGAATGGGATCCATGTGGGGGTGTATCGTTGGGGGCCTTACCCTGGGGCTGGTGGAAAATTTCGGGGCCGCCTTTGTATCCACGGGTTACAAACATGTGTTCGGGTTTATCATTTTAATTCTGGTGCTGACCATCCGACCGGTGGGCCTTTTCGGCCGGCGAGAAAGCTGATCCCTCTTATCCTGGCTGGAGGACTTTTGTTGAAAGACAAACCGTTTTATACCATTTTAATCCTGATTGCAGGCCTATTCTGCTTTCTGCCGATGTTTCTGGATGACTACAATCTCCATGTGGTGATCCTCTGCCTCTTTTACGTCATGATGGCATCCAGTTGGAACCTTCTGGCCGGATATACGGGACAGGTCTCCTTTGCCCATGCCGCCTTTGCAGGCATCGGGGCCTACACCACCGGCATCCTTTCAGCGAAATTGGGCATCAATCCCTGGGTCGGCGTGACACTGGGGGTTCTGGTTGCCGGAGTTCTGGGACTGGCCGTGGGCGTACTCTGCTTGAGGATGGGGGGCATCTACCTATCGCTCACAACCCTCGGGTTTTCAGAAATTCTCCACATCGTTATCACGAACGAATACGAAATCACCCGGGGCACCATGGGGTTGCAGGTGCCCGGACTTCTTTCCAACTATTCGAAAATCGGTTATTTCTATATTTTCCTGGCAGGGGCACTGCTCACCTTGATAATCCTTTACAAACTCATCCACTCCAATGTGGGACTCAATTTCAGGGCCGTTCAGAACGACGAGCGAGCCGCGGCATCCCTTGGCGTCAATGTGGTCAGGGTTCGTGTCCTGGCCTTTACAGTTTCCAGTGCTCTGGCGGGCCTTGCCGGTGGGCTGTACGGCCACTATCTGCTACTGGTCACCCCAGAGATCCCTTCATTGAACCAGCAGTTCCTGGTACTGTCCATGACCGTGATCGGCGGCATGGGTTCGTTTGTGGGACCCATCATCGGCGCTTTTGCCCTGGAAGTGCTCTCCGAATATATTCGCGCATATGGTGAATACCATGTTTTGGTGTTCGGGCTGGTAGCCCTTCTCATGGCGAGGTTCTTTCCCAAGGGGCTGGTGGGGATCATCAAAAGGAGGTGATATTTTGGCATTGCTTGAGGGCCACGGCCTATGGAAAAAATTTGGCGGTGTTCTGGCGTTGAATCGTGTGGATTTTGTCCTGAACAGCGGCGAAATAGCGGGTTTGATCGGTCCCAACGGGGCCGGCAAAACCACACTTTTCAATGTGATCGCCGGCGCATTCAAACCCACTTCCGGGCACGTAATATTTAACGGCACGGACATCACCGGGCACAGCGCCAACCGCACCTGCCGTCAGGGCATTGCCAGAACATTTCAGGTCACCCGGCCGTTTCCGGAAATGACCTGTCTGGAAAACGTGGCGGTTTCGGTGATCAATAGCCCCAGACAATCCGAGCACGGCAACTGGCATGAACCCGCCTTGGCGGTTCTCAAACATGTGGGGCTTCATACCCACAGCGAAACCCTTGCCAAAGGCCTGAACCTCATTGAGAAAAAAAGGCTGGAAATGGCCCGGGCATTGGCCACAAAACCCAACATTCTGCTGTTGGACGAAGTCCTGGGGGGGCTCAATTCCCAGGAAATCCAGGAAGCGGTTGAACTGATCCAGGACCTCAGGGATCGTCTCGGGTTGACCATTTTCTGGATCGAACATGTCATGGGGGCCATCATGAAGGCGGCTGACCGAGTCATCGTCCTGGACCAGGGCGCGAATCTCATGGAAGGGACCCCGGAAGAAGTCGTGAGCGACCCTCAAGTGATCAAGGCTTATCTGGGAGAATAGAGGCAAACATGAAAAACCTGTTGAAGCTATCAAATTTACATGTCTTTCGAGGCGAAACCCAGATCCTCTGGGACATCTCCCTCCAGGTCGCCGAGGGGGAAAAAGTGGCGATACTTGGCAGCAACGGCGCCGGAAAATCCACCCTTCTGCTCTCAATCATGGGCGCCCTGCCCTCTAACATAGGTAAAATTCACTTTGCAGACCGTCTCATTACAGGCTTGAAAGCCTATCAGATCATACGCGAAGGGTTAGCACTGGTCCCTGAAGGAAGGAGGGTCTATCGAGACATGACCGTATGGGAAAATCTTGAGATCGGGGCCTATCCCAAACGGGGCCGAAAAGATAAGGACCGGACCCGGGCGCACATCATTCAATTGTTCCCCATACTGGCGGAGCGGAAACACCAGGCCGCCGGCACCCTCAGCGGCGGTGAACAGCAAATGCTGGCAATCGGACGGGCACTTATGAGCCGCCCCCGTATGCTCTTCATCGACGAGTTGTCCCTGGGTCTGGCACCACTGATCACCAAAGATATTTTCAAGGTCCTGGATGCATTGTCCAGTGAAACCACCATCTTGCTGGTTGAACAAAATGTGGAACAAGCCCTGAAGCATTCCGAGCGGGCCTATATCCTTGAGAGCGGCCGAATCACCCGCAGCGGCCCTTCAGACGACCTGGCCAAAGATGAAGATATCAGGCGGGCATATCTGGGACTCTAAATCTTCACCTGAGACTGAGGATATCTCTGGCATCATCCGGTGTGGCCACATCCCGGCCAAACTCATGGCTTAAACGGACCATGCGATCCACCAGGTCTTCATTTCTTGCCGGTTGCCCCTTTTTGTAATAAATATTGTCTTCAAGACCCACCCGAACGTGCCCCCCCATCAGTATGGCATGCGCCCCCATGGAAAGCTGGGCCGGCCCCACACCCGCTACGGTCCAGGTGGCGTCACAGGGGATGGTATTTTTCAAAAAGACCAGATTTTCAACGGTGGCGGGCATTGCGCCTTGTAGGCCCATGACAAAATCAAAATGAAGAGGCGGAACCGCAAGCCCCTTCTTTATGAGCAAAACGGCATTGTTGATCATACCCAGATCAAATATTTCCATTTCAGGCTTGATGCCGTATTTCATCATATCGCTTGCCAGGGATTTTATAAGATCCGGACTGTTTTCGTAAACCGATGTGGGAAAATTGACGGAACCGGTGGTCAAGCTGGCCATCTCGGGCCTGAGGCGAAGCCGCTCACAGCGAGCTTCATAGGTCATCCCTGCCCGGCCACCGGTTGAAATCTGAATGATGAGATTGGTTTTTTCCTTTAGGCCCTTATAGATTTCTTCAAAGAGACCATAGTCGGTGGACGGGGATTCGTCTTTGAGATTTCTGGCATGAACATGGATAATGGATGCGCCTGCTGACTCGCAACGGATACCGGTTTCAATGATCTCCGAAGGGGTAATGGGAACATGTGGATTTTTCTTTTTTGTGGGAATTGAGCCGGTTGGCGCAACCGTAATAATGAGTTTCTTCATTTGGTTATCCTGTTAGTTTTGGGATTTAAGTGGGTTCAGTTCATTGAGGTATCCAAGATACGGACATCACAGAGTGTCAAGAGTCAGGGTTTTTAGGGTTTCAGCCCCTGGACAGCCATCATCGGTCCACCCGCGAAGGGTGTAGTATTCAGGCAGCATTCGATCCAGTTCGCAAACTTGCCCTTTTGCGGGCCCGTCCGGAAGCGGTTCCGAGGTGATCCGTTTGGGTAGGGCATCGTCTTTGGCACCGAATCCCGCCCTTTTGAGAAAAAGCCGCTCCAGACTGATGATCCGCTCCCCCGCCCGCACCAGTTCATCCACGTCGTACGCTGCACCGGTGGCGGCATTGAGAAGCTTTAACAAGCCGTCAGGTCGGATGTCTTTCGTAGGGGTCACCAGATTTCGAACGGAGAAGAACACACAAAGCCCCGCGGAATCGATGAGCGCAAATACATCCTGCCAGTCTTTGACCAGTTGGGCCTTGCCGTCCAGCGCCAGGGGATCAACGAGGGTGGGTACCCCGAGCAGTTCGATGTAAGCCGGATCCCCCCGCATATGGGTGGCGCCGATGTTGCTGGTGGCATAGGCAAGCCCCATGCCCTTTTCGCCCCTCGGGTCATAGCCGGCAAATTCCTGTCCCTTGGAGACAACGGCCAGCTCCGGGCATCCATGGGCGGTGGCCAGCCTGAGACTCCCCATGGCCAACTCCTTGCCAAAACCCTCCATGGCAGCCGTTTTCCGACACATTTCCACCAACCCTTCTGCATCACCAAAGGGCAGGGGACGTCCGATTTGGGCTTCACTCAAAATACCCTTTTCGTACATCTCCATGGCGCAAGCCACCGTAGAGCCCATGCTGATGGTGTCCATACCCATTTCATTGCAGATGTAATTGGCCTTGGTGAGCGCCGCCAGGTCCCCAACACCGCAATTGCTTCCGAGCGCATAGACGGTCTCGTATTCCGGGCCTTCTCCTTCTCCCTGATAGGGGCCTTCCGTAATCCGGGTCACTCGGCCACATGCGATGGGACAACTGAAACAAGCGGCAGGTTTCACCAGAAATTTTTCGGTGAGCGCTTCTCCACCAATCTCCTCCCATTTTTCAAAAGTGCCCTGCTGGAAATTCCGGGTAGGGAAAACGCCAGCGTTCTGTGTACCGATAATCGTAATGGCGGTACCATAAGTCCGAAGAGGTGGCGGCTGGTCTTTAAAGCTCTCTTTAAATTTCGCAACATAGGTTTTCGCAAGGGATTGAAACGTAGCCTTATCCGCCAGCGGCACTTCCAAATCACCCACCACCACCACCGCCTTCAGTCTTTTGGCGCCCATGACGGTTCCCACGCCCGACCGGCCGGCAGCACGATCCTTGTCGTTCATGATGCCGGCAAACAGGACCCCTTTCTCGCCGGCAGGCCCGATGCAGGCAACCCTTGCCTTTTTATCGGTCTCCTTCTTCAAAAGATCCGTGGTCTGGTGGGTATCTTTTCCCCATAGAGGCCCGGCAGGCCTTAGTACAGCGCCTTTTTCGGTGACATGAAGATAGACGGGATCTTCGGAACAACCCTCAAATATGATGCCGTCAATACCTGTTTTCTTGAGCATTGCAGGGAAATGCCCCCCTGAATTGGAGCAGGTAACGGCCCCTGTCAGGGGGGACTTTGTCATCACCATATAGCGTGCGCCGGTGGGCGCTTTGGTACCGGTGAGCGGTCCCGTCATCATGATCAGCTTATTATCGGGTCCCATGGGATCACAATTCGGGTCCACCTCCTCAAATAGATATCGCATGCCTAAGCCCCTGCCGCCGATAAAATCCCGAGCCCATCGCCGGTTCAAAGGCTCATACAAAACGGTGCGATTTCCCAGATCAACCCTCAGGATCCTGCCCATATAACCCATTATAAAACGCCCTCTCTCATCCATTTGTTTCGAACATAACAGATATTCATTTTCCTTGCAATTTAAATATGATATAGGTTATTTATTACGCATAGTGAAAGCTGTAAACGAGGGCGAGAAAAGATGATCATCGAGGCCAAAGGGTATGCATCATTGAAGCGGTTCACAGCGCACCTGTCAACCGGAGGAACGCTGAGGGTTCCCGATGACTCTACAGTGGGATCCGTTCTGAAAAAGCTCCAAGTTCCTTCGGATTTCATGGTGGTCACCATGATTAACGGACGTCACGGTACTTTGGATCAAAGACTTGAGCCTGGGGATAAACTGGTATTTTTTCCGCCCCTTGAGGGGGGGTAGTCAGAATATTCTTTTCTATTGAATATCTAATGTGTAGGATACTCCCATATGATTTTCATTTCAAAAGGTGCGGGATTTTATCAAAAATGAGTAATCCTTTTGTAACCTCTTAACCCTGAACGGCTCTAAATGAGGTAATGTGACAACCGTTGCCACAGACATAACGGACCACCAGCTGATCGAACAATTCAAGGAAGGATCCATGGAAGCCATGGAAGCCATCGTGGATCGGTATGAGAACCGAATCTTCAACTTCGGTCTCAAGATGTGTGGTCAATTTCAGGACGCGGAGGATATTACGCAGGATACCTTTCTCAATGCCTTCCGGTATTTAAACACTTTCAGGGAAGAGACAAAGCTGAAAAACTGGCTGTTTAAAATTGCGGCCACAGCTTGCATTCGCAAGCGAAGAAAGAAAAAGTGTGAACCGGATCATGAGCTTTCCCTGGATTCTTTTATCAACACGGACGGAGTCCAGGAGACCTACGACATTCCCGACTGGTCCGATGACCCGTCGGATAAAGTGATACAAGCGGAAATGAACACCGTGATCAATAATTCCATTAGAGCCCTTCCCCATAAATACAAACTGGTGTTCAATCTCAGGGACATTGAAGGGTTCAGCACCAAAGAAACCGCCGAGATCCTGGGAATCAGCATCGAATCTGTGAAAACCCGACTACACCGGGCGCGACTGGCCCTGCGTGAAAAGATTTCCCGCTCTTACCAGGAGGGAAAAAGCACATGAAGGAGAACTGCGAAAAGAATTTTGAGAGGATCTCCGAATACCTGGACGGAGAACTGGGACGTGGCGCCTGCCTGCAGATTGAGCAGCACCTCATGGAATGCCCCGAATGCCGGGATTGTTTTGAGGCACTCAAGAAAACCATCGCCCTTTGCAGGGAGGGCGCCCGGGAAGAAATACCCGGGGACATGCGGGAGCGTCTCAGATCAAAACTGAGAGACTGCTTCAACTGTCACTGAATAAGATCCCCGGTGGATAAATCAGGTTATCATTTTCTTTGGAAAACGCTGATTTTTGAATACGTGTGAGGCCCATCATACCCAATCAAATCTTCATCAAATAAAGGGGGTGATAAAATCACTGGCGTTTTTCCGGCATTTAACGGTTGCTTTAAATCCATAAAAGGAGCGTTTGAACATGAAAAAATCATTTTTGTCCTGTTTGTTTGTTGCCATTGTTTTTGCCTTGTCGCTTTGTCTTTCCCCCATTCAGGCTCAAGCCAAACCCGTTACCCTGACTTACAGCAATTTTTTCCCACCCACCCATATTCAGTCCAAACTGGCGGCTGAGTGGTGCAAGGAAGTTGAAAAAAGAACCAACGGCCAGGTTAAAGTACAATACTTTCCCGGTCAAACCCTGACCAAAGCCAAACAGAATTATGATGGCGTTGTGCAGGGCATGAGCGATATCGGCTTCTGCCTTTTTGCCTACACCCGGGGCCGCTTTCCCGTCATGGAAGTGGTGGACCTTCCCTTGGGCTACCCATCCGGCGTCGTGGCCACCAAAGTCGCCAACGACGTATACAATAAATTTGACCCCGAAGAACTGAAAGACACTGAAGTGATGTACCTCCACGCCCATGGACCCGGACTCCTCTTTACGCGAAAGAAACCGGTGAAAACCATGGCAGACTTAAAAGGCGTTAAAATCCGTTCTCACGGCACATCTGCTAAAGTGGTTAAAGCGCTTGGCGGAACACCTGTCGCCATGCCCATGCCCGAACTGTATCAGGCCCTTCAAAAAGGGGTGGTTGACGGGGGGCTCTATCCCCTTGAAGTCAACAAAGGATGGAAAATGGCCGAGGTGGTTGATTACTGCACCCTGGATTTACCCATTGCCTACACATCCACCTTCTACGTGGTCATGAACAAGGATAAATGGAATTCACTGCCCAAAGACGTCCAAGCCACCATCCAGCAGATCAACAAGGAATGGATTGCCAAACACGGTAAGGCCTGGGATGAAAGCGACGCTGCGGGCAAGGCTTTTCTGTTGGAAAAAGGCGGGAAAATCATTCCCCTCTCCCCCGAAGAAGGGGCGAAATGGAAAAAGACCGTTACGCCGGTGATCGGTGAGTATGCGGCGGCTGTGGAGAAAAAAGGGTTACCCGGCAAAGAACTGGTCACCTTTACGGAATCGACTCTCAAAAAATACACCGACTAAACTGTCTTTCGGGCAGTATTTTCAGGCACGGATTCCCGCCCATATGCTTCCGGCGGGAATTCACCCCAATCCCTTAAATATCCGGGAGAAAACTTTTGGAAACCATGAATCGCTTGATCTATAAACTGGTGGACTGGGTCAAGAATCTGGGCGGCGTGGCATTGGTGGGCATGATGACCATCACCACCCTGGATGTCATCACCCGCTATTTTGGACACCCCATTTTCGGTGCTGTTGAACTGGTCAGTTTTATGGCCACCATTCTGCTCGCCTGTGCCATGCCCATGACCCATGTGGAAAACGGCCATGTGGGGGTAGACCTGGTGGTTCGGCTCCTCAGCGAACGTTCCCAAGCCCTGATTGACACCATTACCGGATTTCTGTCCCTGACCCTGTTTGCCCTTATCTGCTGGCAATGCGTACTTTATGGGGCATCCATGAAAAAAACCGGCGAAGTCTCCATGAGCCTTGAATTTCCCAATTATATTTTTGTTTACGTGGTCGCTGTTGCATTCGGTGTGCTGGGTTTGGCCGTCATTCCTCAAATACATAATAACATTCGAAAACTTTTTGGTAAAAAATGAATCCTACACTGGTTGGCGTTATCGGAATCGTTGTATTGATCCTGGTGTTCTTCTCGAGAATGCCGGTGGCTTATGTCATGACCATGGTGGGTTATGTGGGTTTCAGTTATCTGGTATCTGGCGCCGCAGGCCTCAAGCTTCTATCCCGGGACTTCTATGAAGTCTACTCATCCTATGGTCTCACCATTATTCCCATGTTCGTTTTCATGGGTCAGCTGGCCTTTAATGCGGGTATCAGCCGAAGGCTCTATGACACGGCCTATCATTTTGTGGGTTCCTACCGTGGCGGTCTTGCAACTACCACCGTTTGTGCCTGCACCGCATTCGGAGCCGTGAGCGGCTCTTCTCCCGCAACCGCCGCCACCATGGCAACCGTGGGCTTGCCCGAAATGAAACGGTACAAATACGCACCGGAGCTGGCCAGCGGTTCGGTTGCCAGCGGGGGAGGGTTAGGCATGCTCATGCCCCCCAGCGTCGTGTTGATCGTCTATGGCATTCTGACGGAACAATCCATCGGTGCACTGTTTGTGGCCGGCATTGTACCGGCGATTTTCATCACTTTCCTTTTTGCGGTGGCCATTTCCGTCTACTGTTGGAAGTACCCCCTTCAGGGACCTGCCGGGGACAAATTTACATGGGGAGAGAAATTTCGTTCGCTGAGCAACATCGGTGAAACGCTGGTGGTTTTCCTGCTGGTCATGGGGGGGCTGTTTACGGGCATTTTCACCCCCACCGAAGCAGGTGGTGTGGGATCCGCGTCTGTTCTGCTGGTGGCGGTTCTGCGTAAACAGCTTTCCTGGAAAGGATTTGTGAAATCCATCAATGAAACGCTCAGGACCTCCTGCATGGTGCTTCTGCTCATTGCCGGGGCCACTGTTTTCGGCCACTTCCTGGCCATCAGCCGCATTCCCTTTAATGTGGCCAGCTGGGTGGCTGAACTCAACATGCCCGCTTTCGCCATTGTTCTCATGATCATGCTGGTCTACCTCATCGGGGGGTGCTTCATCGATGCGCTGGCGCTGATCATGCTGACCATTCCCATCTTCTATCCCATTATCCTTAACCTCGGCTATGACCCCATATGGTTCGGTATCATTATCGTTCTGGTAACCCAGATGGGGGTTATCACACCACCGGTGGGCATCAATGTATATGTGGTGGCGGGCATTGCCAAAGATATTCGCCTTGAAACCATCTTCAAGGGGGTACTCCCATTTCTGATCGCCCTGATCATCGGAACCATTTTTCTGATCGCGGTTCCCCAGATCACCCTCTGGCTGCCCAGACTCATGTATTAATCTTTAACTCTGGAGGATGTACAAGCCGTGAAAACCCCATACTGGAATCCATACCTGGAAACCCTTGACCCGGAAGCGCTCAAGGCCATTCAACTGAAAAAATTCCAGAACATGATCTCCTGGGCTTTTGAGCGCTCTCCCTACTACCGGGAAGTTTACCAGCAAGCAGGCCTTGAACCGGGGGACATAAAGACCTGGGATGACATCTCGAAAGTGCCTAAAATGGACAAGGCCCGGCTCAAGGAAGGTCAGGAGGGCGAGCCCTTCCCCTACGGCCGACTCCTCTGCCAGCCCCTTGAAGAGGTGGCTGAATTCCGCCAGACCTCCGGGACCACGGGAAAACCGGTTTACCAGGCCGACTCCTGGGCCGACTGGGAATGGTGGTCCGAATCCTGGTGCTACATCCTCTGGTCCCAGGGGTACCGCGCAAGGGACCGGGTGTTCATTCCCTTCGGCTACAATGTTTTCGTGGCTTTCTGGGCGGCCCACTATGCCGTTGAAAGACTGGGATGTGAAGTGGTTCCGGGTGGCGTCCTGGACACGGCATCACGGGTCCTTAAAATGCAGGAACTCCAAACCACAGCCATGATGGGCACCCCCACGTATCTACTCAACATGGCGGATGTGGCCCGAAATCGACTGGGTATAAATCCGGAAACCCTACCCATTTCCCGCATCACCTGTGCCGGAGAACCGGGAGCGTCCATCCCCGCAACTAAAAAAAGGCTGGAAGATGCCTGGGGGGCCAAGGTCTATGATCACGCGGGCGCCACCGAAATCGGCGCCTGGAGCTACGAGTGCACCGAGCAGCCAGGCGGGCTTCACGTAAACGAAGGGCTGTTTCTGGTGGAAATTGAGGACGTGGACACCGGAAAATTGATCACGGAACCGGGCAGGAAAGGCAAGATGATCATCACGGCCTTTGACCGGTTTGCCCAGCCCTGCATCCGTTTCGACTCCAAGGATATCATTGAATGGCAACAGGATCCTTGCCCCTGCGGTCGCACCTACCGGCTCATCAAAGGGGGGGTTCAGGGCCGTTCGGACGACATCACCAAGGTTAAGGGGGTATTGCTTTCGCCCACAGCCATCGAGGAAGTGGTTCGGGGGTTTTCCGAGCTGTCCGATGAATACGAAGTAACTGTTGAGCGGATCGGCGACAATGAAAAGATTACGCTTAAAATTGAACTGCTGCCGGACGCCGAATCCAATGAAGAAGCAATCCTGGGACGGTTGTCCAATGCGTTAAGGCTAAACACAAACTTAGGTTACGCCATCGAAGTCCACCCGCTGGGATCGCTCCCCCGCTACGAAGTTAAAGCGAGAAGGTTCAAGGACTTGAGAAAAATACACTGAAAACGAGGAATATCCTTTGGAAACAGAAAGAATAGAAAAAATACGTCAGGGCGTGGAAACCCTGGCTCAAAATGCCGAGCGCCTTGCATCCCAAGGGGACGGTTTTCCAGCCATTATGCAGAATACCCAGCGACTGAAGGCCTGTATCCGCATGATGGAAATAGCGCTCGGGCAAGTGAGCATGACCACTGAAAAGAAGCCCTGAACCAGTGGAAAAACGGCCCGTACCGCTGACAGCTATTTTAAAATAAAATCTTCAACCCGTTTTTCCACCTGATCCCGAACATTCCGCATAAAATCCATGGACTCTTTCGAGGGATCCGGCAAATCCCAATCCTCCGTATCGGCGCCTGGAAACGTGGGGCATGCAACCTCACACCCCATGGAAACCACCGCATCCGGTCGCCAGTCATCGGGCAGTTCCGAGATGGCGCAAGGCTTTAAATAGGCCATATCAACACCCTTTTCCGCCATGACTTCCTCCATCACGGGATTGATTTCCCGGGTCGGGGCACTCCCGGCGCTTTCAACTTCAAACCGGTCGCCGGCCAATTGCCGGGTAAAGGCCGCCGCCATCTGGCTTCGGCAGGCATTCTCCCGGCACGCAAAAAGAACCTTTTTCCGTTTTAATAAAGGCGCTGCCAATTCCCCTGCCTTCTCCCCGGCCTCTGCCAGAGCCGTGGGATGCTTTAATATGTCCCCCGCTTTATCCAGATGCCTGTACCCCAGGGTTCCTTCAAAACCGGCACCCACGGCATCGAAGAAATACCTGGCCGTCAGAATGGTGCCGTCAAAAAGATTCTTCCCTTTTGTGGCACCCACGGCCAGCAAAAACCCTTTTCGCCATTTTCGCCCCGGATCTTCCAGATCCAGTGCATATTTCCTGGACCAAAGCGCCTGGGATCGATCAATAAAAGCCTTCATCTGCGCAGTGGCCCCATAAAAATAGATGGGCGTTGCCAGCACCGTCAGATCCGCCTTTCGCAGGAGGGGATAAGCCGCCTGCATATCGTCATCCTGAGGACAGTACCCCTTCCTCTCACAGGTCCCGCACCCCAGGCACGGCAGTACTTTCATCTTGGTTGCATCCAGGGTAACAACACGCCCTCCCCGCTTCCGGACCTCGTCTAAAAAAGCTGACAAAAGGGTGGTGGTGTTACCTTTGGCCCTTGGGCTGCCCTGCAAACCGAGGACAAACATATCAAAATTCCTTTCCAGGCAAGTCGTTATGGGTTTCCATGCCGATACTCAGAAGGAAGGAGGTCTACTTTCAGGAACATACTCATGGGGAATTTTCCCCTCATTCCACTCCTTCGACACATACAGATTACAATAACAGCTTCCATATTTTTGAAAATCCGCTTCCCGGTAATCACAGGGGCACATAATATCCTTGTCTTTTTCCCGATCCCCGGAAGCCAGCCTGCATGGGCAGCACATGTAACCATAACGATTCTTGTTGTCGAGAAGTCCTTGAATCAGGCTGAAAACCATTTCTTTGTCATTGCTGAAGTAAAACCCCTTGGGCTCCTGTGCTTTCTTCAATAACCCATAAAACTTCTCCACCTCGCTCATAACCCCAAAGCCTCCCTGATTTGGTCTTCTTTATATCCCACAATGACCTTGTCTCCGATAATGATGGTGGGGAATGAGCAGCTTGGATTCCATTTTTTCACATCTTCCAGGATTGCGGCTCTTTCATCACCATGAAACAGGTCAACATCGGTAAAATCGTACTTTACCTCGCATTCGTTTAAAAACGTCTTGGTTGACTTGCAGTGGCCACAGGTACTGAGCGTATAGAGCTTTACTGAATCAGGCATTGAGTCCCTCTCTTTCTCTTCCCTTCTTTTCTTTCTCCATGCCAGATATTCTCCATGGGTGAACGCCGTACCCAACCCGGAAGATGATTCTTTATGTTCGCTTTTCCTGCAGATACGACATCTGGTCTCACCACACATCTGGCATTGAAGACAATCAGAACACTTCTTTTTCCGGCCAGGAACACTCGGTAACTTCACAAAATTCGTCATCTCTCACAATTTGTCACCTAGTCTCCCTGCTCCGCCATATAATCATCATACAGGGTTTCAAGAGCAAGTTTATGCTTGGCTTCTTCCTGACATAACATCTTGAAAATATTTTTAAATTCTTCCTTTTCCGCTTTTTTCAGCAACTCGTTGTACAGTTCGAGAGCCTTTTCTTCCCGCTTCATGGCCAGTCTGAGAAGTTCCGCATAACCCATATCATTTGGATCATCCACATTCACCAGATAGTTGCTCCTCTTGATGTCGGGGATCCATTCAAACTTATAATCTCCCAGCGGCTGTTCACCCTTCCCCAGATTTTCAAGCATGTCGTAATGTTTCTGCTCTTCCGCCGCAAAATCTTCCAGAGTCTCTTTGGCTCCTGAAAAAACGGCATTTTCCGCCAGACCTGAATAGAAATCAACGGCTTCTTTCTCTTTGCCCATGGCAAACTGGACAATATCCTCAAATGATTCAAAAGACATACGTTTCCCCCATTTTCAAAAAAAAGAGTTTAATTCAAGAGCGAATTTAAATGCGACGCGATCTCCCCTTTGGGGAGGGCACCCACCAGTGTGTTAACAAGATCCCCCTGGTTAAACAAAAGCATGGTTGGAATGCTTCTGATGGAATACCTGGCGGCGGTCTGTTGGTTTTCATCCACGTTCAGTTTGACGATTTTAACACGCCCTGCATACTCAGACGCCAGTTGTTCGATTACAGGACCCACCGTACGGCAGGGTCCGCACCACGGGGCCCAGCAATCGACCAGGGCGGGACCCGGAAAAGCAAGGATCTCCGAATGAAATGTCTTGTCCGTCACATCAATGGGCTTGTGGGCCGCGGTACCGGTGGACAAAGGTGCTTTACATTTTCCGCACACCGGCCTTTCGCCGACCCGGGTTTTGGGTACCCGGTTTTTCGTACCGCACCGGTGACATTTGAAGATGATGCTTTCCCGGTTCATAACCCGTCCTTCCTGCGAATGACCTATTCCGGCTCGAACTGATCTTTCTCCGCCCCACAAACCGGGCAGGTCCAGTCATCTGGAAGATCAGCGAATGCGGTTCCAGCTGCCACGCCGTTATCTGAATCACCTTCCTCAGGGTCGTAAACATATCCACATACCGAACAAACATATTTTTCCATACAATTTATCTCCTTAAGTCTATCCCATTAGAGTTTTTTGGCAATATCCTTGCCATAGCCCTGTGCCATTTCGGTCCCGCCTCCCAACAAAGCGGACTTTAGCATTAAAGGACCATTCACCATATCCATTTTGAGGACATTCTTCATGGTGTCAAAGATTCTGCCGGGGGCCTCACCGCTCCATCCGAAAGCACCGAAAGATCCCCCGACCTTGCCTTCAAGACCCGTCTTATCCCCCAGAAACAGCATGGTTTTCATGGCCTGCATCATTTCACCATGGTAAGTTGCTGATCCGAAAATATAAGCGTCATAGCCCTCCAGACCATCAACCTTTTTCACCTTGGTGGCATCGACAACTGATGCTTCCGAACCTTGAATGCGAATCCCTTCAGCAATCAAATCTGCGATTCTTTTTGTTTCGCCGGATCTGCTGGCATACACAATAAGTGCTTTTCCCATCAAAAACCTCCCCACTTAATCTTCCTCGGCGACAAGTTCTCCCTTATGCTTCGTTCCACAAAGGGGGCACAGGATATCAATCTCTTTTTCGTCCCCGATAAACTTTTCCCTCAATTTCTCCGGTCCCAGAAAGCTCACATCCCCGCATGCACACTGGGGGCATTCAGCCCTTACCTGATACTTTTTCTTGGACATGTGTAATCCTCCATTATTTTTCCGTCTAAAGCCTTGGATCCTGACCGGTACTTCCACAGTCAGGAACATAGCATGTGGTATCGACGAATTCACATTTCTTGTCACAAGACGGACATTTTTCCGGCGGCGCATCCGATTTAAGTGTATAACCGCATTCTTTGCATTTCCAATCTCCCATTGTAACACCTCCTTTCTCTGAGTATCGACCGCATGAACCATTCCGTCGAACATTCATTCAATAATATATGGTATCCAAAAAACCCAAAATCTTAACACTACCAAGCATATTCTATGCCAAAATGAAATAAATAAATCACAAAAGCCAAAAGGCTTTGATGATCGGTTCTTTAGAGCTCCTGGAGAAAAACAGCTTCAAGAGGAAGAAACACACCCGTCAGGATATTCTGATACAAAAATGTCTCATGTCTGATCAGTACATTGTAACCGGCTGATATCATAATTGTCCGCCATGGTATTGTCTCATTTTACCATTTGGACCAGAAGTGTCTCATGGAACACTTCGTTCAAACTACAAAACCCCAAAAATAAAGTGACTATGGCAATCATTGTCAATACCGCCCCCTGCATGCTATAGTATAGGACAATTAAATCCGCAGGGCAACCTGTTTAGCCAAGGCTTCCCAAACCGCAAAAGACGGCCATCAGGAGATTTTAAAAATATGAAATTCGCAACGTTCAACACCAACTCCATACGGGCCAGGATGCCGATCCTGCTCCATTGGTTGAAACGGGAAAGTCCGGATGTTTTGTGCCTTCAAGAGACCAAAGTGCAGGACCAGGACTTTCCGGTGGAACCCCTGGAACGGTGTGGCTACCGTGCGGCGTTCAGGGGCCAGAAATCGTACAACGGCGTGGCCATACTCAGCAGATCACCGCTTAAAAACCCGGCGCTAGATCTTTTTGAAGGGGGAGATGAACAGGCACGATTCATCAGTGGCACCGTGGACGGCATTCCCATCATAAACGTCTACGTTCCCCAGGGCTTCCAGGTGGAATCGGACAAATTTCAGTACAAGCTGAAATGGCTTCGATCGCTTCATGATCATATTTCCAACCGGTATGAACCCCATGCGCCCCTTCTGGTGGCCGGAGATTTCAATGTGGCCATGGAAGACCGGGACGTGTACGATCCTGATGGATTCAGGGGAGGCGTGGGGTTTCATCCCGAGGAACAGGCACTCATGGAAGAATTTTTCAAATGGGGATTGGTGGATATCTTTCGAAAACACACCACAGACGGCGACCGCTATACCTTTTGGGATTACAGGATCCCCAACGGCTTCAAGCGAAATATGGGCTGGCGCATCGATTACATCCTGGGGACAGCGCCCATGGCGGAAAAATCAAGGGACGTCTGGATCGACACCGGCGTCCGGGGGATGGAAAAACCGTCGGATCACACTTTTCTGGTGGCATCGCTGGATATCTAGACATCAATCCCCAAAAAGTTTCGCATATTCATCATACCCTTCCTTAACCAGATCCTCTTCAGCCACAAAACGAAGGGCAGCGGAGTTCATACAGTAACGATGCCCTTTGGGCGGCGGTCCATCCGGAAACAGGTGACCGAGGTGGGAATCCCCGTGACGGCTCCGCACTTCGGTCCTTACGGAAAAAAGGCTCCGGTCCTCTTTTAAAACAATATTTTCCGGTACCAGCGGCTTTGTGAAACTGGGCCAGCCCGTCCCGGATTCATACTTGTCGAGGGAACTGAAGAGCGGCTCTCCCGAAACCACATCAACGTATATCCCTTGATCTTTGTTATTCCAATAGGCATTATCAAACGGCGGTTCGGTGCCGTCTTTTTGGGTCACCCGATACTGAAGCGGGGTCAGCATGTTTCTGAGTTCATCATCGGTTTTCTTCCGGTATGCGGCCCGTTTCCATACCGCCGCTTTGGGGGGTTTTCCCTTCCATATTCGAGACAGGTACGGGTCGCGACCGGAACCGATTCTATACTGCCGGTAACCCATTGGATTCTTTTTGTGGTAATCCTGGTGATACGGTTCCGCGTCGTAAAACCTGGAAAAAGGTCTGATCTCGGTCACAATGGACTTATCATAGGTGCCGGATCGGTCCAGAAGGTCCCTGGATTTTATTGCGGCGCGCTTCTGTGCTTCGGAATGATAAAAGATGGCGGTGGCATATTGGTTACCCCGGTCTACGAACTGCCCCCCCGGATCCGTGGGATCAATTTGTCGCCAGAACAGATCCAGGATTTCAGAATATGACGTTTTAGAGGGGTCAAAGGTAATCTGAACCGCTTCCACATGGCCAGTCTTTCCGGAAACCACATCCCGGTAGGAGGGGTTTTCCATGTGCCCCCCCGTATAGCCCGACTTCACCTCCAGCACGCCTTCCAGATTTTCAAAGGGATGCACCATACACCAGAAACAACCGCCCGCCAGTGTCGCCTTTTCAACAGGGGCTTGTGCACCCGATCCCGCGGGCGCAACCATGAGGGCTGACACCAACGAAAACAAGACCTTCCCTTTTAAAAGCATTTTTTTGATTCCTTTCCCGAATAGGTTCAATCCGCACGCCATTGTGCGATCTGTCACTGTAAGGCATCTCTTTTTCTCATGGATTTAAGGATACCCAGAGATACCACGTAAAGGATACGGGATGTTTCGTTGAGCCCCAACAATCGGGACGCTTCCCCATCATAAAAAGCGCCGATACCGCAGCAACCCAGGCCCAGAGCCGAGGCGGCCAGGTAAAGCCGTTCCCCCATAAGGCCGGCGGTCATCATGGCGTATCGATACCCCCTGGGGCCCCATGCACCTTCCAATAACGCCATATTGGTCATAAACATAAAATGAAGAGACGCCCCCGCCATCCACCCCTGATCCAGACAAATACGGGACATGGCACCGGTTAAATCACCGGGCTTTACCAGGCTCAAAGGGGCCTTTTTTTCATCCACCAGGTAGAATCCGTCCCCGAGGGATTCTACATCGCTGGTTAAAACCCCGCTGCAAATACTGTGGGCATATGGATCCATGCCGCCGCAATCTGTTTCGATGATAACATTGAGCAATGCATACAAATGAGAAACGGGCAGGGTTTCGGCAACGAAATTTCTGCTGGATCTTCTGCGGAAAACCGCTTCCGGATAAAGCAAATCCGGCTCAGGACGGGACTCTGGAAAAACCGGAATCCGGGTTTTTGGAATGATTCCCAGATCCTGACACATATTCAAGTCCGTTTCGCCTGAATTAAGGTCATATCCTGCATTGTGAGCTGCTCGGACCAGAGGCGCTTCGATCTCACGGGGGGAAACTTGACTCGCCTTTTTGACCGTTTCAGGTAAATCCTCAATAACCGGAGGATCAAATACCTCGGGAGAATCAAGTTTCCCCCCGACCCGGCAGACCGCCAGTGCCACTTCACGTTCTTCATCCAAACCGAGCAGATGATTGACCCTTTGATCTTCAAAATCAAACGTGTTTTCAAATGGGTAACCCAGCGCCTTGAGCGACAGATGAAGATTTTCAAGCACATGGCCCGTATCCAGCAAATGGTAACGGTAAGAGCGATTCCCGTACTTCCATGCACTTCTTGCAAAAATGGCTGTCAGGAAAAACGCAAGCGGCGAGCCGGCTGAAGCGCGATCATTGACAAACCGGTTCACGGCACCTGAAAAACGGCCGTCGCGTAACTTCACCAGGCTGTGATCATGAATAGAGAAATGATAGATGCCGTGATCGAGACCCCCTACACCGTGGGACATCACGTAGATTTCCGTTGGGTAAAGGGCACCCGCCGAAGCAGCGCTTCGATAGTAGAACATGCCGTTGGCATGACGTGATTGAGAAGTTAGAGTGTAAGTCAAAAGCAGAATTTTGGAGAGTTCCGCCAGGCCAAAACCCCCATTGCTGATACGGGTTTTGCAGGGACCTTCGTACAGGGAGAGAAGGTCCTCCCCGGGAAGCGGCATTTCACGCGGCATGGCAACGGTTTCCCGCCCCTCATAGCGCTTTAAAGTTTCCGGCTGGTTCTGCCAGTCCAGGATATGCCCGCCCATTTTCGACCGGTCATAACTGGTCTTTTCATGGTATAAACCGGCCGTCTGCTTCATGCTTTCCTCGATTTTCGGATAGAAGGCGTAAGATTTCAGGCATAAGGCATCCGGTCGCCCCTTGTTAAAAAGCATGGGCTAAAACCTTACGCCTTATACCTTATACCTTACACCTCAATAATTAGGCCGCTTCAAGCTTCTGCCTGTCGGCCATGTCCATCATGACACGTTCTCTGGCCCTGTCGATACCCAATGCCTTTCTCTTTTTGTCAATGTGGGCAATCATCATGCGGGCCATTTCATAAGGATCCGCCGTAAACCCCCACTTTCCGAAGCCCATCTCTTCCAGTCCACCAAAAAGATGCTCATAAAATTTGGTCCCTTCTATGATGGGATAGGTGACGCCGAAAACCGTATACACCCCCGATGCCACAAAATACTGCCCGATGGCGATGGCCTTTTCACTCATCCACTCGGGAGCGGCACCGGCCACGGGAAGATCCGCCAGGCTCTCTCCCAGACCCCCCGTTCGGACCATTTCGGAGCAGGCGGTGAGAATTCGGCTGTTATCCGCGCATGAGCCTAAACCCAGAACAGGCGGCATGCCCACCGTCTCACAGACTTCACTGAGTCCGGGACCCGCCATGGCAGCAGCCTCGGGCCGGTATAAGCCGGCCTTTGCCAGGGCGATCTGTGAACATCCGGTCTGCACCACCAGCACATCATTCCGGATCAGTTCTTTTACCAGTTCCACGTGGACCCAATCCTGTTTGACCCTTGGGTTGGTGCAGCCCACCACGCCGGCTACGCCCCTGATCCGCCCGTTGATAATATTCTCATTTAAAGGTTTATAGGAACCCCTGAAGGTTCCACCCAGCATGTAGTTGATGTATTCCATGGAAAAACCGTGAATACCGGAGTTCTTGATGTTGGGAATCTCGATGGGCACTTTCCGGTTTTTGAACCGGTCAATGGCACCTTTGACAATGGCATCCGTGCATGCCCTGGGGTCATGCTCAACAAACGAAATATGGTCCACCCCTTCAATGCGGCATCTGGGATTGGTGGTAAAGAGTTTTGTTCCATAACAGTCAGCTACCTGGGCAAGGCCCTGTTTAATACACTGCACGTCAACGCCCATGGCATCCACGGCGCCGGTCACCAGGATGGTTTCCGTGCTCATGAAGTTGCCCGCATGGGGAACACCATGTCGGGAAAGCATTTCAGCCCCGGAGCAGCACATGCCGACCAAATTGATCCCTTCAGCCCCCGCATCTTCAGCAGTTTTCAGGAGCTTCGGGTCGTCGACCGATGCCAGCACGGACTCAAACAGATTGGGTTCATGACCGTGAATAACAATGTTCACTTCATTTTCCCTGAGGCATCCCATATTCACATCACCGGGTACCGGCGTTGGCGTACCGAAGAGGATGTCCGATATTTCAGTGGCCACCATGGAACCACCCCAGCCATCCGCCAATGCAGTTCGGCTGCATTGATTGGTGATGTTCTCGTAATGCTGATCCACACCCATGTGGGTTCGATGCATCAATTCCATGATTTCGCGCATGGCCCCCCTTGGCACCACATTGTGCTTTCTCCATGTCTCCAGGGTTTTTTCGGGGACTCTTTTGGCAAAAGGGATCTCCCCTTCCACCTGGGTGTAGGTCCGCTCCAGCTCCTTGTGAAGATCCATGGCGATATCCTTGATCTCCCGGTCTTCCACCTCGATTCCCAAACTGGCGGCAACCTCTTCCAATTTAATGGGATCCTTTATAGAATACTCTTTGATATGACCGTTCACCACCTCTTTGAACAGCTCCAGCATACTCATGCCGTGATCCGTGTGTGCCGCTGTTCCGGTGGCAACCATTCTTCCAAAGTTACGGGACTGAATGGTATCGATGGTCGCACCGCATACCCCCACCTTTCCGTAAGGGTCCTTGGAATTCAATCGACAGGGTCCCATGGAGCAGTGCTTGCAACAGGCTGAAACAGCACCGATAGGGCAAGCCTTCATTGACGCCGCACGGTGATGTGCCGTTTCGACACCGTCCTTTTCAGCCTTTTTAAGCATTTGGGCCGTAGCGTCACAGGTGGTTACGCTTTTGATATCCAAAGGCTTTATTTCTTTAATTTTCACGTCCTTTTCCATATTTGCCTCCCTGGCTGATATTCTCCCTTCGTGGAGAAATCCACCTTGTTTTAGATTAACTTGAAATGGCCAAGAAAAGAACACACTGAAAAAAACCCTATGCCTTAACCGAAAACCGTTTCTCTCTAAAATGGATTTTTGCCCGCTGGCACCTTGGACAGGTGAGCCGGTCGGGGAGCGCCTCAAATGGAACTCCCGGTTCAACGCCCGCCTCTTTACATCCCTTTTCCGGTTCGTAACCATAACCGCATGGGCACTTGTAAACGTGAACCTTTCTATAACCTTCCTTTGCCATAATCTAATGCATCCTCCCTTTAGTCATTCATGCTACACTGGACCTGGGTTAAATAAATGAATAGTATTTACACTCCAATAAAATTCAAGCAGTTTGTGTGCCAACAATATGCCGGAGGTGGTCACACACAGGACATTCATTTAATTATCAGATATTTAGGCGGGGAATCGCCCATCATGACGGAGCCATACTGTCTCAAGAAAATCACCGGACTTTGAAACAGGAAGCCCGCAAGTTGCAGAATAAGTACTTTATTTACAGATGTTTAATAAGTCTCATTAAGAATTGATACACATTTGTTTTATGAAACATCTTGTTCTGATGCAAAACAAGAACAAATCCTATTGATACCTGCCATAGTCCTTGGTGGTGGTCACCCAGGCATCCACGTTTTCGGGCTTTGCATGATCAATCAGGGCGCCGCCGCTCATGATGTACCCGCCATCCGTACCGCAGTTGTCGATGAGCATCTTGGTGTGATCCCTCACCTGGTCAACCGTGCCCGTTGCCAGCAGGGAGTTGGGCATGTTTCCCATGAGGCAGACCGTGTCCCCCAGTACTTTTTTGGCCTGTATCAGATCCGTACCCTCAAAATGATATATGCATTTCCCTTTGGGAACGTCTCGGATGACCTCCAGCCGGGTATTGTACAACCCTTCGATCAGCAGATAGGGGGTACAACCGCCTTCCACCAGGTCCAGGATGAGCTGTTGCAGGCTCGGCCAGTAGAATTCCTCGAATTGCTTCAGGCTCATAAAACTGTCTGTGCCTTTGTGAAGGGGGATGAAAACACGGGGGTTTCCCTTCGCTTTTGCGCCGTTAACACCGAGCCGACTCATGAAAGGGGCCAGTTGATTCACCGCCCGCTTTAAATTTTCGGGTTGCAGGAGCAGGTCCATGGCCGCCCCGGCCGTCCCGCGAAGATTATCGGCCACCAAATCGTAAGGCGCCAACACGGTTTGTTCTTTGATGGAAGGGAAGCCGGAATCCTTTAATTCTTTAGCAAATGCCCCAAAGGTTTTGGCCCAGGCCACCTGCTTTCGGGAGGTCTCAAGAAGCGTCTCCAACGCCTTCACAATATCGGGGTCGGCCAGGGCCGGCAGCACCGACGGCCAGACATAACCCAAGGCCGCCGTCTCCAGCGGGGGCAGTTTTGCAAGCCCCCCGAGATTCCCTGCGAGACGGGGAAGAATCTTGCGCAGAAAAAAATCCCCGGGGTTTGAAAACAAGTCTTCGTATTCATCCTCTTTCATGTACTCCGCTTCCACGAACTGGAACGACTGATCGTCGGGAACCCCGTGACCGGGCCATTTCATGGCTTTGAAATCCAAACCGGACAACACCTCATCCATGGAATAAATCGTGAAGTTGACGCTGTAGGTGGCATCGGGCGCAAAATCATCAATGGTCTTTCGCCAGGCTTCCACCGCTTTTTCCGGAACCGTATAGGCTTCCCGTGGGGAAATGCCGCTGTAGTAGCAATTGAAAAACGCAAACAAGGGAACAATCGGCACACGATCCGGCTCTTTCAATGCAATGGCATCCAGCAGACGTTTTTCCCGTTCCTGATATTTCTCTACATTCGATATTTCCATTATTTCAATCCTTTGATCATCTTAAGCTTGAAACACCTAAATCCATTTCCGGCAGAACTTGACCGCTTCCATGGCATCGCGCCCAAAGCCGTCCGCACCGGTATAGGCCATCACCTGTTTATCAATCTGGCCGCCGCCGATCATGATAGCAATGTCGTCCGGGCTTTCGTCCCGGATGGCTTGAATCGTCTCTTTCATGGCATCGTAAACCAGCGTCAAAAATCCGCTGAGTCCCACCACTCGGGGCTTAAATGTTCGGACCGCTTCCACAAACCGTTCCACGGGCACATCCACACCCAGATCCAGCACCTCATAGCCGTTCACATCCAGCATGGTCGTCACAATATCCTTACCGATATCATGAATATCCCCCGCAACCGTTCCAATGAGCACACGGCCCTTTTTTTCGCTCTTCACGTCCGACGTCAAAAGGGGCTTCACCCGGTCGGCAATATCCTTCAACATCCTGCCCGCCAGGATCAATTCGGGAATGAAATAGGTCTCTTCTTCAAACAACCGGCCCACTTCACCCATGGCCCGTTTTGACGCATCAAGAATTTCCATGGGGTCTGCATTGTGCTTAATCAGGCTTTCGGTGAGTTCCAGCACCCGGTCTCTCTTCATTTCCACCAGAGACGTTACCAGTTCCACAAGAGCCTGCCCATACGCTTCAGAGGGTTGCGATTCAGGATCGGGAACCCCCTCTTCTTCAGGCAAGCGGGTGGGATCTACCGCACCCGAAGTCGCCGCCTTCGGGCCTGAAACCAGGTTCGCCTGTGACAATGCGCTTTTCAGACGGTCAAAAGCATCGGATATGGCGTCTGCATCCGCATCCGGCAATCCCTTTGGAGTGCCGATAACCCCCGACCGATGGGCCTGGTTATACCGCAGGCAGTCCGGGTCCGCGCCCAGCACCAGGTCCGTACCGTAAATGATGTTTCGAAGCCCCCGATCCGCGGGATCCATAATGGCGCTGTCCAGGCCCGCTTCCATGGCCAGGGCGGCAAACACCTGGTTAATGAGCGTGCGCGACGGTTGGCCGAAGGAGATATTGCTGAGGCCGCAAATGATGTGAACCTCCGGAAACTGGGCCCTGATCTCTCGAATGGTTTCGAGGGCCATGCGACCGCTGTCGCCCCTGGTGGCGATGGTGGTGATAAGGGGATCCACAAAAAGCTGATCATCCCTTAATCCACCTTCCCGCGCCATGGATATCAGCCGGCCCACAATATCCAATCGTTCCCCGGTGGTCTCCGGAACGCCGTTGTCATCGAGTGCCAGGAGCGCCAGGTCCGTGCCGTGTTCGCATGCAATGGGCAAAACCTCTTCAATGCGCTTGCGCTCGCCGCTGACCGAATTGATCATGGGGAGACGTGTCGCCGATTGAATGCCGCTTAAAAGGGCCTGTGGATTCGGACTGTCGAGACAAAGTCGGGTTTTCGTAACGGACTGAATGGTTTCCACCAGCCAGGCCATATCCCGGGGCTCTTCCTGGGGGTGCGTGCCCGCATTCACATCCAGATAATCGGCGCCCCCTTCAACCTGGGCCATTGCCAGGGCTTGAATCATTTCGGTGTTTCGATCCCGGATCGCTTTTCCCACCGTTTCACGGGTCCCGTTTATTTTTTCGCCGATGATAATCATACTATTTTCTCCTCTTTAATCAGGAATGGACTGCCGGAATGCGTGGGAATACTCACCCAGAACATGTTTTGCCATTTTTCGCGAATTTTGCAATCGGCTCCTTTTCTACTTTTGCATTAATATTGCTTTTTTGATCATATTGAATGTACTACAGTAAGAAGAAAAAACCACCGTAAAATTCGATTACTTTTATTATTACAGTTAGTTATTCTTTTGGATTGACACAATTTAGCTGTTGGTAGTGAGAAAGTTAGGGATGGTGGGGATTCAAATAGCAAAGTTCCTTCTTTTGATAGATTATGATGGATTTCCTCAGATAATTGACGCTCAACTCTGATCATTTTTAGGGACTGTGGTAAACCTTATCCCGTTTACCAATTCCAAATGGCTAATCGCCGTTTGGCGTAGCCCGGAATAGTATACGTTGGGTTTTGTCTTGTACTTGGTCAGGATTGGTTTGGCTTTGGTTTCCTTAACCAAGCGGGATATGTCACTTTCCGAGTCATTCAAATCGCCAGAAACAAGGGCTTGGCCGGGGCACGCATCCACGCATAATGGATTTTTCCCATCGACAAATCGGTCCCGGCAAAAATCGCACCCATCTGCTCGATTGGTGTCCGGGCGAAAATAGCGCGCGCCATAGGGACAGGCAACAACACACAATTCACACCCCACGCATTTCTGGGGTTCTATGACCACGACACCGTCTTCATCCTTTTTACAGGCCTCGAACCGGCAAACAGCAACACAGGGCGGGTGGCTGCAATGCATGCAGGGTATCGGCAGCATCCAACGTTCAGCTTGAGGGTAGCTGCCAAAACTCCAATCCATCAGTCTTACGCGTCCTGGGCTATCAGCCGGCAAATCGTGCCAGTTTTTGCAACCAACCACACAGCTTGAACAGCCCAGACACCTAGATACA
>JAERTK010000032.1 GCA_016844935.1 Desulfobacteraceae bacterium | reverse complement strand
TCATACCCTTTCAAAGGCTCATCTAAATATTGATTCACCGTGGATATCATAACTGTACCGCTGCCCTCAATGGCCTCTGATGCGTTTACAACCAGATTCATCAGGATCTTCTTGATGTGAGAAGCTGAACCGGTGATATTTAGCAATTGGGAATCAAGCTCAGTTTCGAAAGTACTCATGGGATGGACTTTTTCGAGCTTTTGTTGTTCGGCAGAATCCAGGTATTCCTCGACCACGGCATTGAGGTTCAGGACTTCCTTGCTGCTTGCCACCCCTCTGGCGATGGTTAACAGGTCCTCCACAACATCGGCTGCCCGCATTCCGGACTCCTGGATTGTCTTTATGGGATTCCTGAGCGGGCTCTCTTCAGGCAAATCCATCAGAAGCAGTTCAGGATAACTTACAATCCCTGAGAGGATGTTATTCAGGTCGTGTGCGACACCACCCGCCATGAGCCCCATGGCTTCCATTTTTTGAGAACGTTGGAGCTTGTTCTGGAGTTGATTTCTTTCTTCTTGAGCCTCCTTTCGTGCGGTGATGTCATCAATCATACACAGGTGGCGCGGGTGGGTTTTGTCCTCTACCGCCACAGGAGCGATGGTCATATTGATCCAGACGTGAGAACCGTCCGGACGGATATATCGTTTTTCCATATTGAAGCCATTTATCTTCCCGGCATTCAATAAAGCCATATTATCCAAATCTTCCTGCACATCGTCAGGATGCGTGATGCTCATCCAATCTCCACCCTTCATCTCTTCTATTGTCCTTCCGGCAATCTCCGCAAATCTTGGATTGAGCGCATATATGTGTCCGGTTAATGAGCCAATTAACGCAATGCCAAATGGAGACTGTTCAAACATTTCTCTAAACCGCTTTTCGCTTTTTGCCAAGGCCTCCTCCGCCTGTTTGCGACCAAGACTCATCTGATTAGCTGCATTCGCTAATTGCTGGAATTCCTTGTAATGTTGGGAGGGTACATCAATTTCAGAGAATTTCGCTGAGGCTTCGCTGAAGAAATGGAGAAAACTCTCAAAGTTGGTTCTGATTCTATTAAAAACAGATTTTATCATTAAAAGAATGAATAAGAGCAGGGCAACAAATACAAGAAGCGCCTTTAGTATAAAATTTTTAATATTCTCCTTTAATTCAGTCCTTTTACTCTCAATTAAAGCGTCAATGTCTGTGGCAAAGAAGCCGGCTCCTATGTACCATTGCCAGTCATCTATAGCATCTGAGTAGCTGATTTTAACTTTTTGCCGCTGGCTGTATTCTTTGCCTGAAATGTAGCTTGTGAAGCCCCCACCTTTTTTTGCATTGGAAATGAGTTCCTGAATGAATTTTTTGCCGTTGATATCGGTGATGTTATATAAACTCTTTCTTCTATATGGTTTCTTCCTTGCACCAAAAACACTGAAACCTTCCCAGGTCCCGGCAAATAATATGTCGTTATTGCCGAATCTAATGGTCCTAAGCCTTTGAATAATTTCCTGCTTAATATCGTTTTCAACATCGTCAAGATACTCACCGGTGCCTATAAACCAATCATAGGGGGCAAAATGTTTTATAAATGCAATCTTGGGGAAACTTTTCCCCTCCACGTTGGGTTTTGTCCAGGTGTAACGATAAAAGCCTTCGTCTGAGTCCTTGGCTATTTCAATCTGGTCTCGGACGACGAATCTTCCGCCCGAATCTTTGACATTTATCAAGTCTGTTCCCTCCAGTTCAGGATGGTCAACAAACAATTCCGAAATGCCGTCAAAATTTGTAGCGAAAAAATACCCCCGCCCATTATTAAAGATGATAGGCCGGAGCGAGTCCTTAATCATTTTCTTTATTTCATCATCGTTTTTCAGACCATGATTTTGGTTGTATATATTGGTGGCAATATTGAAGGCTTCATACACCCTTGACTTTATTGATTCTTTCAGCCTCGTTTCGGCTTGTGATTGTTTGTACTCAACATACTTAACGGCTCTTTCAACTTCATTCTTAACTCTTGCCTTATTGGAGTTAAGAAATTCTTCCTTCACAACTGCTGATTCTTTCTTAAATTGACTATATTCCTGGTATACCCACATGAAGCTATAAATTCCTGTGGAGAATACAGCAATGATCATCAGAAGCAATAATATTGTATTTTGAATACTAGGTTTTTGTTTCATGACAGTCATATAGTTGTCTCCTATAACGGCCTGTGCGAAACACCGTACCGTTTACGGGTTCGGTGTTGAATGCGAACCTGCGAATACCATTTTCCATATTTTCGGCAGTCAGGGTTCAGGTATTATGCAAGTCATCCCAATTTGATGGCCGTCACAATGCTGGGTTGCGTGTATGACCCCAGCATGGCACATCCGCCAATATTTAATGTCATGCCAAAAACTGCCTATTTTTCCAATTCTTCTTTAACGGACAAAAGGATATAGAGGAAATACTGTCTGAAAGTCAATAAATCAAGAACGTCCCTCCCCCCGTCCGCTGTTTTCAATTGTCAGGCCCGCTAACGCTGCCAATGCGGCTTGCCGTTGATCAAGGGTCAGAAACCTGTTTGCATCGAGAGCCAGAGCCGAAGCAACATGTAAAATATCAAGCGACCTTGAACCGGTGGTTTTCGTGTGGCTTTGGGATAGATCGAGAGCGAAGTTAATGGCGTCTGTCCAATTTATCTGCGGCCGATAATATACACCTCTTCTTTGATGCTCATCGAGTTTGGATAGAACAAGCAGGGCCTGTTCATTTGTCATTTCTGCCCTGAACTGCTTCAAATAGATAGCATTTGTGAATTCCAGCTCATGAAAACGGGTTAGAGGAATAGCTTCATTATTTTGTTTTATCCACCGGGAGATTTCAAGAGAATATTCTTCTTTTATGTACAGTTTGACAATTACACTGGTATCTACGTAAAGCATTTAAAACCTATCCTCTCTTCCTTCAGCAACGATTCCTGCCAGTGATTTTCCCTCAAGCCTGATGGCCTCATCGTAAAAGTCCGGCCAGTCAATTTCATCTCTTGGCCCCAACGCTGCTATTTTTGCAACCGGTTTCCCTCTTCTTGTGACGGTTATTTCTTCACCAGACCAAATATTTTTCAATACCCTGGCAAAGTTCTTCTGAATTTCCCCAACTGTTGCCGTTTTCATGTATGAGCCTCCTTCCAGCTTTTACGCATATTATATACGTAAGAAATGGTATGTCAAGACGATTTGTGAATCGGGGGGGCGTTCCAGGATCGCCTGGAATTCCGTGGAAAATGGGGACGTTCTTGATATATTGACATGAAGAATTTTTTTTGTTAAAAAGAAAAGAATGCCACGTCAATCACGAATAGACGCCCCTGGGGCGCTCCACCACATCATCATTCGTGGAATCGAAAGAATGGTGATTTTCCGGGACGATGAGGATCGGGAGTCCTTTCTCGATCGGCTTGGCGGTATCTTGCTGGAAACCGCCACTCCCTGCTATTCATGGTCGTTGCTTGGCAATCATGGACATTTTCTTTTCAGGACGGGCGAGTATCCCATTGCCCATGTGATGAGGCGGGTTCTAACGGGTTATGCTGTGACCTTCAACAGGCGCCACCATCGTCATGGGCATCTTTTTCAGAACCGTTACAAATCGATTCTATGTGAGGAAGATGCCTATTTGAAAGAGCTTGTGAGGTATATCCATCTCAACCCACTTCGTGCCGGACTCGTAAAAAATCTCGTGGACCTGGAATCCTACCCTTACGCAGGTCATTCCGTGTTGATGGGTAAAATGGAAAAAGCCTGGCAAGACAGAAACTATGTACTGGGATATTTTGGAACCACCAAAAGACACGCAAAACATCAATACCTTTCCTTTGTTGCCCAAGGGGCCGAAAAAGGGAGAAGCCCGGAACTGGCGGGCGGTGGATTGCTTCGCTCCGTGGGGGGATGGAAAAACCTGAAAGAATTGCGGGGCTCGGGTGAAAAGGTGAGGGCTGACGAACGGATCCTTGGCGGATCCGAATTTGTTGAGCGCATATTGAAAGAAGCCGGCGAGGATTGGGAGCGGAAGTCCCGACTGAGGCAGAGGGGAATAGATCTGCCGCAATTGGTTGAGAGAATCGGTGCTCATTTCGGTCTGGAGATAGAAGACTTGAAATCTGGAAGCAAAGTTGCCGGCATTTCGCGGGCACGTGCGGTTCTCTGCTACGTGGGAGCGCGTAAGCTGGGGTTTCCCTCCGTCTCCATTGCCGAAGAACTCGGTGTCAGCCCGTCAGCCGTGAGCAGGGCAATTTTGCGCGGGCAGAAACTTTTGGGACAAGAGGATATAGAGGAAATACTGTCTGAAAGTCAATAAATCAAGAACGTCCCTCCCCCACTATCCCAGCTCATCCACCGCCTGAAGCAATAGATCCAGGGAAGAAACCCCTAATACAATGACCAGATATCCTTTGACGTCACCCTCCCGGACATGAAACTCTGTGGTGATGATCAGGGCATACCGCATATCTTGATCGCCAATGAGAAGAGAGCCGACCAATTGTTGTACCGACTCCACGCGAACCCGGGATACGGCAAAGCTCATTTGCACCTTAAGGATGTTCCCGAAGGTGCCAAGACAGGCATTCAGGAGAATATTTCCCACCTCGTTGAGGACCTCTCGATTCGATTCGGATAGCAGATCTTTCTTTGCTGCCCCTTCGGCCAGGAGATCGGTCAGATATACGGCCGATTCCTGGTTCAGCATGAGCAAGGCATCCCCGGATATTTTTCCTGCGAAGACCTGATGGATTGCAGCCACCTTTTCCATAAATAGATTTTCCAAGGTCGCTTGAAGCTCCTCAATGGGCTTGACATAAATGACAGGGACTTTCAGGATCACTCGGTGACCTGTCAATTCTGAGAGCGAGGCCCCGGAACGGGAAAAAGCGATATTAATCACCTCTATGAGTGCATCCTTCTGTTTTTCGCTTATACCCGCCATCACTGGACTCCTTTGAATACCTTGCCAACTGTTTGAAGCACATCATCGGCCACAACCGGCTTGTTTATGAACCCTTTCGCACCGGCGGGCAGATATATCTCGACTGTAGTTCCCTTTCCCAGTTCAGAGTCCACATAGATCAAGCCATCATGATTCATGACGATTCCATACACAGCGGCCATGCCCATACCGCGGCCCTGAAATTTTGTTGTGAAAAAGGGCTCAAATATCCGGTCTTTTGTTTTCTCCTCCATGCCTTTGCCGTTATCTTTGATAGTGAGACAGACATAGGATCCAGGCATGAGACCGGGATGCTGTTTCGTAAAATCCTCATCAATGTCTTTGTTTTCAGCAGCTATTCTGATAATGCCTTCATCTTCTATGGCCTCATTCGAATTGGCCAATATGGCAGACAGGACCATCTGCATCTGGGCATTGTCGGCCTTAATATACGACACTGTTGGGAAATGTGTTTCCACCCTGACTGCAGGGCTAAGGCTATGTTGCAAGATTGGCAATGTTTGAATTACAAAAACATTCAATTCCAGATCTCTTGGTTGATATTTCCCTCCCTGTGCATAGGCCAATAACTGGTCGGTCAAATGGGACATTCGATGACCGGATTCATTCATGCGCTCAAGATACTTGGCTTTCTTTTCATCTTCAGGTAAATCCATTCTAAGGAGCTCAATGTTCCCCATAACCCCCATCAGCGCATTGTTGAATTCATGGGCAACACCACCTGCCAGGGTGGCAATAGCCTCCATCTTCGTGGCTTGTTGGAATTGGGCCTCCATCTTTCGTATTTCAGTAACATCACGGTAAATAGTTAGTTTTGAAACGGAACCGTCCGCGTTATGGACAGGGAAGTTGGAGACATAAGTATGGTTGTCCCTCGGGCTGTCTATTTCAGTCACGCAATTTTCACCTTGCTGTACCTTTTCGTGTACACACCACGGGCATTTCTCATCAAGTTCATGTAGCGCTGTATAACAGGGCTCTCCAACGGCATCGCGTCCTGCCCTCTTGACCATAGCCCGGTTCATATATTCCACGCGGTAATCTGGTGAGCAGATATACACCGGGTCATCCATAGATTCCATCATGGTGCGGTACTTTTCTTCACTCTTCCTAAGCGCCTCTTCCATCCGCACCTTTTCAGTAATATCAGATGCGAAACTGGCAATCCGCTCGACCTCTCCCTGTTCATTAAAGATAGGATAGAGATTCACGTCTTGAATAATACCGGCCCGCTCGTCCTGGAAGCGCACAGGCCTTTTTGTCTGTGTCACCTGAAGGACTCGTTTTTTCCTGGACTCTGCTAAATCAGGTGGTAGGAGATCATAGCCGCACCTCCCCACAAGCTCATTCACCGATGATCCCAGCCGTTTGGCCGCTATTTCGTTGAGGGCGAGGAAGTTGGCCTCCAGGTCGAAGAGAATGGCCGAATCAGTGGGGGCGTTAAGGAGTGCCAGCGCTGTTTCCTCACTCTCTCGAAGGCGTTCCTCCACCCGTTTTCTCTCCAGGGCATATCGTATGGAACGTCCCAGCGATTCCGCAGTGAGCGTGCTCTTGTCCAGATAATCAGAAGCCCCCATTTCCATTGCCGCCATGTCCAAATCGTGGTCCCCTTGAGCGGTGAGGAGGATTATTGGGGCCCGGAGGCCCATGGAAATGGCCGTCATCAGGAGTTCCAGGCCAGTCTCTTTACCCAGACGATAATCGAAAAGGTAGAGATCATGTTCCTTCCGTTTAATGACTTCCAAAGCACGCCCGTAGGTGTCGACCCAATCCAGACGAAAACGGTCCCCGGATCTTCCCTCAAAGAGGTTACGCGTCAGGACGTAGTCATCTTCGTCGTCCTCCACAAGAAGTACGCGAATGATTTCTTCAGCCATTTTGTCCTCCAAATTGATTGCTGGCCTGCAGCTGTCATTGGATTGTCACTGGCCGGTCAACTTTGGACATGGGACATTGGACTTCTTTTCAATCAACAATCATCAATCACAAGGGCAGTTCCACGATCTCAATCCAATACTTACCCAGGGCTTTCACTACCTCCACCAACCGCTCAAATGTCACCGGCTTGGTGATAAAGGAGTTGACCCCCAGGTCATAACTCCGCACAATATCCTCCTCTGCTTTCGAGGTCGTTAATATCACAATGGGGATAGAGCGAAGATTGGGGTCCAATTTGATCTCTTCCAGGGCCTCCCGTCCGTCTTTCCGCGGCATGTTCAGATCAAGCAGGATCAGGCCCGGCCGGGGAGAGGTTTTCGGATCGGTGAATTTCCCCTTCCTTTGAAGATAATCCATCAATTCTTCCCCGTCTTCCACGAACATCAAATCGTTCCCCACACGGTATTCATGAAATGCGTCCCGGGTCAGCAGGCGATCGTCCTCATCATCATCGGCCATCAGGATAGGAATCGATTTCTTAGTCTGTTTCATGCCCATTTCCTCCTTACCGGCTCCCGGGTTGCTTGCCTGAAATCAACCCGATATAAAGGTTCGCTTCGGGTCTGAACACGGGAGAGATTTAAGAGATCATCGATCATGGATCGTTTGCGACGGGTGGCACCTTGCGTACAATTCTGGCAATCCGTTTAACGCCGTCCCTGATTCAGCATTCTCTTTATGACGGGGACCAGGTCAGTATGCATGGTCCGTTTTGGGACATAGGCACTGGCCCCGGCTTCAAAGGCCTCTTTTCGGTAAGCAAGACCTTCATGGATTGACAAAACGATCGCCCTTGTCTCTGGCAGCCTGGTCTTTATGAGACGGATCGCCTCATTGCCGTTCATTACTGGCAACCCGATGTCCATGAGTACCAGAATGGGCGTATGGGCAATTGCCAATTGCAGGGCCTCCTCACCACTTTCCGCTTGAATGAATTCGAAATCCGGAAATATATGATGAAGCCATTGCCTCATTGAAGCCCGGATCGCCTTATTGTCCTCAACAATCAGGATGCGCGGTTCATTAGAATGTTTGAAATCCTGCTTTTCGCTCATGCCCAATCTGCACCTTCAGTCCTTGAATCTCTCAACTTCTCACCTTGGATGGCCAACAGGGCCTCCATGGGGAAGCAGAATTGTGTCTATTACTGCTCCTATCCTGTATAAGTAACAGAAAAATTTACCGCTGTATGTCGGGAGAATTTGATAAATCGTGTGGGGAAACCTTGACGCTCATCAATTTACGGTGGTCAAGCCCTCTTTTATGGCAAATTTGACAAGACCCGGTATGTCGCGGATATTCAGTTTTTGCATCAGGCGGCTGCGGTAGGTCTCAATCGTTTTTTGGGAGAGACGGAGCGTCTCGGCGATTTCAGCACTGGTGTGTCCTTCTACCACCTGCTTCAGGATTTGACGTTCACGATAACTCAAGTCTCTAAGGCAAGGAGACGAGGATTGTCTGGGTTTGGCATAATCTTCGATCACGGTTTGGGCAATACGCTTGCTCAGATAACGGTGACCGGCATGGACGGCACGGATCGCCGACACCACCTCCTGCCCGGCTGATTCCTTCAACAGATATCCCAGGGCGCCCGCCTTCAGGGCCCGGGACACATACTCCCTTTCAGATCGTATGGAGAGCACCAAGACCTTTGTGGAGGGGCATACAAGCGTGATTCGTCGCGTGGCCTCAATGCCGTCAAATTCCGGCATCACAATGTCCATGACCACAACGTCAGGGACCAGTCTGACCACCTGCTCCACCACCTCAGGGCCGGTCTTCCCCTCACCTACGACTTTCATGTCGCTGTGCGTCTCCAGGATAAGACGTAAACCTTCCCGCATCACGGTATGATCTTCACCCAAAAAAACCTTTATCGTCATGGCATCACTTCCTCAATTCAGCAATGATTCGGGTTCCCTTATCTGGCATGGACTCGACGTTCAATTTTCCCTGGACTGCAATAATCCGCTCTTTCATGATTACCAACCCCCAGTGAGGCTTCTTGGAGCCCTTAACAGCCTCCTCATCGAACCCCACGCCGTCATCCCATATGACCAGGCGCACCGACCCATTGATTTCCTCCAGCGCCACAATGACCTCACTCGCCATGGCATGTTTGGCAATATTCATGAGTGCTTCCTGGGCAATACGAAATATCGCCCTTTCCTTTTTTTCAGAGAGTCTTGATGATAGATCTTCTCCCGTTACCACGGCATGAACACCCATGCGCTCTGAAAATTGGTCGCCCAGCCAGCGAAGGGCAGCCATGAGTCCGTAATCGTCAAGGATGGCCGGGTGCAGCTCGGCCATCACATCCCGGATGTGCATTACTGCATCGTTCAAAAGCTCCTGGCTGTCCTCCAACCGCTGATCCACCCTGGCAATTTCCTCAGGGGACAGGAGGAGTTTTATCATGCTCAGATTGATACTGACGGCCGAGAGGTTTTGGGCCGTCCGGTCATGGAGTTCCTTTGCTGTACGACGCCGGTGATTCTCGTCCATCTCTTCCAGACGATCGGCAAGGGACTGGAGTTGCACGTTTGTATCCCTTAATGCTTCTTCAGCTTTCACCCGCTCGGTGATTTCTGTCTGTAACTTAGTATTTATTTTCGAAATCTCCGACGTTCGTTCCTCAACACGTTTCTCTAAACTGTCGTGAGATTCTTTCAGCAATGCCGTTTTAGACTCAACTTGTTTTCTTAGTGAAAGAATCCAGAAGACAGCAGCAGCTATAATTAGAAAAGATAGTGCAATGCTTAAAATGATGATTATCCGAGTAATCTTCTCCTTGGTCAAAAAGACAACTTGCTTCGGAGACCATCGGTCAATGATTTGTTGTATTGTTCCATCTTCTTTAAGCTTATCAATTCCGATATTTATTTCATTTAAAAGTTTGAGGTTCCCTTTCTTTACGGGGATGCAAGCCATATTTGCTGCAAAAGGCTCTTCTACAATTCTAACACCTTCAATGTCATGTTTCTGAACAGTAAATGACCCGACCCACTGGTCAGTTGCCACGGCATTAATTATATTTGACTGCAAAAGCCGAAATCCTTCCAAATTATTTGCGATAAAGCGAAGCGTGATTTTCTTGTTAGATTCCAAGACTTGTCTGGGATATCCGCCCTCGGTTACCCCGACAACCTTTCCCTCAAGATCATTTATGTTCCTGATCGTCAAATCGCCAGTTCTGACAAAAAATACAAATTTAAACTCGAGCCAAGGCTCCGAAAAATCGTACAACTTTCTTCTTTGCTCGGTAGGCCCTAAGAGAGTTAAAGCATCTGCCTCTCCATCCAATACTTTTTTCTGTGCATCTTTCCATGGCATCAATTCTATTTCTAACGTTCTTCCCATGGTTTTAGAGAGTTCCTGCCATAATTCAACATTAAAGCCTTTGGGATGGTTGTCTTCCAAATACTCTACAGGGGGGAAATTCTTGTCCCCGGCAACGATAATTTTACTATCCGCTTGAGAGTTTCCGGGTGCCAAAGAAAAAGAAAGGTAGAAAAAGAATATTGTTAAGAAAATGAGCGCTTTTATTCTCATGCCTTTGCCTCACAGTTATAGTAGGATAGATGTCGGTCTTTATCTCATGATTAAAATGATAATTAAAGCCCCCAACAGAAGGAACCAACCATGCCTATCCGATTAACGCAGGTTGCAGGTTCTGCTCTGAGGTATCATCCTGGCAGTGTCAGATTACCCGCGGGCACAGTTAGTGTTTCAACATCTTTCCCTGATGAGCCGGCTTGCAACCGCCATCTGTAGCGCATCCTGGTGGCTTTTGACACCCACGTGGAGACGCTGACTTGTGCAGGGACCTTTACGAAGATACGTCCCTGCGTACGAATCCTGCGGAATCAAATGAGCCTGTGCTAATCGGATAGACATGGTTCATTCGTTGGTTATTGCTGCCCAAGACCTTTCAGCCATTCTTTGACGACGGGCGGTGCTTCAGGACTAACAATCACGCCCATGTGCGATAAGTTTGGCAAAAGCTTCACCTGAACCTCTGTATATTGGGAGATTACCGGTTCAAACTGATCAGCGATGAAGGCTTCGTCAGCGGTGCCGGCGACAACCAATAATGGTTGCGTTATGGCGCTGAGATCTTTCTTATAGTTTCGAGGGGCGTAGGCCGTGTTGAGTCTATGGGAGTACGACAGGGTTTCGGTCCCATCACGGGCTTCTTCCGGCATATTGAATTCAATGGCATCCAGATAATCAAACCAATGAATTCCAACATTATTTAGCATGGTTAACCCGGCAATGCGCCAAAAGTGAGCGTGCGCCCACCCGCCCGAATTGGCACGCATCGTAGGTGCATTGTATTTGAGGAAAGGCGAAAGCAGCATATAAGCGTTGGCTTGCTTGCCGTATCGGCTTCCGCCAAAGCGTATGGCCAGCCCACCCCCGGATGAATGGCCGCCCACAATCAGCATTGCGTTAGGATTATCCTTTCGAATAATGGCAATAAGGTCCGCCAAATCATCTTCCAATTGGCCTATGTAGTCCACATCGCCCCGTCTTTCGGGGGTAGGTCCATGTCCCCGCAAATCTGGCGTGTATACCTGAGCCAGATTTTCAGCGCTAATGGATTCGGCCAAAGGCAGAAAATACCGACCGTGCCAACCTGAGCCATGCAACAGAATGATCACCTTGTCGGATTGTGCAGGATAGTGCCGATAACCCAATGACTTGCCATCTCTAGTCACAAACGTTTTCAGTTGTGGCACTTCTGTGTAATCGAAAAACAGTTCATTGAAGGTCAAACCGCCCTCATCAAGAGTTGGCTTCTTACGTTTACCAATCAGGATGAATACAGCGGCAATACCGAAATAAATCACGACAGATATGAATAAATTCATAAAGATTGAGGGAAAATATTTCTCCACCAGTTATCCCTCTATTATCGACATCAGGGGCCTCGGAAAATCCAACGCGCACTTTATAGTATATCCTGCATTGAGGATGAGGTCAAAAACTGTCTATTCCTCTAATTCTTCTTTGACGGCAAGGCCGATCTTTGGCAGGGTGTACCCCGGTGAGTGGACATGACTACACGCTGGTAACCGGCTTCGAGTTCGGCTAACCTGGCCATATGAGGTGCGGTAAACACAAGGTCATACTGTCCATCACGAGTCCGTTCTCGGAATTGTTTGAAATTCGGAGCGCTAACCAATGAAAACGAGTCAGACTTTCAGTGAAATCAGACTGATTCCATGGCCTATTTCCCGTCCAATACCTCCTTCAGTTTTTCAGAAAATGTCGCAATGGAAAAGGGCTTCTGGATGAATCCTTCGGCGCCGGCATCAAGGATGGCCTGGGCGGGCCCATCAATTGAATAACCACTGCACGCAATCACTTTCATATCTGGTCTTGCTTCCATGATAAGCGGGTAAAGACTGCCGCCGTCCATATCGGGCAGCTTTATGTCCAGGAGCGCCAGGTCAATCTGGCCGTCAAAGGTCTTTGCAAGTTCAACACCCTCTTTTCCCGTCTCAGCCAGAAGCACACGATAGCCGAGTCTCTCCAATGTCTGCCTGAACAAATCCAGCAGAGGATTTTCAGGGCTCGACCCAATCCACCGTCACCCCCGGAAGGCTCTGCGATTCATCAATATTCAGGAGGCGGTCCGCCCGATCCGAATTCACGGCGATTTCCAAGTGGCCGGTGCTGCCCAACAGTGCGATCAGCTCTCCCATTTCCCCATCCGCGTAGGTTTTTGAAACCGTCTCGATTTTTTCTTTTAACACCCGAATCACCATTTGACCGCTGCCTGGAAAGGGGACCAGATCTTCGCGATGAATGTTGGTGATCACATTGCCGAAGTGGTCGATTCCGGTGACGCGACCCAAAAGGGTATTCCCTTCCCGGACCGGACTGTCGTCCGGAATGCTGACGGGATTTTCCATGGGCTTCCCCATTTGTAAGGGGTCACCACCAGTGGAGAGGTGCGCCGCCACCGGTGCAAAGATATCACGCCCATGAAAAGTGCGTGAAACCGGTAATTGAAAAAACGTTTCATTTGTAAGATGAATCACCAGTGCCTGAGGATCGGCCTTGATAATGGGCCAGATGAGCCCGTTGTCCGGACCCACAAAAAAATGGTTTCCGCTTTTGACCACCATGGGTCTTCTGCCCGTTCCAACCCCCGGATCCACTACCGCCACATGGATGGCGCCTGAAGGGAAAAAAGAACAGGATTGCTGAAGAACGCGGGCTCCATGGGCGATATCTCCCCGTTTGATCTGATGGGTCAAATCCACAATTGAAGCCCCAGGATTCAGGCCCAGAATAACCCCCTTCATAATCCCAGCGTAGGGGTCTTCCAGACCGAAGTCCGTCAGAAGTGTGATAATTCCGTGAGACACCGGTAGAAAACTCCAGAAAGTGATGCAGCCGTTATGAAACGTTCGCTATTTCATTTATGATTTTTTTCCATTTGTGGTACGGTAAACCATATGGTTTGTTCAAGTCAAGCTTCCGTGCGCCACGAAATAAAATGACAGCCAGAAAGACCTTATTCATCATATTCGGTATTTTCCTATCGGCCCTCATGCTGGCAGTCGGTGCGGGAATTTATTATTACGCCCATCCCCCTGAAGTAAAAGCACTCATAGAAAAAGCAGTATCCCGGGCAACGGGCGCCTCCTTTTCCATCCAACATCTGGACTATTCGCTCAATCCCATACGAATCAATGCCAAAGGCATCGCTTTTCAGGCCGTGCGGAAGAAGAATAGATTTTCCGCTGAAATCCAGGATTTCGCGGCGGACTGTGTCCTGGCGGGACCCTTCGGCCGGAAAACGCTGGTTTTCAAAACCCTGCGGATCAACGGTTTTGAATGTCGGGTTCTTGAAGGGACGACGGCTGTTTCAAATGCCCCTTCAGGGAGTGAAGCGCCCTCCATTTGGAATTCCATGGCAAGGTGGTTCGTCTCATTCTTTCTTTTTGAGGATTTCAGATTGGAGGCCGGCGAAATCCGACAGGGACTCATAACTGCCCAGAAGGACGGCCGGCGAATTCAATTATCGGGACTTTCGGGGCATCTCAACGCCGATCACCTAATGGATATTCGAGGCGGCATCCTCATGAACCTGCCAGCGGAAAATACACGCATCTCCATTCCGGATTTTCATGTGGAAACCACCGACACCGTCTCCCTTGCCAACCCTCGGATCGATTTCATTCTGACTTTTCCACATGGGAAATTAAGGAGTTCTGAAGGGACGGTCAAAAATGTCCGGGGAAGGGCCGCACTTCATTATGACCACCTGAAACAAGAGATGCTCATTCAGGATTTAAACCTCAGCCTAGAAGGGACGCATTTTAAAAAGATGCCAGCAACAAAGAAGGCCCCCCTTCATATCAATTTTGAATCATCCGGGAATATCGACCTCCAAAAGCGGAAGGCGGCCTTCCACAGGCTCTTGCTGAATGTCCAAAACCGCCTGCAGTTTAACGGGACGCTGAGGGCTGATTTCGGGCGTCAACCTGAATTCAAACTTACGATTGGCGAAGGGCGCGGCTTTTTACATCAAATGATGTCCCTGGTTCCCGGGAGCGTTCGGGGAAAGCCCGGCGAACTCAATATTTCCGGACCCATGGACTTTTCCGGAACCATCTCCGGGGAGAGCAAACAACACCGGTGGGATTTTGATTGCGATGTGGAAGGAAGCATGAAAAACAGTTCCGTTTCACACCGAACCCCAAAAGTTCATATTGAGGGCCTGATGACGGCTCAGGTTGCCATTCAAGGGGCCATTTCCAATTTAAAACTGTCCGGTTCCAATTTAAAACTGTCGGGAAAAGTGACCGGGAACCAATTGGCATTTAAGGGGATGGGTCTTTCCTTGAGATCCGCCGAAGGCACCTTCGATTTTTCGGGGACATACCCCTATTTTAATGTCACGAATCTTTCCTGCCGTGTTCCGGAAATTAAGCCCATGACAGGAAAGGAGGCATTTCCTGTCAGGCACATGGTAATCGGTTCGAAGAAAGGCCAGATAAACGGTCTTGAGCGTTCCCTGAATTTTCCGGAAATCAGGCTCAAATCTTCCCTTTTAAACAACATCCGCTTAACCCTCCAGATGAATGGCCATGGCCTGACACTCACAGCAAAGGGGAAAGAGGTGGGATTGATTCACACATCCAGAGCATTGAAACTGCTGCCTCTGGACTGGACCGTCCGGGGTTCGGATACCATTGAGGTCACAGCAACCGTGGACAGAAAAGGCGCGACCTCATTTTCTGCTAAACTGGCCCTCAATAAATTTCATTTCCAAAACCCGCAGGAAACTTTTCTGGGAGAAAACATATCCCTTCATGCCCACATTTCAGGCCGTATGACTTGGCCCCCGTCAACCCTGAAGGCCATTGCCGAGGTGGGTGCCCATGGGGGAGAAGTTCTGTTGGATCGGTTCTATTTTGACTTTCAGGAGAACCCCTTCTCTGCACAGTGCAATGGAACCTACCAAGGGTTCGACAAACGGCTGAAGCTGGATAATTTGTCCGTGGGAATGAAAAAAATTGCCACCGCCCATGTGTCGGGGACGGTTTTTCGAATAGGGGACGAATATGAAGGGGATTTGGCACTTGTGATTCCCGACACACCCCTTGAGGCGCCGTTCCACCGTTTGATTCGGGAGCCCTTTCAGACAGAAAAACCGGCCCTTTCCACGGTGACGCTGGATGGAATCTTCAAGGCGGAAATGACCGTGAAAGGCACGCCGACCCATTGGGTAACCAAAGGAATTTATTCGTGGACAGACGGGTCATTGTTTTACGGAGACTCGATTTTGGCCCTTACCGGAATCCGATTGTCCCTGCCCATCTGGTTGACAAATGTGGCGGGCGGGGAGACCACCCGGAATCTTGAGGGCGGTTTGTCGGTCCGTTCCATGCGGTTTTCCTTCCTACCGGAACAGGGTCTGGACATCCCCATCCAGGCTGCATGGAATCGTTTACTCATGCCAACCGAAACCGTCCTGGCAGTTCCCGGTGGACATGTTCGCATTGGCCCTTCCAGAATCTTGGGGCTCATGGAACCATCCCCGGCGCTTCGCACGGCGCTTCATTTTGAGGATCTTCAACTGGGACCGGTTCTGTCCGGCATATGGCCCCACGCCGTTAAGGGGCGGGCCACCGGCAACCTGGACCCCATCCATATCGAAGGGGGGCGATTAGAGAGCAAAGGGGAAATAAAGGCAAATGTTTTTGACGGGGCGTTAACCCTGTCCCATGTGGGTGCCAGGGGCCTTTTTACGGCCCTTCCGGTTTACAACCTGGATGCCCGTTGGCATCGCCTGAACCTGGCGGAGATGACCGAGGGCACCTCTTTCGGGAAGATAGAGGGTATATTAAATGGTTACGCAAAAAAGCTGGAGGTTTCCGATGGTCAGTTGCAGCGGTTTGATCTGCTGCTGGATACGGTCAAAACCGATGACGTCCCTCAAAAGATCAGTGTAGAGGCCGTGGACAATATCGCCCAACTCGGTGGCGGACAAAGCCCATTCGCCGGTATGGCCGGGGTGTTCGTTTCTTTTTTC
>JAERTK010000031.1 GCA_016844935.1 Desulfobacteraceae bacterium | reverse complement strand
ACTGAACACGAATGGTACGGCCACGGGCGGTTTTTATTCCACGGTGGTGGATATGAGCAAACTCGTCACCATGTTGCTCATGGACGGCATGCTGGAAGACGGGGAACAATTCCTGAAAGCCAACAGCGTGCGGGAAATGGGAAAAAGCGAGCGAACCCAATTGGATACCAACAGTTACTATCAGCCCGGGTTGGGGTTGGACAGCGTCAGTCTCTCCGCCTTTTATGGGGTTGCGCCAAACCAGGGGGCATACGGTCGTGCCTGGGCCAAGAACGGATCCACCGGACCCTACAACGCCATGATGATGCTGCTGCCGGATGCGGGCCTTAAACTGGGCGTGGTGGTTCTCAGTAATTCCGATACCGCCGGCACCGCCGTTTACACTGTGGCCCGTACCTGCCTGCTGGCGGCGGTCAGGGAGAAACTGGGACTATCCCAGAACCCGGAACCGAGACCCCTGCCTGATTTTTCCGAGGAAGCCATTACCCTGGATTCTGAAATCGTCGGCCTTTACGGACAAAAATCTCCCGGTGCATATTTCAGGATCGAAAAACGCGACGCCGCTCTTTTCTGGGTGACGAATCCCTATGGGGATCCCACCTCGGGCCATGCCCTTACCCTCAAAACCGACGGCAGCAACGCTTTTGCCGTGGAAGGGGAGGATTGGGATGTGGTTTTTATGGATCGGGAGGACATCTATGAAAACCGGTATCGGTTGATGGTTCGTACAGGCGGCGAAGAGGAACCTTTCGGCCCCAATGTGGTGGCCACTTTGGGACAGAAAATTCCCATGCCGGAAGCGCTTTCTCTGGCATGGCAGGACCGGGTCGGCAAGGTATATATGGCGGACCTCATGATAGCGATCAGCAGTGATCAATTTCTGACCTTCGACCACAAAGACGGACTGCTGCTGGCCCAGACTCCGTCAACCATGCAGGTTATCTATCCCCAGGATGACAATCTGGCATTTGTGGGGGACAGTACCAGCCGGGGGGACGGGGCCATTACCGTAACCCTTGAAGATGGTGTTGAAAGACTTTTTTACCTGACCAGCGGATATTTCCCTATGGAGCAAGTGGAAGGGTACACGCTGGGAGAAGACGAGCCGTTTGATCTGGTGCTGCGTAACGAAGTCCCTTTGAGCGTGTGGCGAAAATTTACGGTGGCCCAGGGAAGTGAATTTGACGGACAGAATGTGGAATTTGCCGTAACCCCCGGTAACGACCTGGACGTCTACGTGCTCTATGATGAAAGAGGGGGGATGCTGGGCTTCAAACTGGGAAAAAGCGGGATCATTCCGCTTGAAGCCGGAAATTATTTTCTGGCTTACAATCCGGCAGTCGGTTCTTCAGGAGAAAAGGTTCTGTCCAGCCGGATTGTTGATTAACCCCGGCTTGATTTTGCAATTCTGATCAGCTCCTTTGCCGAGATTGTTCGGCAAAGGAACTGAATCGGCGGGCTTCGTCTTCATTACCATTCAACTCATAAATCATGCTGATTTTTTGATAATTGTCCGTACGGTTTTCCGGGATTTCCCGAACCAGACCGAGGTACAGCTCCAGGATGTTTGTTGAATGATCTCCTGTCTCCAAGCTCATATCCGCATATTTTTGTTTGATATGCGGATCAATGCGGCTGCCACAGCCCTGGCATGTGCTCATGATTTCAGAATATTGTTTGCAGGCCTTTTCTTTTGACCCCAGAGCTTCGAACGTCTTTGCAAGGGCCAGGGCAATGGCCTCGTCCCAGCCACGAGAGTTGAGGTAGTCCAGGTAATGGGATTCAGCGTCATCATACCGGCCCGCTTGGAACAGCGTCTGCCCCATGAGCAGATGAATTACCGGGGAATCGTGGAGCGGATCGGGGCAGTTCGTAAGCAATCGTTGAGCCTCATCAAACTGATTGTTTTTCCAGTAGATTTCACATAACGGCGGATAGGCTCTGATTGATTCGGGATGGTTGTTTAAAAAGCCTTCCAGCAGAAAACAACCTTCGGAATTATTGCCAAGATTCAAATGGGCGGTCGCCAGCTCGAGCTGAATATAGTCACCAGTTGGAGAATCGGCTTCCAGGGCATGGGTCAACAGTGTGACGGCATCTTCAAAATAACCCTGGTTCAGTTTAACATACCCCTCCCTGAACGAAGCCCCATAGCCAAGATAGATTTCCTGCTCAGCTTTAGGCAATGTGTTGATGAGTGCAGTGAAATATTCGTCCCCGGACTCCTCGTACAGGAAACTCGTTGCGTCTTCCGAACCCTCCTCAGGATCAGACATGACCAGCGCTTTATGCGGGTTGGAATTCGCCTTCAACCCCTTCAGCCGTTCCTCAATCTCAGCGACGAGCCGCTCATCTTGCGCCAGTTCAAGAGCCAGCTGCAAAAGATCTTCGGCTTCTTCATAGAGTCCGGTCTCCGTTAGATTGTCAGCAGACTTTCGATGTTCAAGAGCGAGTGTATTTTTGCATTGGACGATTTTTGCCTCTATTTGATCTCCGGCCCCAGGCGCTTCCGAGGTTTTCTTAGCCCATTTAAGCAAAGCCTTTTCATATTCAAGTTTGGCAAAACCGTATTCGCCCGTTTGCAATAGCGCATCTGCTTTCTTTTCGATCTCATGATACGGTTTGCCGGCAAAAAGATGGGAAAATTTCATAGCTTAATCTCTCTCTTTGGGTTCAACTTGGTAATAACTCCCGGTTTATGCCGGATTTTTCCATCAATCCCACACGCTGTTACGCCCGAATCCCGTTTTGGCCGCTTCCAGAGCCCATGGAGTGGTCCCCGAGAAGTCCGGCTGGATCATTTGCTCCAGGCAGGAGCGGTCCAGGCTCTTTTGGGGGTCTTCAAAGAACTGGAGGGCAAGTTCCATGGCGCAGGTGTTGATCTTGTCGTGATAATCGCCCTGTATTCTTGACTCAAAAATAGCGCCGTGGGGCACACCGGGCATGACCACCAGCCGCTGATGCGGTTTGTCATAAGCTTCGGCGGCAAAACGGGCCAGGTCCACATGGGTGTTGGGGTCCAGGTCACCGTTCAAGATCAGAATGGGTAGATCCGCGTCCGGAAATCGATCAGCGCACCCATCCAGCGGGTAGGGGGGCCACCCGCCATCCTCCCGCGCGTAGGTGGCACCGAGGGTGAGGTCGGTGCTGAAAAAAGATTGTTCCGAAAAGGCCAGGGCTTCATTAAAATTGATACCCGGCCCGAGCAGTTCGGAGACGACAATGTTCGTTCTGACCACGGTGCTTTTGAGGTCTTCGCTCTGGTGAGATCGGGTTGAATCGCCAACCAGATGGAAGAGGGCCTCCTGGTCGCCGTCGTTGCATCGGTTCAGACGGTAAAGGATTGCCGGAACCAGCATCCTCTGGCTCCAGTCGGCGGCGAGCCCACCCAGCAAATTGTGAAGGGTTTCCCGGTCAAGAATGGCGAAGGCCGGGCAGAGCCCTCCCTGGTCCACGAGGTTGAAAATGGTTTCCACGGCCTGCCAGGGTTCGGTTCCTGCGATTTCCAGCATTTTTTGCGCACAGGCTGCATCTTCATTACATCGTTCCATGATAGTGCGACCGACCTTATCAAAATTCCGATCATACCAGCCGATGCCCCCTGTATCGTCCAACAGACCGGCCGGAACCACTCCGTCCAGAACTACCCCGTTCACAGGTTCAAGGTTCAGGCACATAAACCGCTGGGCCAAAAATGTGCCGTATGAGGTTGCGTAAAGAAAAACGCTCCCCTGGGGCTGGCGGGTGAGGCTGATCAGATTCCCCAGATCGCGTGCGGCCTGGGACGGGTTGAAATATTGAACCCCGTTGCCCCACTCGGTTTCCAATTCCTCATAACACTCCCGCCCATAAAAGTAGCCCGTGGGTTCAATATCCGGACAATCCAGTCTTGTGGAGGCGCCCACCCCGCGATGCTCCATGGTGTAGTAGTTCCATTGGGGATGGGTTTTGGCGTAGGCAGCCATATTTTCGGCAAAATATTGGGAGGAGCTTCCCGGGCCGCCCGCGATGAACCACACATCTCCCTTTTTCTCCTCCGAGTTGCCCACCGCCCGGGCCATGAGTACGGAGATGGCTTCTCCAAAAGGGTTGTCATGGTTTAAAGGGAGTTGCACCGTAGCGCACTGCAAACCTCCATCTCCGAAATAGGCCGGGCACTCTCCCCACTGGAGCCTGGGGTTGGTGCTGTTACCGTCGTTATCACTGCTGCTGCATCCCGCAAAATGCAGCAGCAGGCTCAGAAGCAGATAGCCTGCAATCATAAAAGCTGATTTCCCCTTCATTTTACACCTCCATGGTTCTAATTACTGTACCACATTGGTAAAAACCCCCAGTTCATGTTCGGTTCGGTCATTGATAAACCGGGCTTTGAGTACCATCCCCACGCGGTGGGTCATTTGAAGAGGCCAGGGGTTGTCCATGTGGATGGTGACATAGATCTTTTGCCCGCTGGATCTCTCCATCAATCCCTGAATGATTTTTAGACCGATGCCCTTGTTCCGAAATTCCGGATCCACCGCCGTATAACCGCGTTCCAGGTAACCGGAAAGATCGAGCCCGGTTTGGGTTTCGATCTTTTTTCGGTATCGTTCTTTGGGGTATTTGTGGGTGGAAGTGCCGACCACCCGGTCTTCATGAATAGCGTAGCCGATGAGAAAGGCTTTTTGGAGGTTCTCTTTTATCCAAGAAGTGCCCACGCCGCCGCTTTGTGCCACAAGATCACAGATCTGATCCAGGACGGTTTCAAGCGTTTCATCCGGTCGTGTAAAGCCGTACCGGATGTCCATGAGGTGTGGTTTTAAATCCGCATTCCGCAATCCGCATTCCGCAATCAAGAGATCAGGCGCAGTCGATCATCCCCATAATCTGTGAAGTCTCAAAGCCTTTTAGATGCAGTGCCCCGGAACGGCACGACGCCACGCAAAGACCGCACCCCTTGCAAAGGGTGGATTCGATCATGGCTTTACCGGTTTTTTCATCCATTCTGGGAGCCGAGTAGGGGCAGATGGAGACGCAAACGCCGCAACTGCTGCAGGTGAGCGGATCCACTTCCGCAACCGTACCGCTCACGGGCAGGCTTTTAGCCGACAGAAGTGTGACGGCCCGGGCCGCAGCGGCCTGGGCCTGGGCGATGCTTTCGTCAATGGGTTTGGGGGAGTGGGCCAGACCGCACACAAACACACCGTCGGTTGCGAAATCAACGGGACGCAATTTCACGTGGGCTTCCGCGAAAAAACCGTCTTCGTTCTGGGATACCTTGTAGAAGCGTGACAGGGGGTTTTCTTTTTCAGGAACAATGGCGGATGCCAAAACCAGGAGGTCTGATTGTATGGTCACATCTTTCCTGAAAACCGTATCGGTGAATCTGATCGCAACTTTCCGATCGCCGGGTTCTATTCTCAGCTCTTTTTCAAAATTGTAGCGCACAAAAGAGATACCCCGGGTTCTCGCTTCCCGGTACAGGTCTTCCCTGAGACCATAGGGCCTCATGTCACGGTAAACCACGTAAATGTGCATGTGGGGGTTTCTCTTTTTTAGTTCCAGCGCCCCCTTGATGGACTGGGCACAGCATACCTTGGAACAGAAGGGCCGCTCGGGAATACGGGACCCGTGGCACTGGAGAAAAACGGCGGTGCCGAGGCCATTGAGCTGGCTGTCTCCTTTGACGAAGCCCTGCTGTAACTGAAGGCCGGTCATGACACGCGTAGATTCAATGAGGGCCGGATCTTGAGGCGCATACTCGGTTGCCCCGGTTGCCATGATGGTGACGCCGTGTTCCAGGGTTCTGGTTTCCGGGCCTTGTTCAATGGTGGTTTTGAAGTTCCCCACAAATCCGTCCACCTCGGTGATCTCGGCGCCCGAACACACCTCAATGTTTTCAGCCGTTTCCATCGCCTGAATCAGGCCATGAAGGTATCCTTGAATATCTTCTCCCCGCCATGTTTCGTGGAGGGATTGGGCATTTCCGCCCAGTTTTCCTTCTCGCTCCACCAGATAGGTGAAATATCCCTGCCCTGCCAGGTTTCTGGCGGCTTCCATACCGGCGACACCGCCCCCGATCACCAGGGCATTCTGGTTGATGTTCAGAACCGGTTCGGGAAGAGGTTCCAGCAATCCCGCTTTGGCCACCGACATGCGCACAAGGTCCTTTGATTTATCGGTGGCGGATTCTTTATCGTCTTTGTGGACCCAGGAGCACTGGTTCCGTATGTTCACCATCTCAAAGAGATATTTGTTGATGCCGGCGCTGGTGAGGGTTTCCTGAAAGAGCGGCTCATGGGTTTTGGGTGTACAGGCGGCTACCACCACCCGGTTGAGCTTCTGCTCGTCTATGACCTGCTTCATCTTGTCCTGGGTGTCTTGGGAACAGCTGAACATGTTCTGTTCCACAAAAGCCACACCGGGAAGGGACTTTGCAAACTCCACCACAGCGGGGACATCCACCACACCGGCAATGTTGGTGCCGCAGCAGCACACAAAAACACCGATCCGTACCGGATCCCCTTTGATATTCCTTTCCTGGGGGACTTGGGCTGTCTTGCTTAAAGATCCGCGAACATCTGAAAGGAGACTTCCGGCGACGCCGGCCGCGGCGCTGGAATCCACCACCGACGATGGGATGTCTTTAGGCGCCTGGCAGGCGCCACAGACGAAAATGCCGGGTGTTGCGGTCTCTACGGGCTTAAAACTGCCGGTGCTTAAATAATTATAATGGTCAAGTTCCAGACCAAATTTCTCGGCCAGGGCCCGCCCTTCGGCCGTGGCGCCGAGCCCAACGGAGAGCACCACAATGTCAAAGCCCTCTTCCACTTTCTGGCCTTGTTCATCCATGTAGCGGATCATGTTCATGCCGGACTCTTTATCCGGAACGATATTCGTCACCCTCGATTTCACAAACCGGACGCCCGCCTCGTCCTTGGCCCGGTTGTAATATCTTTCAAAGTCTTTTCCGTTGGTGCGGATATCCATGTAAAAAATGGCCGCATCCAGGCCACCCGGGGCGTGTTCCTTGGCCAGCATAGCCTCTTTGACCGCATAGGTGCAGCAAACCCCCGAGCAATAGCCCCGCCCTTCAAGGTGTTCGTCCCGGCTTCCGATGCATTGCAGCCAGGCGATTTTTTTGGGTTCCTTTTTGTCGGAGGGACGGACCAAGTGCCCGCCATAGGGCCCGGAAGCGGACAGGATGCGCTCAAACTCAAGACTGGTCACCACGTTCTTATTCTTGCCATATCCGTAGGTGTCGTGATCCGCGGGATTGTAAGCCTCACCGCCGTCGGAAACGATGACCGCACCCACGTTCAGATTAATATGCCGCTCTTTGTCTTCATAGTTAATGGCGTCTGCGGGACAGACTTCTTCACATTTTCCGCATTTTCCTTTGGTTATTTTAAGGCAGTACTTGGGATCAATGGCGTATTTCAGGGGGACGGCCTGGGCGTATTTCACATAGACGGCCTTCCCTTTGGCCAAACCCGCATCATATTCATTGGGTATTTTCCTGGGACATTTTTCGGTGCAGGCCCCGCAGGCGATGCATTTGTCCATATCCACATAGCGGGGATGTTGCAGGATACTCACCTCAAAATTGCCTGCCTCACCTTTAAGCTCGGTAATCTCTGAAAGGGTGAGCAACTCGATGTTGATGTGCCGGCCGACCTCGACCAGTTTCGGTGAGATAATTCACATGGCACAGTCATTTGTGGGAAAGGTTTTATCCAATTGGGACATCATGCCCCCAATGGAGCTGGTCCTTTCCACAAGGTAGACGTAATATCCGGAATTGGCCATATCCAGCGCGGCTTGCATGCCGGTAATGCCACCGCCCACAACCAGGACGGAACCGAGTTTTTCTGTCGACATAAACTACTCCTGCGTTATAAAAGAGGTGACATGATTTATGGCCACCTGGTTTTTTTCAAGGCCCAGAGATTTTTCATCAACACCCATGCACACCCCCAACAACTGCGCGAAAAGGATGGAGGGGAGGGCGGCGCCGGTGCCACCGTTTTGCGCCATCATATCCTGAACCTGGTCAAACTGAATCTGACAGTAGGGGCAGGCGGTGCACAAAAAATCCGCTCCCGATTCGCGTCCGCTGTCCAGTTTCTTCTGGGTCAAATCCATGGAAATGTTATCGTTTACACCCATCAAAGGGGCACCGCAGCAATTGAGCTTTTCGCTCCATTCCACGCTTTTGGCACCCGTCACTTTGACCAGATCGTCAAAGAGTGTCGGTGCCACCGGATCATCGAACTGGGTCACTTTGCTGGGACGCAACGCGTGACACCCGTAATGGGTCGCGATTTTGAGATTCTTCATTTTTCGGGAGATCTTCTTTTTCAGATTGTCCAACCCCACATCGTGGTACAAAACCGAAAGCAGATGTTTCACTTCTACCTGTCCCCGGTACGACAGGTCCCTCGGCTTCAGCAGATCGTTGATTTCCCGGCGTAACGTCTCATTGCCCGCAAGAATGTATTGGGCTTCCTTCAGTGTGCCGAAACAGCATTTGCACAGGGCCATGATGCTCACACCGTCCCGTTCAGCCAGGGCGAGGTTGGCGGCTGCGGAGAGAAGATAGGCCTTCCGGTCCACATTCCGCAAGGGGTAGCCACAACAGGTGAAATCACGGTAATCGATTAGCCCCACACCCAGACGGGACATGACCGCGCGGGAGGCGGTTTCATATTGTTCAAGTCGGGCAGGAATATTGCAGCCCAGAAATAAAGCGTATTTCATCGGTTTTCCTCGAAGGTCTTGCTTTATGGTCTTATGCAGCGACCCCCTGCCGGGGGTCCTTGATGACGGTATTCTTCAACTGGTATAGGATATCCGTTACCTCCACCAATTGCGGGCAGTGCTCCTGGCACTGGTAACATGTCACACAATCCCAGATCATGCGGGCGCCACAAGCCATATCCGTGAGGCCTAAGCCCAGACTGCACATGATCTGATGGGGCAACAGCCCCAGTGTTTCTTCAGGGTTTTCAGAGACAGCCACCACGGGGCAAACGGTGGTGCAGTTCTGACAGCTGAAACAGGCCCTGAAGGTTTCAGTATCGTAGGGCAACACAGCCCGGGATTCCGAACCGCCGTTAAAGCTCAGTGATTCGGTTTCTGCCGCACTGGGCCACCCCTTGGCAACCGCCTGCCGGGCCATTTCGAGGGGTTTTGCGTAATCATCAGGCGTCAAATTGGGTTGATTCAACCCCCGCACGAACGAAAACCCCGACAGCATAAGGGTCTCGCCCTCGCTACTGCTTGAAATGAGGCCTTCTCTCACATTGAGCCACAGATCTCTTAAATTGATGCCCGAAGGGCACACCACGGTACATCTATCGCAATTGGTGCAGATGTAGACGCCTTCTCGAAGGGCCTGGCGTTCAGACGGGGAAAGGGCCTTTTTTGATGCCATGGGGTTTGCTGCCAGTTTTCGAATGAACTGCAATTTTTCCGATGGCAGGATGCAGTCGTTTCCAGTGGCGTCAAATGCGGGGGAGGACGAACACCGGAGGCTGCAGGTGCCGCAGTGGGTACAGGCATCCAATTCCAGCATCTGGCGTGTCAGGATATTGGCGGGATGGGATCGCTTCTTATCCATAACCGCATTGGCCATGAGGCTCAAAGGTGTCGTAATGATATGGAACATTTTGCTGAAGGGCAGGTAGGCCAACCCGATAAAACAGGCCAGGATATGGATGACCCATAGGAAATATGCAGCTTCGGCGTCATCCAGATACTGGGCCATGGGCCGCATTCCCTTTGACAGGTTGAAGCTGATAAACGCCCATCCCGGCACCGCATGGCAGCTCTGGCAACTCATTTCATGGAGTTCTTGACCCTGGGTCAGCAGTTCCATTTCAAAGGGACCTGCCACCTTGGGGGAGACCACGCCGAATTCTTCAACCCAGAAGGCTTCCAGGGCTTTTAACTCCTGGGGATCATCCGTATCCGCGTATTCTTCCACCATGCGTTGAAACTCGTTGTGGCTGATGATCTTGGCCCCCTCCAGAAAAAATCCGGTGAGCATGATGACGGCCACGATCATGATGGCATAACGGTCCATGGCGTTGGAGTAAAGGCGCGGGATCTTGAGGATACGCCGGCGGTAAACGGCAATGCATACACCCGCAAAAACCATCAAACCGAACAGATTTCTCAAGAAAAGAAAGGGATGGGCCGTGGATTCATAGTCTTCGAAAAGATTGGCGCTGGTCCAACTTTCAAAGGCGTGAATGAAAAGCAGCAGCATAAACCCCACAAAGATGAGCATATGCATGACCCATCGCAGGGCGTCTTCCTTGAGGATTCGCCGCTGGAGGATCACATCCAGTATCAGGACCTTGATCAGGTCCACAATCCGGACGCTGAAAATGACGCCCAGTATACCTTTCAGGACTTGGGAAATTCTTTGTCCCGTCGAATAGGGAAGCGCCGGTCCGGTAATCTGTCCCGAAACCCAGGTGTAAAACTTGTAGCCGGAACCAACAATAAAGATTAACAGAGACCCGTACAGCAGCGAATCAAAAAACATGAACGTACCCCTCACTTACTCACACGAATAAAAGCGGCTGATCCGAAACCTGTTTCGGTCGGCCTTGTCAGTGTGCTAAAAGAGCCTGGCGTTGTCGCCCGAACCCCTTCCCACATAAAGGCTCGATCTATATAGGAGCCGGGGTTTTGTCAAGAGAATTTTTTCACGGGACCCCGTCAAACTAACGCTTTGGCAGTACCATAGCTTGTTTTGGTTCATTTTTCAAAAAGACGAAAACCGGAAGTACATTTTGTACTTATATCCCTAAATACGAACAATTGCCAAGGGCAAATATGGGAGTTGAAAAAAAGATCGTCAATTGGTAAAAAGACCCCTGTCATCAAAAATGAATTGGCAAGAACCTTATTCCAAGGAGTTTCCGTTTTGGGCTGCACTATTACGTTACAGGACGCCATCAAGGGCTACACGTTTGACCAGGATAAAATTGTAACACCCGAAGAGACGGTGGAGCGCTTTAAGAACAAGCTCAAAGATGTGAACCTGGATATCCTGGAAGAGACCGTTCGAATCGATAACGGCAGACTGGATATCCCCATCTATTTCAGCGTCTGCGGGCGTGATGCCCTGGAAATCATCGGAACCAAGAAGCAGATGGGAAAAGGCGGGACCCCCAGCCAGTCCGAGGCCAGTGCGGTTATGGAGTTGGCGGAGCGGTTCAGTTTTTTCAGCTTCTGGAAGAATCCCGCAAATTTCCGCCTGGATACCTATAAAAACGTCAAGGGTGAGGCCCTTCCCTTTGAAGACATCGCCAAATCCGTACATGACGAATCCGGTGAACTGGACAGGGCCCGGGAAATATTTGAAAATCTTCCCCTCAAATGGACCCCCGGTTGCAATATGACAAAGGACCGGGAAATCCTGATTCCCTTTGACTGGTTTTTTGCCATTAATGAATTCAACGGGCCGTCAGCGGGGAACTGTGTTGAGGAGGCCATGAGCCAGGGGATCTGTGAACTGGTGGAACGGCACACGTCCTCTATTATCAGCCGGGAGAAAAAAAACGTTCCGGCCATTGATCTGGATACGGTGACCGATGCGCTCACACGCGAACTGATTGAGAAATACAAAAAGGCGGGCATTCAACTTTTTGCATCGGATTTTTCCCTGAACACGGGCATTCCCTCAGTGGGTGCTCTGGCCTATGATCCCACCACATTCCCTGAGAAAAGCGAAATTGTCTGGACCGCCGGCACCACGCCCGACCCCCAGAAATCGTTGAGCCGGGCGCTCACCGAGGTGGCCCAGCTGGCCGGTGATTTTAATTCCGGCTCCAATTATGTGGCCAGCGGTCTTCCTAAATTCCAGGATCTCTCAGACGCCCATTTCATCATGAACCCGGAGCGCACCGTTCCCATTTCAAGCCTGCCGAACTTGAGTAACGACAACATAAAAGTGGAGGTGGAAAACTGCATCGGGGCCCTCGATGTCATGGGCATGGATTTTTTTGCCATCGATGTGATGCACCCACACCTTCAAATCCCGGCCTTTTATGCCATTATTCCGGGCGCCCATTTCCGGGAGAGAGCCGTGGGAACCAGTGTGGGCATGTTCTGCGCCAAACTGATTTCGGGATCTGATAACACGCAATGGCGCATCAGCCAATTGACACAAATGGATCGACTGCTGCCCGACAAGTACTATACAAAATTCTTCCTGGGCCTGGCCCATATCTCCCTGCAGAAGCCCCGCGAGGCCCTATTATTCCTGGAGGAAGCCCTGAAACTGGATCCCAAACGGGAAGATGTCCCCAGCATTTATTCTTATATGGGGATTTGCCTGCGGGACATGGAGCGGTACCGGGAAGCCCTTTCTGTGCTTGAAAAAGGGGCCCTGATCGACAGTGAGCGGACGGACATTCACAATCTCATGGGATTCTGCTATTTCAAGCTGAAAGAGCATAAGAAGGCCATTGAGGCATTTCATAAGGTGTTGGAACTGAACCCCGCATCCGCAATCGATTACGCCAATATTGCGTCCAATTACAGGGATATTGGGAACAGAGACATGGCCATCCGGTTTTACAAATTTGCCTTGGAATTGGATGAGTCCATTGATTTTGCCAGAGACAATTTAAGGAAGCTGGAAAAGGAAGGAAACGCATGATCGAAGTACAACATCTTACCAAATTTTTCGGAGAAAAACTGGCGGTGGATGACATTTCCTTTGCCGTGGACCGGGGAGAAGTGCTGGGATTCTTAGGCCCCAATGCCGCGGGAAAGTCAACCACCATGCGCATGATTACGGGGTTTCTCCCGCCCACTTCGGGGACCGCCGCCATCGGGGGAAGCGATATCATCAAAAACTCCCTTCAGGCACGAAAAAAAATCGGGTACCTCCCCGAGAATGCACCGGCCTACCCGGATATGACGGTGATGGGCTTTCTGGATTTTATCGCCGGCATCAGGGGCTATTCCGGAGCTTCCAAAAAAACACGCATGGAAGAAACCATTGAACGCTGTTTCCTGAAAGAAGTCCGCTATCAACCCATCAGTACCCTGAGCAAAGGATTTAAGCAGCGGGTCTGCTTTGCACAGAGCATTATCCACGATCCTGAATATCTGATCATGGATGAGCCCACCGACGGTCTGGATCCCAACCAGAAACACGAGGTGCGGATCATGATTGGCGAAATGGCCCTGGATAAAACCATTATTCTCTCCACCCACATTCTGGAGGAAGTGGAGGCTTTGTGTTCACGGGCCATCATTATCGCACGGGGCCGAATTGTGGCGGATGATACCCCTTCCGGGCTGAAGGCGGAATCATCGCTCCATGGGGCTGTCCGTTTCACCGTTCGTAAGGCCAACGGCAATGATCCCCTAGTTCATCTGGGAGATATACCCGGAATTGAAAGGGTGGATGTGGTTTCTGAAAATAAATCCCACATAACCTTTCGCGCCTTTCCAAAGAATCCTGCTGATCCCCCTGCCAATGAAATCATGGATCGCCTGGTTCAAAATGATTTCACCATCCATGGGTTCGAAGTGGAAAGCGGCCGCCTGGATGAAGTATTTCGACTGGTCACGAGTTCCCATGCCGCGGAGGTGAAAAAATGAACGATTTTCTGAGAAACACCTTCGTTATTTTGAAACGGGAGTTCGCCGGGTATTTCGGAAGCCCGGTGGCATATGTCTTTATCGTTATTTTCCTCCTGCTGAGCGGATTTTTCACCTTTTCCTTCAGCAATTTTTACGAAATGGGGCAGGCGGATCTTCGCGCTTTCTTTGAATGGCACCCCTGGATTTTTCTTTTTCTGATCCCCGCAGTGGCCATGCGGCTCTGGAGTGAGGAGCGGCGGACCGGCACCATCGAATTGATCCTGACCCTGCCGGTCACACTGCCCCAGGTCATCTTAGGAAAATTTCTGGCGGCCTGGCTGTTTATCGGCGTGGCGCTTACGCTGACCTTCCCCATGGTGTTGACCGTGAATTATCTGGGAGATCCTGATCTGGGTGCCATTTTCTGCGCATATTGCGGCAGCTTCCTGATGGCGGGCGCCTACCTGAGCGTGGGCAACATGACTTCAGCGCTCACACGGAACCAGGTGGTGAGCTTCATCCTGTCCGTGGTTATCTGCCTGTTTCTGGTGCTGGCCGGGTGGCCCCCCATTACCAATGTTTTGTCGGGCTGGGCCCCCATCTGGCTGGTGGATGTGGTTTCCGGTTTCAGTTTCATGCCCCATTTTGCTTCCATGGAGCGGGGGGTCATCGACCTGCGGGATCTCTGCTATTATTTTTCAGTGATCTTTTTCATGCTTTTTGCCAACGGTGTGGTGCTTCAAAACCGCAGGGTATCTTAGAAAAATTAGGGAGAATCTCCTTTGAAAAAAAGAAAAAATACCGTTTTCAAAAATGCCCTTCTTTCCGTAACGGGGCTCATTATACTATTTCTAATTCTGGTCCTGGTGAACATCATTGCCTCGTATGCCAATGTGCGCTGGGATGCCACAGAAGACAAGAGCTACTCCCTTTCCAAAGGGACCCATGCCATCTTCGGTTCCATGACCCAACCGGTGACCGTGAAATTTTTCTATTCCCGGAGCAATCCCGATATTCCGGCCAATATCAAACTCTACGCACGTCGCGTGAAAGATTTCCTGATGGAATATGAGCGCGAAAGCAATGGCATGATCAAACTGGAGATGATTGATCCCAGGCCGGATTCCGATGAAGAGGAATGGGCACGGAAATATGGCCTTCAGCCGGTTCAGGCATCCGGGGGAGACCCCATCACCTGCGGACTGGTTTTTACGGCTGCGGACCAGGAAGAAGTCCTTGAATGGCTGGATCCCAGCAAGGAGCAGCTTCTGGAATATGACTTTACCAGTATCATACAGGGGTTGCAGAGCTCCGAAAAAAAGACCGTGGGGGTCATTACCTCCCTTCCGGTTTTCGGATCGGGAGCCAGGGCCCCCAGCCCCCAATGGGTTTTCGTGACGGAAATGAAAAAAATCTACGATGTTCAAGAAATCAAGCCTTCCGTTCGGCTCATAGATCCGTCACTGGACCTGCTTATGGTGGTATTTCCCAAGAACATGAGCCCTCAACTGGAGTACGCCATTGATCAGTACGTGCTCTCCGGCGGCAATGCCTTGATTTTTGTGGATCCCCTGTGCGTATCTTACCGATCCGGGCGACAGCAGGATTTTATGCGGTCCTCCGGAACCGCTCTCGACAAGGTTTTCAAAGCATGGGGTGTGAGGATGGATACCGCAAAGGCCATCGCGGACTATGGCCAGCCCACCCAGGTTCGGACGTCCGAAACGGCCACCGAGGAGAATCCCCTGATGATCTCCGCCAGGGGTGAGGCCTTTAACCGGGAGGATGTGGTTACCGCGGGACTTGAAAGCATGCTGTTCCCCGTGGCCGGTGCCATTGAGCGGCTGGAAGAAAAAAATGCGGCTGGTTCCATCAAAGATTACGCCTTCGAGACGCTGGTGGATTCCAGCGAGAACGCGGCGGTGGTGGATGCTTTCAAGGCGTTTCTGGGTGCCGACGCGGTGAAAAAAGACTTTGTTTCGGCAAAGAAGCGCTTCAATGTGATTGTCCGCGTGAGGGGCACGTTTAAAACCGCATTCCCCGACGGTCCGCCGAAACCGAAAAGTGCGGACATCCCGCCCGTGGATCTAACCCAATACCCGCAGTTGAAGGACGGGAAGAAACCGGCCACCCTGGTGATTGTGTCCGATGCGGACATGCTGGCGGACAATTTTTACGTTCGGCGCAGCAATTTTTTTGGAATGGCCGTTTCGGAGATGTATAATGACAACCTGAATTTTCTCTCCAACAGCTCCGAGATCCTCACCGGGAGTGATGAATTGGTCGGACTCAGGTCCCGGGGGAAAATCGAACGGCCCTTTACGGTGGTGCTCGAACTTAAAAAACGGGCCAGGGCCCAGTGGCTGGACAAGGAAAAGGAGTTGGTGCGGCGAATCGAGGAGACCAACCGAAAATTGACCCAGTTGGAGAGCGAAAAAGACGCGTCCCAGAAAATGATCATCAGCCCCAAACAGGAAGCTGAAGTGGCCAGGTTTAAAGAACAGAGACAACAGATCAGCCGTGAACTGAAACAGGTGAGAAAAAATCTGCGTGCAGATATTGAGACCCTGGGGGCCACCCTCAAGGGATTCAACATATTCCTGATGCCACTGCTGGTGAGCATTGTGGGTATCTGTTTCGCGGTTTACAGACAAAGGAAATTGAGGAGACCATGACGACCAAGAACAAGAAAAACCTATTCATCTTACTGATTGTACTGGCGGTCCTGGCAGGCGTGGGACGAAGCATCTGGGATCACAATACGAGAGTTCCGGTGGGTACTGAAGTCATGGGAACGCTCCTCTTTGAGAAGCTTCCGGCCAATGAGATTGACAGTATTCTTATCGATCGGCCCGAAGATTCGGTCATGCTGGCGAGTAGTGAGAAGGGCTGGATTGTGGAAAACCGTTTCGGGTATCCGGCCGATTTTTCGAAAATCACCGATCTTGTTCTCAAAACCAAAGAGACCAAGGTGGGCCGGAAGTTTCCCGCGACCGAATCGATTGCTAAACGCATTTCGTTGATGCCCCCCACCCACAAGGAATCCGCTGAAACGGAAAAGGGCACGCGAATTCGTATGAAAGACAAAAACGGGGCCGTTGTGGTGGATCTTTTTCTAGGGATCACCCGGAAAAAAGAGGAGAAGGGTGTCCCCGACTCACAGTTTGTGATGCTGGGAGGGGGCCAGGATATCTTCCTGGTGGATCAGATATTTTCATCCTTTGAAACCGCCGCTCCCTCATGGCTCAAAAAGAGTCCCGTTGAAGTGGCCCAGAGCGATATTCAAAAAATTGACTGCACAGGCCCCGATGGCACATTGCGCTACCGCTTTGAGCGATCCGAAAAAGGGAAAGATTTTGCCCTGGCAAGCCCCCCCACAAAGGGGACTTTAAAAAAATCGGATTTGAACCGCCTTGCCGGTGCGCTGTCCGGGCTTGAGATCGAAGATGTGGCGGATCCGTCCAGCCCGCCTGAATCCCTTGCCAAAGGGATTTCACCCCGCCTTGATTTCACCCTTTTTAGCGGTATCACCTACCATGTTTATCCCGGGCTTACCTGTTCTCCGGGGATTCCCTGCTATCTGCGGATTCAGGTGGATTACAAAAGTACCGCGGATAAAAGCGACGATTCGTTGACCGTAAAGGCCAGGGAAATGAACGATCGCCTGGCGCCATGGTGCTTTGTTGTTCCGGAACGGCAGCATGGGTCTTTCTTCCTCACCCTGGGCCAAATGCTGGAAGATGAAAAGAAAAAATAAAGTGGAGCTTTTTACATGAACGAGATTCTCTCTCCTAAAAATGATTTTATCCGCCAGATCATCGCAGACGATGTGGCACAAAACAAGCACCAGGGCCGCGTTGTGACCCGTTTTCCACCAGAGCCAAACGGTTACCTGCATATCGGCCATGCCAAGAGCATATGCCTGAATTTCGGTATCGCCAATGAAAATGATGGGGGCGTATGCCATTTGCGGTTTGATGATACCAATCCCACCAAGGAAGAATTGGAATACGTGGAATCCATCAAGCGCGATGTCAGGTGGCTGGGGTTCGACTGGGGCGAACATCTCCACTACGCATCCGATTACTTCGAAAAGTTGTACCGGTATGCGGTTCATTTGATCAAGGGCGGCAAGGCCTATGTGTGCAGCTTGCCTCCTGACAAGATCAGGGAATATCGCGGTACCTTGACGGAACCCGGAAAAGACAGCCCCTACCGGGACCGGCGTGTGGAAGAGAATCTGGACCTTTTCGACCGGATGAAAGGGGGCGAATTTGAAGACGGCGCCCATGTGCTTCGGGCGAAAATCAACATGGCTTCCCCCAATATCAGCATGCGGGATCCGGTCATATACCGGATCTTGAAACGGCCTCACCACCGAACGGGGGACCAGTGGTGCATCTATCCCATGTACGATTTCACCCACTGCCTCTCCGATTCCATTGAGGGAATTACCCATTCCCTGTGCACGTTGGAGTTTCAGGATAACCGGGCTGTTTATGACTGGGTTCTGGATCAGCTGCCCGTGGACTGCCACCCCCAGCAGATCGAATTCGCCCGGCTCAACCTCAGTAACACGGTCATGAGCAAGCGGATGCTGCTCAAGCTGGTTGAGGAAGGGTTGGTGGAGGGATGGGACGACCCCCGCATGCCCACCCTTTCGGGCCTTCGACGGCGTGGCTATACACCCAAATCCATTCGAAATTTCTGCGAACGGATCGGGTTGGCCAAGAAGAACAGCCAGGTGGATATGGCGCTTTTGGAGCACTGCATACGGGAGGACTTAAATGAAAGTGCCATACGGGTCATGGGGGTATTGCGCCCGCTTAAGGTCATCATTGATAATTATCCGGAAGACCAGGTGGAAGATCTGGAGTTTCAGAACCACCCCGGAGATGCCGCCATGGGGACCCGTATGGTTCCTTTTTCACGGGTTCTATACGTTGAACGGGACGACTTTCGTGAAGAAGCGCCGAAGAAATTCTTTCGCCTGGCGCCGGGCCGGGAAGTGCGCCTCCGGTACGCCTACTACATTACCTGTGTGGGAATGGAAAAAGATGAGAAAACCGGTGAAATCACAGCGCTTCACTGTACCTACGATCCGGAAACAAAAGGCGGGTCTTCACCGGACGGGCGCAAGGTGAAAGGGACCATTCACTGGGTTTCGGCGGCCCACGCCCTTGAAGCGGAGGTGCGTCTGTATGATCACCTCATGCTCACCCCCGATGAAGATCAAAAGGAGCAACCCGACTTCATCGACCTCCTGAATAAAGATTCCCTGGAGACGCTGACATCATGCCGCGTGGAACCGGGCCTGAGAGATGCCGTCCCCGGCAGCCGGGTCCAGTTTGAACGCTTGGGTTATTTTTGTGTGGACCCGGTGGATTCTTCCCCTGGAAAGCCCGTGTTCAACAGAACTGTGTCACTCAGGGATACCTGGGCCAAAATTGAAAAAGCTCAGAAATCAAAAAAAGCCAGATAGGGTTTACCATAATGCATTCCTCGTTCCCATGCTCCAGCGTGGGAACGGATAATCGGAAATATTATTGGCTCCTTCCGATTCCAACCTCGAAGATCAATATCTCTTTTCCTTCAACCTGCCGCTTCTGAGGCGAACACATTTCACCGACTTTTGTTTTCACATCAAACACCACAACGTATCCCTCCACCGCCTTTTCGGTCAAAAGATACTTTCCATTGATCTGTTCAACCGCCCTGTCAATGGTTGTGTTGATATTTGTGCGGTTTATTTTTGTTTCTATGATGTATTTTCGTCCCCGGTAGGTTAGCAGGATGTCCATCCTTCCCAATCCTGTAGGTATTTCATAGCGTAGCTCACCCTTACCATCCTCCACAAACTGGTACAGCCAGGCGGTCAGCAGAAATTGGCCTGTTTTTTCATAAGGCTTCTTGTTCGTATAAAAAGCGTTTACGCCTATCTGGATGACATATTCCTCAAAATCAAAAAGGATGGCCTCCATATTCAAGAATCCATCGGAGGTGAAATATCCTCCGTGTGTTATATCCGCGCCAGCCCCGGCCTCCCGAAAAAAAGTCTTGGTGAACCTCTTCTTATAGATGGGGTTGCTAACAAAGAGATTTCTCCCTTTGGCCTTGATCAGACCGTGGGTAAGAAGAAGCGATTGTTCCTCATCGCCGGGGACATATTCAACCCCGTCAAACACAATCTCTATGAAGGTCTCTTTGAGCTGCTTTGCTTTCTCGGTAATGTTGTCAAAATGGCTGTTCTCCTCATACAGGAGCATCTCAACTCCCTTTTCCACATCTTCTCCAGTGATAGCTTCGATGGTTTCCGGTCGTATGTTGACAGTGAGGATTGTGCCTAAACGGTTCACCAGCCAGGGCTGCCCGCCAGTCTCTTCAAAAACCTTTTCCACAGCCTCTTCTATGAACGGTTGGTTTGTTTCCTCCGTGTACTGTCCATAGAGATCATTCACATTTTTCAAGGAAAAAGGCGGAAAACTTACCTGGTCGGCGATGTTAAAAGGCGAGACGCCGCCGACAATCAATTTGGTGATATTGCGTATGCCCACCAGACCGACGGAATAAAGCGCCTTGTCCGTGCGCTTCTTGTATTTCTGGTACAGTTCCCTTAATGTTGTCAGAAAATTCTCGAGTTCATGGAGCGGGATACCGTCAAACTCGTCTATGAAGATGACGATTTTTTTGGCTTTTATTGTTCGGTTTAATGCCTGGAACAGCTCCCGGAACGAAATATGGTCGGTGATATTTTGTGTGGCCAGGAGCATTCGAACCGCATCCAGGCTCTCGCATCGGATATCCGCTAACCTCCGCAAAAGCTGCTCACTGATTCCCTCTTGAATCAGACCGTAAAATTTGCGTCTATCCAGTCCTTTGTAATCCTGAAAACTCAAGAGAATTGATATGTAGGCTGGGTCTCTTTCAAGCTCTGAGCAAAAGCCTTCAAAAAACGTGGTTTTCCCACTTTGCCTTGGCGCGAATATGGAAAAGTAGCGACCATAGTCAACCATGGTCTTGATATCCTGGTTGTCCATATTCGTGACGTTTTCCAGAGGGACATAATAGGAAGCCTTGGGGTCAACCACCCCCGATTTTTCGAAATATCGTTTCGGTTTACTATACTCGGTCATTGCTAACCTCCGATCGCCTCGTTCCCATGCTCCAGCGTGGGAACGTATACTACAACTTTATATTTGTTGAACAACTCGAGCAGATCTCTGAAGTCTTT
>JAERTK010000030.1 GCA_016844935.1 Desulfobacteraceae bacterium | reverse complement strand
TCCGCGGTGCATACGCCAAAAAGATCCGATTCCCCACCCTTCGGCAGCTATACTCCGTGGGCGAGGGGAACCCGGATTTGACGCCGGAAACGTCTTATAACTACGAACTCGGTTTTGAACAGAGACTACCCATGAACAGTCTAGTGGCCATTGACGGGTTTTTGTCCGATGTGAGTAACTACATTGAAAAACCGTATGACGACGACTACTATCACAATTACGACAAATACAGGTTTCAGGGATTTGAAATCACCGCGGAAACCCGGTTTGTAGACAATGTCCTGATCCGTCTGGGTTACACCTTCATGGACTCGGAGGACAAATCGCCCGACAGCCCGAAAGAAGAGCTGCAGTATCGGCCCAAGCACACACTGACCTTTGAGGGAAAATACACTTTCCCTTTCGGGTTTTCAGCCTACGCCAATGTGATCTACATTGCGGACCAGTACTATTACGAGCGGTCGGAACCCTTTACCAAGGCAAAACTGGATAACTATGCCATTGTTAACCTGAAATTGGACCAGACCCTTGTAAACGGACTTCTGGATGTTTATGTGGGGGCCGATAACCTTTTTGATAAGAATTATGAGCAAAGCTACGGATTCCCGGCGGCCGGAAGAATCGTTTACGGGGGCGTGGCGGTTAATTTTTAGGAATCTATTATGCGTGTTTATATCGGTTTTGACGACACCGACAACAAAAATGCCAATCGCGGTACCGGGAAACTGGCCCGGTGGTTTGAAAAGGAACTGCCGGAGGGGTGCCGCATGTGGGGAGTGGTGCGCCAGCAGCTGCTGCTGCATGACGACATCCCCTATACCTCCCATAACAGTTCCGCCTGTGTGGTTGTGGACGTGCCGGATGGCGACGATATGCTGGATGCCTTGACCCATTTGGCGGTTGCCCACGTGGAGAGACATTCCCTTGTGGGGAGTGACCCGGGGGTCTGTGTGGCCTCAAACGGTGACAGGGACCTGTCGGTCCTGGTTGATTTTGGTCGTCTTTGTACCCGGGAGGTGGTTTCTCAGAAGGATGCCCTCCATGCGGCTTCCAGTTTTCACCTTTCCGGACACGGGGGCACCAACGACGGTATTATCGGGGCAACAGCCGCTGTGGGGCTGACCGCCTCCGGGCGCAGCGGGCGGTTCATCGAATTCGGCGGGCTTCGGGACTTCCCCGAGCAAGTGACCGTATCAGAACTGGAACAGGCTCACATCCTCGTCATGTCCCTGGAGCGGGATGCAAAGCCTCCTGCGCCCGACGATCGGGTTCATACCGGTCACTGGCTGCGGCCCAGGCTCTGGGGAAACCGGGCCGTCCTGGTTGCCCGTAAAAAAGATGAGGATCTTTGGGAATCCCTGGGGAAAAAACAAAAGAAAGGGTAATGCCCGGGGGTTTTATTGCAAAATCCGGGTGAAAGTGCATGGGCCCAGTTTTAGAGATAAGGGGTTATTCCTATCGGTATCCGGACCGGGTGGCGTGGGCACTGTCCCATGTGTCTCTGAGTGTACGGCCCGGCGAATGTGTCTGTCTTTCGGGTCCGTCCGGCTGCGGTAAGAGCACACTTTTTCTGGCGATCAAGGGTCTGTTGAAAGGCGGCCGTGAAAAAGGGGTTATGCGGATTGCGGAAGGCAACCGGTTTCATTCCATCGGCCTGGTGTTTCAAAACGCGGAAAGCCACCTCCTCTGCGCCAGCGTTGAGGATGAAGTGGCCTTCGGGCCCCAGAACCTTGGGTTCAACCCTCGGGAAATTGAGAGGGCTGTTAAGAAGAGCCTGGCGGCGGTCGATTTGAACGGTTTCGAGACCCGAAACGTGGAAACCCTTTCCGCCGGGCAGATGCATCGCCTGGCCATTGCATCGGTGCTTTCCACATCCCCGGATGTTCTGCTGCTGGACGAACCCACGGCCCAACTGGACGCGGATGGAAAAAGCCGCTTGACGGAGTTGTTAAGCAGGCTGAAGACAGCAGGGCACACCCTGTTGATTGCCGATCATGAACTGGGTCCTTTTGAACCTCTGGCGGACCGTTTTGTTTTCATGGACGGGGGATGTATCCAGAAGATTGATTGTGCGCTCCCGGATGAATTCGCCCTTTTTCCCCCGAGGCGGCATGGTGGAACGTCACCAGGGGCTGCTGAAACCCTGAATCCCCTGCTCTCCATGAAAGGACTCTTTTTTTCGGGCGGGAATGGCCGAAACCTGTTTGATGACCTGAATCTGATTCTGTTCGCGGGGCGGCTCGTGTTCATTTATGGCGAAAACGGTGTGGGGAAATCAACGCTTTTAAAATGCATGGCCGGGCTTATTCGGCCCGAGGCCGGCAGCATTGAAATGGCCGGGGTGGGGTCTCCACGTTCGGACAGGCTTTTTGGAAAAATGGGGTTTCTATTCCAGAACCCTGAACGGCAGCTTTTTGAAGATACGGTCTGGGATGAAGTGGGGTTTTCCCTTAGACGGATGGGACTTGCTGCCCGGGATATGAAGACCCGTGTTTCCGAAGCCCTCGAAATTTTCCGGGTGGATCATTTGAAAGACCATTCGCCCCTGACCCTCAGTTTTGGGGAGCAGCACCGGGTGGCTCTCGCATCGGTGATGGCGACCCGGCCTGAAATCCTCGTGCTGGACGAACCTTTTGCGGGGCTTGATTTCGCCCGGAGAAGAGACATATTAGATACCCTGTCGCTTTTACGTAAATCGCGGGGAACAACAGTGGTCATCGCATCTCATGCGTTTTTACCGGACGAGACCTGGGCCGATGAAACCTTTGTTTTGAAGGAGGGACGTATTGAAAAAGCGGGAACGGACTGAAACGGGTGGTTTCAGGGGCAATGCGTTTCAGTATTGCGCCGGTGATTCCCCCATCCACCGGTTGGGGGCAGGATGGAAAATCGTCCTGTCCCTGGCTTTTTCAGCCGGCGCCATTGCCGCCCGGGAACCGTGGATGCTGTTAGGTCTTCTGGCCATGAACCTGGCCTATTATCTTTCCGCACAACTGGGTGTCATGAATCTGTGGCGGGATATTCGTTTCTTCCTGGTCCAGATGGCGATTATTCTGGTGCTTTATCTGATCAAATACGGGGTCTTGGAGGGTCTCTGGCCGGGTTTGCGGACCGGCTGCCAGATTCTGCTTCTTTTCCTGCCGGGAACGGTCCTCCTCAGAACCACCCAGGGGACGCAGATGATGCGAGGCCTGAAAAAAATCATGCCGGAACGCCTGGGTTTTCTCCTCTACGCCAGCATGCGATTTGTACCCTTCTTTGCCCGTGAAACCCGGGAAATCGCCATGGCTCAACAGCTTCGCGGGGCACCCGTGGGGGTCCGTTACGCCTGGAAACCTGTCCACTGGAAAGCGCAGTTTCACTGCCTGATGATTCCTCTCATGGTGCGGGCGCTCAAAACGGCCAGATCCGCAGCCCTTTCCGCTGAGGCCAGGGGATTTGAGGAGCGGTCCCGCTCATGAAGAAATTGACCCTTCAGGAAGCCCTCTTTCTGGCGTTCTGCGCCTGCTTCATTGTTATTACCCGGGCCGTATTTCGATTGCATTTAAATATTCCCGGGCATGCCATGTTTTTCACCATGTTCTTCCTGATTTTGGCAAAAGGTTCTGTTCCGAGAATGGGTGCGGCGACGCTGGTGGGACTTCTGGCAGGGCTCTTGTGCACCTTGCTGGGCATGGGAAAAGGCGGACCGTTGATCCTCTTGAAGTTTTTGCTTCCCGCCCTCATCGTCGACCTGGCGGGCCTTTTTCATAACGGATTGGCCGGAAGCTATGTGGCCTGTTCCATCGTCGGTGCCCTGGGGTCCGCAAGCCGTTTTTTGACCATCATTGTGGTGGAATGGGTCATCGGAATGGAGTGGGATCTAATCCTTCAGCACGCGCTCATTTCATCTGCCTGCGGTGTTGTTTTCGGGATCCTGGGTTCCCTCATGGCACCACCCATTGTCCGAAAATTGACAGCCCACGGCCTGATTGCGTCACACCCCGCATAGCCCTGACCCCGTTGTTTTCCTCAAAAAATCTCACGCAGGCGCCAAACTGAAACGCTCTAGAAACGGTTTTTTCGAATTTATTGGCGCCTTTGCAGCTTTACGTGATATAAACTTTTCCAGGGACTGAAGTTGAAACACTGAAATCCCCCTGTAATCATGAGAATCCCGTTTCAATGCGCCGCTTTTTCTTTGTTTTGAAAAGGTTCCAGGAAATCCAGGAAATAAGTCATCAAGGAGATTGCCATGAAAAAACACGATCTGACTCAGTTGAAACACATCGGTCCGTCACGCATGAAATTGCTCAACAAGCATGGGATCACCACCATCACGCAACTTGATGAAACGCCGGTGGAAAAACTGATGGAGATCAAAACCATCGGTGAACGTTACGCAAAACAAATCAAGGATGCTGTGGCTGAATATTATGGGACAATGCCTGAACAGTTTTCTGAAAAGGTCACGCCTGGCGATAAAAAGGGGATCGTTGGCATCAATGGGAATTTGAACAAACGAGTAAAAGTGCTCAATAAGCGTTTAAAGAAGGCCAGGGAAAGTTTAAAGCCTTTGGGAAAAAAGAAATATCTGGAACCCTATATTGAATTGAAAATCAAATCCAACAAACTCAAATCCCGTCTTAAGGATCTTGAACAAATAGCGGACAACCTTTCAAAAGAGGTTAGGGAAGATATTATCAGGAATGCCGACGCGCTGAGTGGCATGTTGAAAAGTAAAGGAAAGAAGCCAAAAAAGAAGAACTATGAAAAATTAATCCAGGAAATCAAGGCTTTTTCCAAAAAGCTCCGGGAGACGTTTTCCTAAATGAAGCGCTATCATGAAGAAGATACTGTTGCTGGGCGATATTCATGCAAATTATCCGGCCTTTAACGCTGTTGTACAACAGTTCCGTCCGGATCGGTTCGATTTCATCATCAATACAGGTGATTTTACGGTTTACAGCACATTTCCCAATGAGACCATCAAATGGTTTCGTCAAAGAAGAAAAACCATCTGCATCCTGGGCAATACGGACCGGCGAATCTTGAGGATCTTAAAGGGCAAAAAGCTAAGAAGGCCCAAAAAAAAGGAAAAACGGGTCATGTACTTCTGGACGTCTGAAAATCTGCTTCCTGATAACATAGAATATTTGAAGTCCTTGCCGACGCAAGCGGATTTGAGTTTAGGCGCGATTCAAATCGGCGTCTTTCATGGAACCTTCGATGATGCGGATGAAACCCTATTTCCCCATGATGCCGAGGGCCGTTTTATTGAACTGGCAAACGACTCACCCTATCACATTCACATTATGGGACATTCTCATGTGCCGTATCATAAAATTGTTGACGGGGTTCATTTCATTAATCCGGGGAGTGTGGGGCGGATGTTTGACGGAGATCCACGGGCTTCTTTTGCAATCCTTGAGGTATCTTCAGAGAGAATAAGCGTTAAGCATTTTCGCATCCCCTATCGGGTAGAAGAGGTTGTCAAAAGCCTGAAAGAGTGCCACCTGCCTGATATTTATTCAGAAATGTTTCAAACAGGACAGAAACTAAATTGATTGGAGTTGCCATGAAACCTGACGAGGAAAAAAAGAATAAGAAAAAGGATTCACGAAGGAGAGTGGCGGGTTCGACAGCGCAGATCAGAGATGTGGTACAAAAAGTCGAATCGAAAATCAAATCCAGCACTCCTGACGAACGGATTCGAAAAATACTCAAAGTATTAAATAAGAAAGATAAAGAAGAAATCGTACAGGCGGTACTGGAGAAATATTACAATTCCGAAGAGTTGAAGCCCTATCAGGCGGAACTGATAAAATTGCAGCGTCATCTGGAGAAGACCAAAAAGAAAATGGTTATTCTGTTTGATGGCCGGGATGCCTCCGGCAAAGGCGGTACAATCCGGCGGATTACCCGGTATATGAATGAAAAGAGGTATCGTGTGGTTGCTTTGGGCAAACCGAGCGACCACCAGAAGACCGAGCTCCATATCAAACGATATGTGGAACAGTTCCCCCATGCAGGCGAGATCGTTCTGTTTGATAGAAGCTGGTACAACCGGGCCATGGTTGAGCCGGTGATGGGATTTTGTACTGCCGCCCAATACAGGCGATTCATGAAAAAAGTCGTAACCTACGAAAATAATTTCGTTGAAGATGCGGGCCGGACCATCCTGCTGAAACTCTATTTTTCGGTGACCAAAAAAGAACAGGCCAGACGCTTTAAAAGAAGGAAAAATGATCCATTAAGGCAGTGGAAGCTTTCCGAAGTGGATTTGCAGGCCCAGGAAGTATGGGACGATTTTACCGAGAAGAAATATATCCTGTTGAAAAAAACGCATACTAAAAAAGTGCCGTGGTACATCATCCGATCCGACGATAAGCATCTCGCCCGACGCGAAACCATGAAGGTGATCCTCAACTCCGTTCGCTACAAAGGCAGAAGCCGAAAACTGAATTTTACCACTGATCCGGATATTGTGGTTCCGGGAAACAAAGAATTAAAGCTAATGGAAAAACAGGTAAAAAAATATGGTAAATCCCTGGCATGATGCTGGCAAACCCGGACCCTGATCAACTCGCAAATAACAAACGCTATCCAATTAGGGAACTGGAAGAAAATAATATACGCATATCGTGCAGAATTTTTGTTCGTCTTCAAGGCGTGATGACAGGTGCATAGTGAATTATGTGCTCGTTATCACAACGTAGAAGACGGGCAAAAGGGCAAGCAGGATGCGTAGATTATTTTTTGGAAGTTCCCTTAGCAGAATGGGGGGGAAATGTCGAAAAAGAATATAAAGAAATCCAAAGGGTCAAAAACGAAAGACACTCATCAAATTCCCATTGAAAATGATGTTTCAAGCAATGGAATAGATGAAAAAGTCAAAAAGAAACCGAAAAAGCCTAAGAAGAAGCTATTCGAACACACGGCCTTTAAAAACAAAGACAAGGGAAAAAAGAAGAATCGCGAGGCCATTTGGGTCAAAAAATTCACCCTTGAATACGAAGAGGAATTGCATAAGCTGCAAATCGAGCTGTTGAAATGGCAAAAACATGTTATTGCTAACGAACAGCGTGTATTGATGTTATTTGAAGGACGGGATGCCGCCGGTAAGGGTGGGACCATCAAAAGGATTATTGAGCATTTGAATCCAAGGGGTGCACGGGTTGTGGCACTTCTGAAACCCAGCGACAGGGAAAAGACGCAGTGGTATTTTCAGCGATATATTCAACAACTCCCATCCGGGGGGGAGATTGTACTTTTTGACCGCAGCTGGTACAATCGCGCCATGGTTGAACCGGCCATGGATTTCTGCACCGATGAGGAGAATAAGCGCTTTTTGAAAGACACACCCATGCTGGAGTCAATGCTGGTAAAGAACGGCATTACGTTGTTTAAGTTCTTTTTCTCTGTTTCAAAAGAGGAACAGCTTCGCCGGTTCATATCGAGAGAAACCGATCCTTTGAAACAATATAAGATCTCTCCGGTTGACAGAGAGGCGCAAGAAAGGTGGGATGATTATACGGTTAGAAAATTCCAGATGCTCAATGAAACAAACCGATCCATTTCACCATGGACCATCATCCGTTCCGACAACAAAAAGAAGGCAAGACTCAACTGCATCAAACATATTCTGTCCAGAGTCGAGTATAACGGCAAGATCCCCGCAGAGGAACTCAGTATTGATCCCGAAGTCGTGGTATCTGGCATCGATGAAATCAGATTCATGGAAGATCATTTAATGACGGGAGTGGAATTACCAGGATAATTCATGTTAATGGGCACGGTTTGGATATTTAG
>JAERTK010000029.1 GCA_016844935.1 Desulfobacteraceae bacterium | reverse complement strand
AACGTATCAGTTTATCTGAGCAGAACTGTATCAAGTTATCTGAGCGCTGTAGCTCTGGGCCACATAGAACCTCAGTCCGGGAAAGCCTCGAAATTATCATAAAGCCAATCCATGAATATTTTGGCACTTCGATAATCTTTATTCATTTCAGTTTCTTTCTCCGTCAGGAAAAATGGAAACCGGGATAAGTGGTCAAATTTGTCCGCCACCCGTTTGCTGAACAACTTGAAATTAGCCGTCAGCCAATCTCCCACCTAAACTCAACCTTGAAGCCTACCTGTTTAACAGCCTGTTCTATACAGGCCCTGACATCTTCTTTTTTGAAATCTTTATCATGATCAAGTTTTTCGGTTATGCATCTACAAACTGAAGTTTCACCGTTCTTGCACTGTTTCCAATTTTTCCAGCCAGTTTCGCAAAAAATTGTTTCCGACATAGAGATCTTTGGCACGAAAAATGAAAATTTCGCAATTTTTATGCCAATCATATCAGTAACTTAGATTGATTTTACCCTTGCAATTCGCTCCGTCACGTGTTAGGATTCCATAATAACTTATTGATATCCCATCGGAAAGGAGCTTATCGACATGTTTATTCTAAACAATATCTTGAACCCCTTGCAAAAAGCTTTTTCTTCCACCAATCTCGGCAGAGAGCGGGCTCACTGGTTCTCTTATGCCATTCTGGCTTTCATCATCCCTTTCACTTCATCTATTTCTTCAAACATCTTGCGTTGCCTCAATACCTTGTTCGGACTCAACATTAACAAACGTCGGTTCTACACATTTATGGCTTCCAACAAAATTCCGTGGCATAAGCTATGGCCCACATTATGGCAACTCATTCCTAATCCCTTGACCGATGGGCGACTAATGATTGCATTAGATGATTTCATCAATCCGAAGACTGGTCAAAATATTTTCGGATGTTCTCATATCTTTGATCATGCGGCCAAGGACAATCAATCCAAATATCCATGGGCACAGAATGTTGTACTCATTGGATTGTTAAAAATCGTCAAAGGACGATGGGCATGTCTCCCCCTTTCACAGCGATTCTATTTGCCCCAAAAGGCCATAAATGCCAAATTGGACAATATGAGGGTTGCAGGCAAGGTTGTCTCTTTCAAAACCAAACTCCAACAAGCTGTAGTGATGGTGAATTTGGTAGCTCAACACTTTGCCGGCGTTGACATCATAATCGTTTGTGACAGCTGGTTCGGAAATAACGGCCTGTTCAAACCCCTCCGCAATAAACTCGGAAATCTTGTTCATTTGCTTTCAAGATTACGTTCCAATACCGTCCTCTACTCCCTACCCAAAAGCGGTTCTTCTAAAAAACCGGGTAGACCCAAAAAGTATGGCAGAAGATTGGGGTCTTGCGCTGAAATGGCCGCTGCATTCATGGGTTACGCTTCAACCTATCACGTCTTCCTGTACGGGAAGTACCGTGAAGTCAACGCATATTCCGAAATCGTTATGCTCAAAACACTCAAGTGTCCTGTCCGCGTGGTCTGGGTTTTTCGAAGAACACAGTGGATTGCAATTTTCTCTACGGACTTGAAGCTATCGGTTGAGCAAATTATCGAGTACTATGGGGCCAGGTGGAAAATCGAATCGGGTTTCAAGGAGATCAAGCAAGACATTGGAAGCAGCAAAAGCCAAACTCGCAATGCGCAGGCTGTGATCAATCACATCAATTTTTCCATAATGGCCGCAACAGTCATTTGGATCTATGGTTCACGGCTCGAAAACACCCCCGAACGTAGGCACAAGGTCAAGGGACGCAACAGTTTTGCATTTTCCGACCTGAGACATATCATCGCCAAGGCCGCATTGAGCGATGATTTTCAAGCCGTTTGCAACCAAGAGCAGAAACTGCCCCGAAAATCTTTCCTGGAGGCGTTGCTGCGCATGGTCGGCTGATCAGCTTGGGGGCTTTTTCTGTGAAACTTCAGTTTTGTTACCCTTCTCTTCCTTTAAAACCGTTCCGATAATCTCTTTTTCCACCACCGCGATACGGTCGTTAACGATTTCCTTGAGGGACTTCCCAACGGGATGGTTGACAGACGAAAGGTTGGCGGTTCCCGGGTTCGGGGAGAGGGGTTGCGCGGTAAGAACCAGGTGATGCGCCTGGATGGCGGCATCTTCTTCACAAAGAAGGGCAGCCTGGCGGATGATGTTTCGCAGTTCACGGACATTTCCCGGCCAATGATAGGTACTGAGGGTCAACAGTGCTTCCTTTGAAAACCCGGCACACTTCTTTTTCAGCTCAATTTCGACTTCGTCCAGAAATTTTTTGGCCAGATAGGGGATGTCTTCCAGTCTTTCCTTAAGGGAGGGCATATTAATGGAAAACTCATTGAGCCGAAAGTAAAGGTCAGATCTGAATCGGCCCGATTTAAGATCTTCCGCCAGGGACTGGTTGGTGGCCGCAATGATCCGAACCGTTACGGATACGGTCTTTTTCCCGCCCAATGGCCTGATCTTGCGTTCCTGGATGGCCCGAAGCAGTTTCTGCTGAATGGAAAAGGAAAGGTTCCCCACCTCATCCAGGAAAAGGGTCCCCCCATGGGCCAGTTCAAAATGGCCCGGTTTGTCCCGGTCCGCGCCGGTATAGGCGCCTTTCATGGCACCGAACAGCTCGCTTTCAACCAGTGCTTCAGGAATCGCCCCGCAATCGAGCGCCACGAAAGGCCCATCCTTGACCCGGCTGAGGTTGTGTATGGCACGGGCGACGAGCTCTTTTCCCGTACCGCTCTCCCCTTGGATAAGAACCGTGAACGGGGTGGGTGCCACCTTTTCCACATTTCCAATGAGCTTTTTAACGGGATCGCTGTTCCCCATCAATTGATACAGGGCGGTCCGCTCACCGAGGACCGTTCGCAGTTGTTCCACTTTGGCCAACAGGTCCTGTTTTTCCAGGGCCCGCTTGATGGTAAACAGAAGATCATTGTTGTCCACGGGTTTTGTGACGTAATCGTATATCCCCATCTTCATGGCTGTCACCGCCGAGTCGATTTCCCCGTAAGCGGTAATCATGATGATGGGTACGGCCGGTATTAGCCGTTTCATTTCTGCGGCAACCGTTAATCCATTCTGTCCGGGCATGCGGTAGTCCATGAGCACCAGGTCGGGAATTTCCTTTTCCACAACATCCAGTGCTTCCTGCCCGTTTAACGCATGAATACAATGGTAGCCCACAGCGCTCAGGATATTTCCGGTGGCCCATCTGAAATCGTCGTCATCATCCACCATCAGTATTTTAATTTTGGGTTTTGCTGGCTTTTCAATGCTCATGTGGATTCCCGGTCGTTTTCTTCTTTTTTTGCCGGCAATCTGACCGCCATTCGCGTGCCACCCGGTTCGCCGCACTCAAAGCTGATCAGTCCGTGGTGTTGTTCCACGATGGCATGGCAGATGCTGAGTCCCAGGCCCGTGCCGTTGCTTTTGGTGGTGAAAAACGGGTCAAATATATGCTTTTGATGTTCCGTTGGGATCCCGGGGCCGGTGTCGGCGACGCTGAGTTCAAGCATGGGGTCCATGGGGTCATCCGTCCGGTCCCATCGGGTTCCAAGGGTAATGTTTCCTTTTCCGGATACGGCCTGGATGGCATTCTGGATCAGGTTGAGGCAGACTTGCCCCAGTTTTTCCTCATCGCCCGGAATTTCGGGAAGACCCTTATCCAGCTGCTTCACAAATGTGATATGTGAAGGGTCCACTTCCATCTTTGCCATACGCAACATTTTTTCAAGCAATTGGTTCAGGTCTACGGATTTGTAGTGGAGACGATCCGGACGGGCAAAGGCCAGTAATTCTTTGATGAGTTTGCTGGCCCGCTGGCTGTTTCGGTGAATCACCTGGAAGTTTTCGGCCACCAGATGTTCAAGATCCATGTTTTCAGTGCAGAATTGGGCGCATGAACTGATAACGGCCAGAGGATTTCTGAGCTCGTGTGCGAGTCCGGCGGAGAGTTGTCCCAAAGATGCCATTTTTTCGGACCGGATCATCATCTCTTCCATGCGTTTTTGTTGCGAGATGTCCCGAAGAAAATTGAGCGTCGCCGGTCGGTCCTGCCAGGTGGTTTTCACCGTTCGGTTTTCCACCCATAAAAAGGAGCCGTCCTTTTTGATGATTCTGAATATGTTTTCGGTGGGCTGATGTTTACCTCCCATCCGCCGATGATATCTTTCCAGTGCTTCGTCGCGGTCGTCCGGATGCAGCAGGTCGGTGAAGGGGACGTTCATTATTTCGTGTTGGGAAAAGCCCGTCGATTCCACCCCCCGAAGATTGATAAATTTCAAAAAGCCGTCCTGAATGACCACAATGGCATCGGTGGAATTGTTGACAATGTTTTTATATTTGATCTGCGATTCTCGCAGGCGGAAGGTTGTTTCCTTGAAGTCCTGCTCCAGTTCCATGATACGGTTTCTTAACCGAACTTCATGACTTTTTCTTCGAAAAGCACCGAAAAGTGCGCATTTTTAATATCGTAATGCAGTAATTTCAATCATTTATCCAGGCGGCGCCGTTTGTAGTGCCAAAATCTTACATATTGTGTTGACAAGGCCTTTTTTTTGTGTAATTGATGGCACATGTTTATTCGAGCCGTTGAACATAAAAACAAGAAGAATCGCAAATCATACCGGACCTATAAACTGGTTGATTCTGTCAGAACAGAGCGCGGTCCTCGACAAACGACTGTTTTGAATCTCGGCAGTGATTTTGACCTGCCGAAGGAAGACTGGAAAGAGCTTGCCAATTGTATTGAGGAAATCGTTACCGATCAGCAGAATATTTTTGAGCGTCCACCTAAAATAAGAAAGATTGCAGATAGATACGCCAGGAGAATTATTCAAAAGCAATCAACTGTAATCACATTTGAAAAGAAACGTTCACCTGATTACGCTACTGTTGATCTGAACAGCCTTAACAATGAGAAGCAAAGAACTGCCGGTGCGGAGCATGTAGCCTACGAAACCCTTAAGTTGCTGCAACTAGACACAAAACTTGTAGATCTTGGCCTGAAATTATCCGATAGAGCCGCCATTATAGGAGTAATTTGCGGTCGGATGATCGTTCCGGGATCTGAAAGGTCAACGCATTACTGGTTGCAAAATATCAGTGCGTTAGGAGAACTGATCGGTTTTGATTTTTCGATGGTTACGTTGGACCGCCTTTATAAGGCAGCAGATCATCTTCTGAAGCATAAAGAAGAGATCGAATCACATTTACGAAAAGTTGAAACTGACATTTTTGATCTGGAAGAAAAGATAATCCTGTACGACCTCACGAATACATTTTTTGAGGGGACGGGAAAATACAATCCCAAAGCCAAATACGGTCGGTCCAAAGAAAAGCGCAGCGACTGCCCCCTGGTGACATTGGGGCTTGTATTGGACATGCAGGGATTTCCAAAAAGGAGCCGAATCTTTGATGGGAATGTCAGTGAACCCAGCACATTAGAAACGATGATTAATGGTTTGTCCGATAAAGAAAATTTCCAGCAATCGATGTTTAAGCCCACCGTCGTTATGGATGCAGGGATTGCCACTGACGAGAATGTTCAATGGCTCAAAAAACATCATTACCTGTATGTTGTTGTTTCTCGGAAGAAAAAGACCCAAATTCCTGACAGCGTAAAGATGGTGCCGGTTAAACAGGACGAGAAGACGAAAGCTGTTCTTGTAAAAGCGGGCTTTGCTTACAACCCGGAAACCGATGAAATGGAATTGTACTGCCACTCCGTTGACAAAGAGAAAAAGGAAGAAAGCATAAAAAGCAAGTTTCAGCAGCGGCTTGAAGCTGAACTGCTGAAAGCGGATAATGCACTTAATTTGAAATACGGGACCAAGCGCTACGATAAAGTCATTGAAAAGATTGGGCGTTTGAAAGAGAAGTTCAAACGGGTCTCCCACCTTTACACCATAACGATACACAAGGATGCCAATTCCAAAAATGCATCGAGAATCACATGGACGCAAAAAAAGGCGCAAAAATCGACGGGTGTTTACTGCTTGAGAACGTATCAGCAGAACCCCGATGAGAAGGAGGTCTGGAACATTTATACAATGCTTACGGACATAGAAGATGCGTTTCGTTGTATGAAATCTGAACTGGGATTACGGCCGAATTACCATCAAATCGAACGTCGCTGTGACGGGCACATTTTTATAACCCTACTCGCCTATCATATTATGCAGACAATCAGGACCAAACTGAGAGATAAAGGAATTCGTTTTTCCTGGGAAACGATACGGACAAGGCTTTCATCACACATGAGGGTATCAACAGTTCTCAAACGTGAAGATGGCAGAGCCATCCATATCCGGAAATCAAGCAGGGTCGAACCGCAGCAGAAAGAAATCTATGCTGCACTGGATTTGCCCCAAACGATCGGCAAAACACAAAAAGCAATTATCTGAGAAATGAAAATGTGTAGTGCCCAAATGCAATTTCTCAAGGACGTAAGAAGTTGATAACAGACAACTATTTTTTAAAAGTCATGAAGTTCGGTTTAGTTTTCCCGAAACCCACCACCTCTGGTGGTGGACCCGGAAAGGTTCAACCGATCCGGCGAAAATAATATAGGCTTTTCCTCCAGGAAAGCCCTCATTTTGGGAATAATGGAGGAAAAACCTATGCATGAATGGGAAA
>JAERTK010000028.1 GCA_016844935.1 Desulfobacteraceae bacterium | reverse complement strand
TAAAAGCTTGGTTGCAAAAGTTGTTAAGCAGGAAGAGAAATATTGGACTGAAGACAGTAGGCTATATGAGGAAATAAAAGGAGATAACGGGATGTTCAGTTGATAAAAACGGTATCAAGTCATATGAGGACATCTATAGTTGTTACCCTTCCGCCCAATATGCCTGTTTCCAATGCAAAAAGGTCTAAAAAAGTGAATACAGGTCTGTTGGTAAGTTTACCGAGCTGTGTGCATAAATCACGTGATATGACAGCCTTGCCTTGATCATCCTGGGTATAATTCACGTAATAAACAATTGAGTCGGGAGGAAGATTTTTAACGCGGCTCAAGAGGGTCTCAACACTCAGGTCCGTTAAATAATGAAAAGAAACCGAATCGCTTAATTCTTCCACAACATTTTTGAACTTATTGACGTATCGTTTATCCATGTTGGAATGTCCGGCAACAACATATATATTCTTTGTGCCTGGCCTTAATGTAAGGCAGTGTTCAATATTACCCTTAAAATCATAGGACGCTGACAGGACGGCTGAATTGTCCGTATCGGTAGAACCGCCTTCAACAACACTGATTATGATTTTAGGAACATCTGGAAAGAGGTTGTTTTCGACTACAAATTTGTGTGCAATACTAAAACTTATGATGATGATGTCCGGGGAAGGGTTAGAGTATTTATGTTCAAGCATACTTTTTAATGTTTTTTTATGATAAGCGTCGTTAAACTCAACCATATCAAGATTTTCGATTTCTAATTTATATGGGCCGAGGTTGCTTTGCTTTAGGCTTTCTGTCAGATATTTGTTGAACAGCAAATTCCAGGGCCGTTTGCCCTTTAATGTATGTAAAACAAGAATCGTTTTGGGATCTTTGGGAGAAATCCGTTCCGCATAGCTGAGATGGCTGCACAATGGAATGAGAAGGAATGATAGGATTAAAATTTTTCCCCAATAGAACAATTTGGAAATGAAGAATTGCCGGATTTTTGAAAAAGAATTCAATTCTTTCATTTTATCACCCGCGGGAACCCTATTGAGGTATCCCGCAGTTGGTACAAGCGTGTCTTCAAAATTAAGGTCTATTCCTCTGAAATGTTCTGCTACTTCCAAAATCCCGAAGAGAGATACATGCAAAGTTATTGTCAGACTTAACGGCAACACCCACTTTTTCTGCGCATCGTATTATCCCATATTTGGAATTATCTGGTGTCAGGGCGAGTGCAACTGCCCATAACTGGCACAATCTACGGCGGTTGAATCTTCAATTTCAACTCCTTAACCCTGTCCCTGAGCTCCTTCATCCGAAATTCCCGCCCCACAAAAAGATCATTCATACGTTCGAGTTCTTTGTTACGTTCCTCCAGTTCCCGGGTCCGCTTTTCAACCAGATCTTCCAGGCGTTCCTTGTGCTGTTTGAGTTCGTCCTCAGCCGATTTTCGCACGGTGGTGTCCTGGACCGTGGATATCATGAGATTCTGTTCGATCAGGGTAATATTGTAAGCCGTTGCGAATCGCTGTTCCCCTGACTTTGTGGTGATCGGCATATCTTCCCAGATCATCCGGTCCGGGTCACCACTTTCCATATCGGCGAAAACCTCTGCTTTAAATTTTTCCCGATAAACGGGGTCGGGAAATACGTTTTCAAAAAACATATCCACCGTGGCCAGATCTTCTTCAGGCCATCCATATATCTCATGGAATTTTTCGTTGACATATCGAGTGATCCCGTCATCAATGGTGTTTAAGGCAAATCCGATGGGCAATTTTTCCAGGATGGGCTTGATATTTTCAAATGGATTGTCCGTCATGAAAAAAACCTCCGTTGACTACATCGGGAAATCGCTTGGTTTACAATCCCAATTCATCTATTTGCCGGCAATGGGTTTCACGGATCAGGAACCCGGCTATGATGCCGATCGCCAGCAGCACAATCAGGCAGCTCATGGCAAAACGGAAATCCCCGGCTGCATAGATCGGTTCATTCCCTTTCATGGAGCCGGTCCAGTGCAGTTCCAGGAGCCATCCCACCAGGGCCTGGGAAGCGGCTCCCAGGCCGATGAGCAGGGTATTGATCAGGCCCGAGGAAATTCCGGCGGCAGCCGAGGGATTGACTTCGCGGCCGGCGGCGTAGGCAATCACCGGGCCTTGAGCAGCAAACCCCAGGGCGAAGAGCAGGGCGTTAGCAAGAAATAAGGGAATATTCACAATATAAAGAATCATCAGTAAAATGGCGAGAGAAAACAATCCGCTCAGGATCATGGGCGGTTTTCTTTTTCCCGTAAAGTCTGAAATCCAACCGAAAAAGATGCTCCCCAGCATACACCCCACAAAAAGAATGGAAATGGAGGCGGCCGCCGCTTCCGCGTGGAGGCCGTAAACCTCCGACATGAAAGAGACTCCCCATAGCGCTCCGAAGGCCGCCAGGGGCGCGTTGATGCATCCGGCGTAGATGCCGTTGAACCAACTGTGCGGGTTTTTCAGGACCACCTTCAGATCGCTGAAAAGCTTAGGCCAGTTCCCTTCCTGGAACCCCTGGATGCGGGTCTTGGGGCCGGGATGATCTCGAACGATCAGTAGAATCAGGACCGCGAGAAGTATGGCCAGGGCCGCTAGAAAATAGAAGGTCCCCCGCCATTCAAAGCGGTGGACCATTACCGCCAGGGGCGCCTCCCCGCTGATGGCTCCCACCATACCCAGCATGTTGGTGAGGCCCACCAGCAGTCCGAAATGGCTTTCCGGAAACCAGTTGGCGGCCAGCCGCAGACAGCACACAAAGGCGAACCCGGACCCCGCACCGATCAGGAGGCGCCCCAGTTCAGCCGTGCCCAGACTTTGAGCTGCGGCAAAGAGAAGGCTTCCTCCGGCACACAATAAAGCCGCCATGACCAAAGGACGTTTGGGGCCGTAACGGTCCGCCAGAACCCCCACGGGGATCTGCAAAACGGCGTATGCGTAATAATAAAATGCCCCCAGTTCACCGATGGCAGCCCCTTCAATGTGGAAGGCGCGCATAAGATCTGGCACCATGACGCTGGGGGCGACCCGCTGGAGATATTCATAAAAGAAAAAAAGAGCGGCAGCTCCCCAGACGATCCAGGGCTTTAGACCGATACGGTTTGCGGCAGACGATTTTGTTTCAAGTATCATTTCTCCACTGCAATTACATGAAGATTGTTAAGCCAGATTAGAGACCACATTCACCAGAAGGCCGATGATCAAAGCCACGAAAATGAAGGAGAGGATCGAATGGACCAGTGTCAGCCTTCTCATGGGGGCACTCGATACCGATACGTCGGAAGTCTGGTAACACATGGCGATGGTAAAGGAGTAGTACATGAAGTCCCAGTAATCCGCAAGTTGGCCCCCTGGAAATTCCAGCCCGCCCTTATATCCGTTGGTTGATCCGTCATCCAACTCATCATAGTAGAGCCGGGCGTAATGGATCGCAAAAAATGTATGCAGCAGAAACCAGGCGGAGAAGATAGCAACCGTGCAGAGACCCAGATGGAAATTGGCTGGTTCCTCCCTCCAGTGCGCCCCGTCATTGAGCATGAAAGCCACGGCCACCATGGACGCAACGGAGATGAGTACCGTCAATACGAGGGTCCCCATATTGCTCGGCTCCTGAATCTGGGCACGGTGCATGGTCTCTTTGGCATCGGCTTTCTTCATCATGAAAAGGATAACGCCAAGCAGGAAAAGCACCCCCAGGTCCCAGGCCAGCAGCAATCGGATTTCGGGTTTTTTGCCATGGGGGAGAAAGAGATAGCCCAGCAGGCCCACCATAACGGCCAGCATGAGCCTTATCCTGGGATCTGTAATTGCGGTAAAGGTTTTTCTAACCACGGTAGATCACCTTATGGTTAATCGGTCTTCAGAGGGATTTCCCGGTGCTTGGGGGCTGCAATCAGCGGATCGGAAGTTTTGATCCGCAGGATGTAGATGGTCGCGCCGATGCCAGCCAGCAATAAAACCAATCTCGAGGCTGTGCCGGTCAGGAAAAAGATCATGGAAGTTACAATGGAGAACCACATGAACACGACGGCGCGCTTTTTGGTTTTGGCGGGAAGCCCTTTGCCCTTTTGAAAGTTATCGATCAATCGGCCCAGAGGCCCGATACTGATGAGCCGGTTATAAAATCTGGGGGATCCTCTCCAGTAACAGAAACCGGCCAGCAGGAACAGAGGAACCGTGGGCAGCAGCGGTAGAAAAACACCCGCTATGCCGACGCCCACGGATATACCCCCCGCCAGATTCCAGAGCCTGCGAATGTTTTTAGTTTTTCTGTCATTCAGGGAAGGGGGATGCTGAATAGCGGTTGTTTCTTTTACCGTGGGAAGCAGGATGTCCGATGGTAATACTTTCTCCCGGGTGATTTGTTGGAGCGTATCCAGCAAGAATTCCTTTTTAACAATTTCCGGGTCATAACAAAGGGTGATGCTGCCACAAAAATGACTGGCGCGCACATGGGTGATACCTTTTTCATCAGTCAAACGCGTGGTGATCAAGCTGATGGGTTCCCTCCGGCCTGCCAGTGCGGGAAATGCCACACGGAGTCGCCCGGGAAGAGAATGTTTAATGTGATACGGTCGATTTTTTTCCATTAAGAGGCCTCATTTTATATGGCAAGTAGCAGGGTTGTCCCCACATCGGCCGCCATCAGCTTCCAGATATCGATGGCGACATGTTCAATTTTCGATAAACTGCTGTTCATTGTCTGCATTCCTCCAGCGCCTTTCTGGATTTCGCCACGCACCTTGTGCAATTGATTATTCTGAATCATTGCAGCAATCTTCTCGTTGGTGAACATGATTTCCATGGCGGTTTCAGTGTCCGTATGGTCCTCCACGGGAACCAGGTGTTGCCAGATCAGTGCCTTGAGGACCCTGGATAAATGGGTTCGCGCATACGCTTGCCGGTCTTCGGGAAAGAAATCAAAAAGCTTCCGAATGGCCCATTCCGCACCCCCGAAGCTGATACTGCTGGTCAGCACCAGATGGCTTTCAGCGGCGTTCATGGCCATGGTGAGTGTTTCCGGCCCATCAATTTCGGTAAATAAAATGACGTCCATATCGCTCTGCATGGCCGTTCGGATGCCGCCGGCATAATCTTTTGCGTGCAGGCCGATTTCACGCTGAAAAACCAGGGAAGATTTGGACTTGTAAGCGAAACGAATCGGATTTTCAATGGTAACGATCCCTTTTTGTAAATGGGTATTGATATGGTCGATGATGGATGCAATGGTGATGGCTTTTCCGGAATTGGCTTTGCCGGTAATCAGGACCAATCCCCTGTCAAGAGCGGCGATTTTCTCAAGGGGTTCAACCGGCCCGATATCCTTGAAGGAAGGGATACGGGTGGGTATCAGCCGGCAGGCGGCACCGATACCCTCATCCGTTAAATACATGATGATCTGGATATTACCCGCCCCTTTGGTTTTATATGTCAACTCAATTTCCATGCGGTTTTCAAAATCCTGCTGCTGCTTCGGTGTCAGGGCGGAATCGAAAAGATCCTCAATCCTTTTTGCTTTTATGATCGGATATTCCGTCAGTTTTTTCAATTTCCCGTGAACCTTTAAGACCGGATGGTTGTTGGCGGCCAGGTAAAGGTCCGAAGCTTTCTCTTGTCTGGCAAGGACAAACAGGGCATCAATTTTTGATCCGGATTTACCCAGCGGCAGATGTTGTGAATTGCTCATAAAGCCTCCTTTTCGCCTCACGGACTGTCAGAATGCGGCTCTAGCCGAATATACGTAATGGGTTAACATGGCGGTTTGAAAATCGTCAATGATATCTTCTCCCACGAGGGATTTTTCTCTTAAAGCGTTAAGCGCCTGATACATGGTCTGCATGCCGTTGAAACGCCCCGCTGCCATGGTCGGACGAACCAGGTGGAGTTCTCCATGCCGGCTGAGAAGGCGGGTCATGACCGGATCGTTGATGAGGACCTCCACAGCGGGTGTCAATTCCCGGGAATCCTTCAAAGGGAAAAGATGTTGCCAGATGGCACCGCGCAATACGCGGGCAAGAAGGCGCCTTTGGTTATTTCGAACATCGGCGGGGAAGGCATCGATAATGCGTTTCAATACTTCCGCCACCCCGCCGTTTGAGGCCACTGAAATCAGCACCAGAAGCCCTTCAGCCGCTGCGGAAAGGGCCGTGGGAATGGTTTCTTCGGGCTGCATGCCGTCCATGACAAGCACCTCAGCTGTTTGCATAAAGGCGTTGCTCAGGCGTTTTTCCCATGGGATACGGGGAGAAGAAAATGGGATTTGTTCAATGACCGATTGTTTGTTGGTATGGATAAACTCAACCGGCTGTTCAATGGTGATAATGGATTTCTGAAAGTGGCGATTGATGTGGTTGATAAGTGAGGCCAATGTTGTGGTTTTTCCCGAACCGGCACGGCCGATTACCAGTATGAGACCGCCGTCGGCTGAAACCATGCGCTTGAGAACGGGTGGCAATCCGAGGCTGTCAAATTCGGGTATGTCCAGGGGGATTAAGCGGCAGACCATGCAGGGGCCCTTACGCTCATTGGCAAGGACAATCCGAAGGCGCCCCAGGCTTTGGACCGTGCGGGCATCAATCAACTCCCCGCGGGATTCAAACTCGGACCATTTTTCAGACGAAAGGATCTCGCGCGCAAGTCCGGCTATTTTCGATTTCTTTAAGTTTCCCTGGTTCTGAAGGGGTTTCAAGGCGCCGTTGATCTTCAGGAAAGGGGGAGCGCCGACGCTGAAGTAGATATCGGTGGCTTTTTCTCGCTGAGCAAGCTGGAAATATTCCTCTATTGTGGCCATAACCCAGTCAGGCGTTCTGAGACCTTTGCAAAACGTCCCCTTTCGCCCAATCTCTGCGTTGCATTCGGATTTTAATCCTCGAAATATTCAATATATTCCTCCGGTTAAAATCCCCATGCGCCTTGATCTTGAACGAAATTGAAAATTTTTCAAAGGTCTCGTTCTATCAGCCAGCCCAATCTTTTGGCCGGTTGACCGGCCTGGAAAGGATGAGTGGTCGAAAATGTTGGTTTAACGCATTTCGGGTAAACTGGACGGCGCCTTTGCAGGCAGCTTCATCTGTTCAGCACCGGTTGCTTCCGAAAGCAATGGGCAACCCGATGCATCCGTTTCTCTATGATCATGTTTCAACAGATGAAATGAGGTGATGCCAAAGGTCAGCAAAACGAGCCAGGCGGGTGTTGCCCAGGCGGGCGCCAGTACAAGCGCTGTGACGCCTGCTGCCACGGAAGTTACCGGCACGGCGGTCCGCATGTCGACGGCGTTCCCTGACATATGCCTGACGGCATGGTCGAGGTTCTCTGAAACCCTTAGAATCCTGTCACGAACAACCACGTCCATGTTGGCCTTATGGCCATAGGTCAAAGCGTCTTTGATATCCTCCATCCGGTTCGTAAAATCAGGGTCATTGCTGATGTCCGTGAGGATTCGCATCAGCTCTTTCAGGATAACTTCTATTTCAACATCTTTCCCGAAGTAAACGGTGATGGATTGAGAATATGGGTTGAGATCAGCTTTTTTGATTTTCTTGACTTCGCGGAGCCCCGCCTCAAGTACGTAGAAAAAAACTTTCGGGTCAAATCCTGAGTCAACCTTTACCCTTGCTCTGCCTGGAATGAAATGAATTACCTTCAGTTTGACTTTTATGTTCTTCATATTTTTCTAATCCATATGGACCTCTTTTTCAGCTTCCTTCTCCCTTTCGTATTCAGACTTGCTCTCCGCAAAGAGGTCCTTGAATTTTTCCAGGCCCTCCCCGATGATGGATAAAAGGTAGTCCCTTACCACGAGAAACATTTTCAATAACAGCTTCAGGATCGATTTCTTCGGGGCGAATTTCATCACCATGATAACAATCACCCCTCCGATAATCCCCGAAAGAATCAATTCCATTTACACCTATCTCCTTGGTTTTCATGTCAGCGCAGGCAAATTGGCTGAGCCATATGGGGAAAAAATATCCGCGCCCTTTAGGGAGCACCCTGCTTTCGACGGCTGTTGGAAGACGGTATGCCCATCATCTCCCGATATTTGGCCACGGTCCTCCGAGCGATTTCAATCTTTTTTTCTTTCAACAGCATTGAAATTTTTCCATCGCTGTACGGCTTTTGAGGATCTTCTTTACTGATGATTTTTCGGATCTTTTCCTGAACATCGGTGGAAACTGCAGGCTTGAAATATTTTGAAGCGGGAGCCTTCTTTGTTTTGCTCAGGGCTTTTTTGGGTGATTTGGAAGGGGAAACTTTTCTGGCGACCTTGGTTTTTCGAGTCTTTGGAGCGGGTCTTTTTCGCGGTTTCGGCGCTTTTGACGTTTTTTCCTCCGACAGGAGGGACAGAAGATCTTCAGTTTGAATGCGTAACGGGTCGTAGGATACAATCAGGCTGTTAGAGGCCGAGCTGACACGCTGGTCTGAAATGCGATCATCACTTGACAGTTTCTCAACAAGTTCTCTTCGGTAACCATCTGACGCGAGTCCGGGTATTCTGACCCGCACCCTTCCAGGAAGCTGATGTGCTATTTCCATATTTTACCCCAAATTTTTAAGGTTATCAGCTATTGGCACGCATGACAGACTCAGCCTGAAAACAGGCAACCGGAAACAGAGCGCAGCACTCCAGCGTGCTCTATCAAACAAGCTTGATCTATCAATGAAACAGGCCGGTGAAAACCCATCCGAAAACACCCGTTTCCGGATGGTCACGATTCGTCCTGGCAAAGCCTTCTGTGGTCTGCAACCTGATTTTAGGCGGCTTCGACCTTGGCGGCCTGGCCGGCTTCAAATTCAGCTTTGCTTTCAGCCACCAGGTCTTTGGCTGAATCCATGGCGGAAGCACCCCCTGCAGCCAGAGCACCGGACACGGCATAACCGGTCTTGATGACTTTTTTGGCCGCTCCCCGAAGTATCTTTGTTTTTGTGACCACCGCTACCACAACAATACCACCCACAATACCCAACGCAATTTCTTCCATGACTGACCTCCTTTTCTACATTAGTGAACCATTTTATTGCTTTGTCTTTTCGTGCAGCCTGACTTCATCCAGAGCAGCCTTTTCAGCTTCCAGTTCCAGTTTGCTTTCAGCGGCCAGATCCCTCAGGTTCTCAATCGCTTCCACGGTACAAAACCGCAGCCCCGATATAATTCCCTGGCCGGCTTTACCGGCCGATGCGGCTGCCGACTGAAGACCCGAACGTCTATTGGCCAGAAGTACAATAGCGCCGCCAACCATGCCCCAGAAAAATGCACCCATGTTGATTTCTCCCCGTTAAAGTAACGTCAGTGGACTACCATTTCATCGGGATGCGCATTTTCATCCCGCCCATACGGAACCTCTTCCAGATCCTTTGGCGATTCATCTTTCTTACCACCGGACAGTTTGAGCTTTCCAATCTGTTGTGTTAACACCGCATCCGGTTGCTTTTTCTTGCCTGCGCCCAATTTCATCTTTATCATCGGTTTCATGCCGTTTAAGCACGCCACCACCGCCGAGCCGTTGCTGATGAGTGTGGTGAGTACCGGTGAGGCCAATCCAAATGCGGCAAGGGTATAGGCAAACACATTGAAACTGCCCACAATCCAATAGCTTTCCTTGATGAGGCCGATGGTTTGTTTGCTGATTTCAAAGGCCTTTGGAATGTTGAGCAGGTTTTCGTTTAAAAGAATAACCCCCGCCGTTTCCTTGGCAATATCGGCGCCGCCTTTGACGGAAACACCGATGTCGGCGTAAGAGAGCGCCACCGAATCGTTGATGCCGTCACCCACAAAGGCGACGGTGTGGCCCTTTTCCTTTAAGTCCTTGACCACGTCCGCCTTCTGTTCTGGTAGCATTTCGGCGTAGCATTTGTCAATACCCAGGGCGTCACAGACCGGCTTGGCCACCTGTTCCACGTCTCCGGTGAGCATGATCACCTGTTTGACACCCACACGGTGCAGTTCGTCGATCACCTGTTTGGATTCTTTTCGAACCTGATCCCTGAAGGAAATAAGGCCACAGAATTTTTCATCGATGGCAACATATAAACAGGCTTTTCCCGCAGCAACGAGGTTATCTTTTCTCTCAAGTACCGAGGAATCGATTTCCACGCCGCTTTCCCTCATGAGCCTCAGGCTTCCCACCAGGGTCTGTTTGCCTTCGATATCTGCCTGTACACCCCGGCCCACGACGTATTTGACGCCCGTTCGATTTTTGAGCGGAATGTTCCGGTTTGTGGCGTGCCGGACCACGGCTTCGGCAATGGGATGGGTCATCTGCATTTCGGCGGTTGCAGCGTAACTTAAGAGTTCGGGATTTCCATATCCATTAAAGGATACCATATCCTCCACGTGGATGACCCCGGTGGTTAACGTTCCGGTTTTGTCAAATATGATGGTGTCCGTATGACAGAGTTTCTCAAGATAACTTCCCCCTTTGATCAATATGCCGTTTGAGGCGGAGGTAATCATGGAGGAGAGGACCGCTGTGGGGGCCGCCACACGGACGCCTGTGCCGAAATCAACGGTCAGCATGGCCGCCAGTTGGGCTACGTTCATGGTTCCGGCGAAGATCAAGCAGGTGGTCGCCAGGGACGGTGCCACCAGTCGATCGGCGAACTTTTCAGCATGGTTCTGAATCTTGGTTTCATAGAGGGGCGCTTCCTCCACCAGGCGGACCACCTGGGCCACTTTGGTGCGATCGCCCACACGGGTCGCCCTGATGTAGGCATTCCCATCTTTGATGACGGTGGAGGCGAAAGCGTTGTCGCCCACTTCCTTGTGGGCCGGAAGTGATTCGCCGGTTAAGACCTGTTGATCGACGATCAGTTCTCCTTCGATGACTTCACCATCCACGGGAATGAGGTCGCCTGTGTTGAGGGCCACCACGTCTCCCTCCACGATATCCTTGACCTGGATCTGGACTTCCACCCCGTCCCTGAGAACCCAGGCATGGTTATCCTGGAAGTCAAGCAGTTTTCGAATGGTTCTCTGGGAACTGGCGGCGGTCAGATCCCGGATATAGTCTCCCAGGTGGATGAGCATCACCATGAGGGACGCATTGATGACGTCCCCGGTCAACATGCCCACTGTGAGGGCGCTGGCGTCCAGAAAATCCACGTTCAGCCGGCGTTCGTACCTCAGGCATCGGAAGGCCCGCTTGTAGATGGGGAGGCAGATAAAAATTAAAAATGGGTAAACCACAGCCAGGGCAAGCCCCGGAACGCCGGCCAGGAGAAGGCTCAACCCCACTGCACCGGCGGCCCCTTTCAGGTACGCCAGGGAGAGTTCGTGCTCTTCCTTGTGAACCGCCGGCAGGTCCGCCGTCATCAGGTCCAGTTCATCTAATGTCAGGCTTTCAACCTTTTCCAGGATTTCGGATTTCTTGATCTTTGGAAATTCATAGTGGATGGTCAGGCTGCCGCAACGGAAGTTGCTGTCCACCTTCTCAATCCAGTTTATGGAGGACAGGTGATGCTGAAGGGAGTTGATGTGGTCCTTCTTGGATTTTAAGAGGGGAAGGGCGATGCGAAGGCGGCCACGAATGGAATGCATGATTCGGCAGGAAAGCGTGCGCTTTGAAAGTTCCATTTCGTTTGGCACCGGAGCTGTTTTTTGATGTATTACTTCAACATCAACTTGCACGGGTTTGTTTGGATCTCCTTTTGCCATTTCAACTCCCAACAAGTAAGGAACAAAAAACAAGACTTTTTTCACCAGAACAAATGATTATAAAATTGTCAAGAAAAAAATGGCATCATTCGTTTTCGGATGTGTTTTTTAATAAATTTGGGGTTTTGCACCTTTTTCATTTCAACGCCGCTGCCCGCATTGTGCTCGCGGCAACTTCACTTTCCGTCACGATGCCAATTATTTCACGGGGCATGGGGTTTCCCGGAGTTCCCGTCACCAGTGCGAATTTTGCCCGGGTGGCGCGCATTTCCCGGAGAAGGTCGTTTACGGGGTTTTTCTCAGGCGTCATGATAAAGTGATCGTTGCTGATCAGTCGTGCGCTGCTTCCGCCGATATGTGATGGAACCACACCCACAATCGTATCTCCGGATGTGACCAGTACGGGTGTTTCCGAGGGCTTCAGGGCTGCTTCGGCATCAACGGTTTTGTAGGTTTCCGCCATGATATCCCGTACCGTCATGGATTCGCTCATGGCCGCCTGGAGACCTTCCGGAACAATGTGCCCGCGCCTGAGAAGTTTCAATGTGTAGATGCTCCCGGGGGAGAGCCATTTTCGGATTCCATAGGCGAAGGCGGAGGTGATCATGATGGGCATCACCACGTTTGCGTCCTGGGTCATCTCCAGGATCATGACGGCGCCGGTGATGATCGCACCGGTGGAGGAACCCACGCCTGCGGCCATACCGGCGATGGCAAAATCAACGGGATCGATGCCGATGCCCGGGAAAAGATATGCAGCCGAATTACCCACCAGTGCCCCCATGGTGGCGCCCATGAAAAGGGACGGGGAAAAAACGCCGCCGGAACCGCCGGAACCCAGCGTCAGGCAGGTGGCTGCAAACTTACAGAAAAACAGCAATATTAGAAGCCGGGGATCCAGGAGGACGGTTTTCAATATGTCCATAATGGTGGCATATCCAACGCCCTGCACATAGTAATATCCGGTGTAGCGCATGAAGAGCCAGATCATTATACCCACAACAAACATGGCCGACAGGTGCCGGGTGTAAGTGTTGCCCGGCATGGCGTCAAAGCGGTCTTCAGCCCAGTAAATGCCGCGGACGAAAAGGGTGGAAACCAGCCCCATGATAATCCCGAAGGGCACGAAAAGAAGGAGGCTCCACAGGGAACTCAGGTGAAGGTCCAGAGATGTGAGCGCCGGGAAATAGAAAGAGGGATCTACCCCTAAAAGGGCTCGACCGATATAGGTGGCGGTGACGGTGGCAATGGTCACTGGCAGGATGTTTCTGGCATTGACGCTGACAAGCAAGAGTTCTATTGCGAATATCAGCCCGCCCAGCGGTGCGTTGAATGTGGCGGCAATGCCCCCGCCAGCGCCCGCGGCAATCAATGTGACGATCTGCCGGGGGGGAAGTCTTAAGATTTGCCCCAGCGTTGATCCGAAGGAGGCGCCGATCTGGATGATGGGGCCTTCACGGCCCACCGATCCGCCACTGCCGATACAGATGGCCGATGCGACCGCTTTGATGAGACCGACCACGGGGCGGATTTTAGAATCGTTGTAATAGACCGCGTCCATGACTTCCGGGACACCGTGCCCCTTGGCTTCCGGGGCGAAGGTCTTCACCATCCAGGCAACCATCAGCGCTCCGATCACGGGCACCAGAATGACGCCGAGCCCCCATGGATTTCCATGTGTATGGACGTTGGCATCATAATAGAATTGAAACTTTCCCAGGAACAGGACATTGTGAAAGAGACCGATGAGCATTCGAAAAGCCCATGCGCCGATCCCTGCAACAATACCCACTGAAAAAGACAGCAGACACATGAAGGGAAGGTTCCTGGAAATTTCAGGATGTTTTGTCATGTAAATCTCCCTTTGACGATTATTTCAATTCCGCATTCCGCAATCCGCATTCCTACTTTACCCCTCCCATTTCCGGGGCAAAAAAGAACAGCACGGCGATAATGGTGTAGAGTACGAGCATCTGGAGTCCGTTAAGCCAGTTGGATTTCCCATCCAGGCAGATCTGCGTTGTGAGCAGCACCGCGCCTGCAACGGCAACGATTTCATGATATCCGAAATGAAGGTTGATGGGATGGCCGAAAAGGTACGATGTAAAGACCAGCAGCGGTACCACGAGTAGCGCCACCTGTGAACTGGCGTTGACGGCCACTTCAATACACAAATCCATTTTGTTTTTCATGGCCATTCGGACGGCGGTGGTCTGGGCCGCCACATTTCCGATGATGGCAATGATCACAACCCCCATGAACAGATGGGTCAGCCCGAAGGCTTTTTCCACCACCGTCACGGAACCGGCCACAAAATCGGAAATAACAGCGATAAGAAAGCTGGAGATGCCGAGAATGATGGCGGCTTTCTTTTTGCTCCACAGTTTTTCCGGTGGTATCTCTTCGGCGGGTTCTTTGTCATCCGGGGTCTGATTATCTTTGGAAAAGAGGGTGTAAATAAGACTGCCGATATACGATAGGAAAAGCATGATGGCAATCCAAAGCGAAAGAACCATGGTTTCGTCATGGGTCATGGGGTCGATGGTTCCCTTTGAAACCTCCTGGTAGACGGTGGGGATGAAAAGCGCCAGGGACGCGATGATGAGCCCCGTTGAAAAGTCGCTCACCCGGGCTACGGAAAAACGCTGGGTCCCGTTCTTGAGACCACCCGCCAACATGGCGTGCCCCATGACGAACAGCAGGTTCCCGATGATGGCACCGGTCATGGCCGCTTTCACCAGTTCATCCAGGCCATGATAGAGGGCAACGGTTCCAAAAATGATTTCGGGCAGGTTGCTGAACGTGGCGTTGAGCAGGCCGCCGATCTTGGCCCCCACGTGCGCTGCCAGCTGCTCTGTTGCCGTGCTGATGAGGCTGGAGAGTACCACCATGGCCAGGCAGGAACAGACAAACAGTGCAATATCATTTTTCAGGGGGGGGAGGTAGTTAATCAAAAAGGCTATGGGGATGAAAACGATGAGCCAGTTGATGCCGGGCTTGAGGAATTCTTTCATGTTCACCTCCCTCTTGATTTTGTTGGAAAAAGGAATTTCGAGTCACTGTATTATAACAAGAATAGTATGGCAAGAGCCGGGAATAAAGAACTTGAAAAAGCGGTACCTCAATTGTAGGGTTGCACAGGTGACAGTTGCGAGGGGGCACGGTGATATCCCAAGCTGACTATTCTGCACCCTGACAACTGCCCCCTGTACCCATGGACAATTACAAGAAATGGAACCCCATGAGAAAAAACGCCATTGAAATACAGGAATCCCTTGAACGCCGTATCCTCCACGGGCTTTCCTGTGAATGGGATACGGCCCTGTGGGTTTTGCCGGAGCGGTATGAAGACCGGATCCGAAAACCCCTGTTTGGTATAAAAGACATGAACAGCCAATGGGGATACTGGTCAGGGAAGAACCGGGAGATCGTTATGAGCCGGTCCCTTTTGCTTGAACACTCCTGGCAAGCGGTTCGCCAGGTGCTCAAGCATGAGATGGCCCATCAGTTTGCGGAAGAGGTTCTGGGGGCGCGAAATGAACCCCCGCACGGCCCTTGTTTTAAGGAAGCGTGTTATTATCTCAGAGCGGACCCCAAGGCCTCTGGAAACTTCAGGCTGCTGGATGAAAAGGTTTTGGACTCCAAAAACCGTGAAGACAAGATGATGGTGCGCATCAAAAAACTCATGAGTCTGGCCCAGAGCCGAAATCAGCATGAGGCGGAGGCGGCCATGACCAAGGCCCACGAACTGGTGGCCAAATACAATATCGATCTGATTCGCCTTGATGAGGGCCGGAATTTCATCAGCGTCTTTCTGGGAAAACCCATGCTGCGGCGTTTCAGGGAAGAGCACCGTCTGGCATATTTGCTGGGTGAGTTCTATTATGTTTACGGCCTGTGGGTCAGCACCTATGTCATGGATAAAGGAAAAATGGGTCGCGTGCTGGAGATCAGCGGTACGGAAAAGAATGTGAAAATCGCAAGTTATGTGTATGATTTTGTAAATCGTTTCATTGAATCCCAATGGCGGGAATATAATCGAAACCGGGGATTGAACCGTTATCGCCGCACGGATTTTGCGCTCGGCGTCCTGGAGGGCTTTGAGAAAAAGCTCAACCGTCAATCCGAACAACGGGCTTCCGCAACCGGTTATGGGATCGTTAAAGTGGAAGATCCCCTGTTACAAAAATACGCTTCCTACCGTTACCCCCATATTACCAAATATCGGGGAAAATCGCTGCGTCAGAATCCGGAGGTTCGAAAAGACGGCGAGAAGGTGGGGCATAAACTGGTGATTTCCAAAGGCATACATCATAAAGGGCGGAATCAGGGGCTTTTGCTGGAACAGTGACTGATATGAACTACGTGTGCATCCGGTGGAAATCCTACACAAACCTTGATTTCGACCAAAGGGAATCGGTTCGAGAGGAACTGAGACTGAAGCTCGAATCCCACGGTGTCCGGTTCCTGGAGTACTGCTGGGTATGGGATGAAAATGACCGATGTCTTCTCATGGCGGGGTCCTATGAGCGGATGGAAGACGCCCGGCAATGGACCAGAAGCTTGGAATCCATGGGGTTTCAGATCACCGTCCGCACATCACTGCCGGGTGATGAATCTAACGAAAGATATTTGAAATTTTTAACAGTGAATATCGAATATCGAACAAGGAATGTTCAATGATGAAGTTTTCCTTCGACATTCGTTATTCCTTGTTCGATATTCTGCTGTTCAAAAAAATATTTCAAAAACAACGTGCTGCAAATTGAGAGAGATGAACTCTCAGAGTGATTGCGCAAGCATCTAATTTACAGTAGATTCAAGCCAGCTGGTGGCAACGGTAAAATAGTCATTGTAGGATGTTCCATAACTTGCATTGGCTGTTCTGTTTTTAAAATAATAACCGACATATGGAAAAACATTACCGCTGTTCGCACTATCCATTCCCGTATTAGAATAAGTGAATGTGACTTTAAAGCCTTGCCCAAAACTTTCAGTAAATGAGTTGCTTGAAGTTGTTTGTGTCCCAAATGATATGGTATTTTGAAGCGTCATGCTGAAAAAACCAAGGAATGATGACTTAAACCCGGTGATGATGTCGGCTGATATTGAAGAACTGCTGCCTGAAGATGTTGTTTGTGACGTCCCCTGGGATGTGCTGACATAACAGTTGCCCCCAGATCCAGTTTGATCCTGTGGTGAAACACATTGGTAATTGGTGCCACCGATATCAGTAGAATAGAAATTCGCATTCAAATAACTGTCTGCGGTTGCAGTCTTGAAGTCAAAACTGCCAAATAGTGCTGTTTGGAGTGATCCGCTGCTGTCAAATGTGCTGATTGATTCGGAAAAGAACCCTGGAGTGCCGCCAAGATTAACCAATTGCACCACATTATCACCGGTACTATAGGTTGTGCCACCAGATTTAATGCCGTTTACCTCAATAAAGGCATATGGTATGGCGTGATAGAGTACCAGCGGCTCCAGTGCTGTTTCGCTACATGTGGAACTGTTGCAGTAAGTCGTCTTGCTTTCCCCCATACCGTATGATTTGGATGAAGTGGTCTTATTGGTAGTCGAAGAAAATGTGCTCATGGAATCCTTGAAACCGCCGCCGGTACCATCAACGGTGACGGCGAATGTGTCAGAGAAGGTATGTGTTGTTTTATAAGAATTTGCATCGGCTGTGGATGAGGTATAATTATACTCTATTGTAAGCGTGCAATTTTCCCCGTTATCACATGCCGGCGAAGTGATAACGGCTGAAATGTCTGGAGAAGAGTATCCATATTGTATTTTTGAAGGGCTTGCGTATGCATCATTAAATCCGTTATTGTTGAATTGGGTATTATTATAAAAGTTAGCGGAGGCGTCTTTAGCATACGCTGCGATGGGAGCATAATAGGTGCACGAGGGTTCGCTGCTCTGGTTGGTTTGTCGCAATGTTCCACTCGGTAATGTATCTGGGCTTATACTCAAACTGCTGAGGTCCGTGTAATTATCAAGAGATTGCAAATCGGATACGCTACCGAAGTAAAATGTAGTGCTGGAATCGCTTTTTGATGCGCAAGTAGAACCCGCACCCATCATTATTGCGGGGTTAACCCCGTCTGTTATTGCATTTATATATATGTCCGTTTTCCCTTGCGCAGCCAAAAACGTATTGCAGCCACTTTTTGCGAAACCAGTTGTTTGAACCGTGTTTTGATGTGCCAAACCCTTTGCTTGGTCATAAGTATAATAGATCAAAAGAGGCTCTACACCGCTGTTATCAGAAATGGTATCCTCGAAATAGCTGGCGGTAATAACAATGTGTACGGTGCCGGTAGAATCAAACATCGCCCCCTGGACGGTATAGACTATTTTGGCATGCTTGCTGAAGAGGCCGCCAACGGACGGCAGTTTGGAAATATCAAGATCGGCTGAAGTAATTTGGGTGAAACCGCTCTTTTGATCGTCATAGAGGTAAATTTCACCATCACCCACCCAAATAAACTCGCCCCAGGTGTCAGCGTCCAAATAAGCCGTTGCAAAACCGGGTACATACGAACTTGTGGGCACCCCCGATTTTGGGAAGTCTTTCCATGTAATGGCGCCGTCTTGAGCGGATGGGAAAAACGTTAGCGTGCCATCTCCAAGTTGCCCTGCGGATGTGGACCCATACTGGTCGTAACTAAGAGATTGCGACAATACAATTTTGTCTCTAGCAAGGCAGGCTTCAGGAATTTGTGAACCATCTGCCATGCCATTGGCCAAATTGGCAAATTTTTCATTATAGATCTCATTTTGCCACTCCAGTAAGGGTACGGTATTCGACTGGCTTGCAGCAATGATTATGCTTTGCGCCTCTGCAACTGCAAGTGCTTCCAGGGTTTGGCTGTCGTTTTGCAGAAATTGGACATTAAAAGCCTCCAGAGCTTCCTGGCGGGTAAGTGTTGAGTCTGGATCGGAAGTAATGGTATTGAGGTAGATGTTGTTAATTCTGCCGTCCAGCATGGACGCGGCAGAAATCACGTGCTCTTCAAACCCGTCTGTCTCTAAAAAGGTGGTCAGAAACACACTGAAGTCATCTGTAACACTTTGTGAAAGCGCACTTTTCTTGGCACTTACCGCATAGGCATCACTGAGTGAAGACGTAAAGGCTTCCACACTTTGAGACGCATCGCTATCATGGCCCAGGCTGTTTATATGCGTGCTCAGCTCATCTCCATATATGCCGTAGTATTTTCCAAAGTCATTGTTGTATCTATTAAAGAACTTCTCTATAAGAAAGTAGCTCACCTCATTTTGCTCATCATTGCTCAACTCAGCTCTTCCCGCTGCGCCGGTGATGCTATCCCACCAATCGCTTAAGGTTGAGCGTTGTTCCAAAGTGTACTGAATAAGCTCAGTTTCAATAATGGAGTCCATGACATCTCGATGTGCGTTGTACTCCAATCCAGGGGAGAAGTTCAGTACTCTTGTATCATTTCCAGAGGTGAGCTGGGACGTAGAATCATTAGAGCTTCCGCAGCCCATCTGGATCAAAGCGAGAACAATACCCAAAAATATTTTTGCGAAAAGATTGGCTTTCATAATTATTTAACTCCTTCTTGGGGGGGTTAAGGTTTTCTGCTATGACTTCCTGTACGGATCGCGCCTGAATCGGCACGAAGAGGCCTTCTTTTTTTTCTAAACTACCAGGGTATTTCTCGGGAAGTCAACTTCAATGAGGCCGCGTCACATGGTGTGTCACCAGTGGCGGAAAACAACCTCTTAACTCACTTTCGTCACCCTAAAAAGGCCAAAATTGATATTTTTTTAAAATTTTTTCATGATCACATAAGAATTTACGGGACATTTTCATCGCCTTCTGCTATGCACTGAATAAAAGTTGTATTTATCGTGCAGGAGGTGAGTGTTGGAACATTTTGAGGGAATTGAAAGCTATTCGGTGCAGCATCTTCCCATAGTGAAGGCC
>JAERTK010000027.1 GCA_016844935.1 Desulfobacteraceae bacterium | reverse complement strand
CAGGGGGACGGGAAGGTTGTATTTCCTGGCCGCATCCGCAAAGCAATCCATGTAAGGGTAATTGCCCTGCACTCTGGCCGATTTCTTCTTTTTGGAAAATGATTTCCAGTGCCGTCGGATTTCAGCCTCGGTTCTGTCCGTGGTTTTGCCAAGTTTTGCCCAGGATATTCCCTCATTTGCAGAAAGGAAAAAGCAAAAGCTCAGCGTCAGCATCAATAAGAGTTTTTTGTTGCTTTTTTTCATCGACTTAAGTCGTTGGGGGAGATCAATTATTAATGTCTCACGCCCTTCTCGAAGTAATCTCCTTCATCCTCGCCTCGATGATCTTTTCTTCATGCCGTCTCTTTTTGGCGGAGGCGTCTTTCACTTTTTCCATCAGTACGTCCATGTCACAGGGCTTCATGAGGTAGTCAAATGCCCCCAGTTTCATGCCTTCTATGCCGGTTTCTACGGTGGCATGTCCGGTGAGCATGATCACTTCCTGGAGGGGAAATCTTTTCCGGATCTCCGAAAGGGTTTCGATCCCGTCCATACCGGGCATCTTCACGTCCAGGATCACCACTTCAATGCTGGTGTCCTCCCCGAGGACATCCAGGGCTTCGGAACCGCTGAATGCGGTGGCGATATTGACATCCCTCTTGTCTAACCGCCGGGCCATTGCCTCCACGAAAGGAACTTCATCGTCAACCAAGAGCACGTTTGCTATTGCCATAACCTTTTCTCCTCATCTATTTTATCATGAAACAATTTATCATTTCAAGCACCGGTATTCCGAAATCTGCAATTAGCCGTTAGCCATCAGCTTTAAAACTTCAAAATTCGACATTCCTTGTTCGATATTCGATATTCGTTTCTAAAATGTTCAAATATGCATTGGATAGCTATTCGCTATCCTTTTGTTTTTTCGAAAGGGGAATTCTTACTTTAAAGGTCGTCCCCTCATGGACAACGCTTCGGACTTCAATGATCCCGCCCATCTTCTTGATAATGCCGTAGCATATGGACAGGCCCAGTCCCGTGCCTTTTCCCACCGGTTTGGTGGTGAAAAACGGATCGAATATTCGATTCAGATCGCCTGGCGGTATCCCCGGTCCGTTGTCAGCGATTTGGATGATCATGTGATCACCCTCTGCTGTGCCGTTTTCTTCCATACGGCTGGAGACTCTCAAAGTTCCCCCGGCTTTCTCCATTGCGTCGATGGCATTGTTGATCAAATTAAGCAAAACCTGCTGGAGCTCAGACGGGGAAAGCTGTATGGCGGGCAGGTTTTCCTGGAGATGGCTCTCAACATCAATGTTGCTGTATCGGGTCTTTTGTTCAGATAGGGTGATTAACTCTCGGATCACTTCATTTACGTGAACTTCCTGAACACGTGAATCAGTTTTTGTGGCGAAACTGAGTAACTTCTGGGTGATCTCCTTGCATCGATGCCCCTGGGCTCGAATCTGTTCCAGTGCCCGCTTGAATTCTGTCAGATTCTTGTCATTCTTGAATGCTTCTTCCGCCAGAAGATCTTCGATCCAGCCCGCTTCTTCGATCATGATGGCCACGGGGTTGTTGATTTCGTGGGCAATGCCGGTGGCCAGTTCTTCAAAGGAGGCCAGTTTGTCGGTTTCACAAACCTGCAGTTCCATCACCTTTTTCTTTTCATCAGCCCGTTCAGTCCGTACAGCCACCTTTCGAACCATAATGAAAGCGATGGATGCCAGAATTGTACCGGCTGCAAGCATCATTATCAGCGCTATTTTGATGGTGTTTTCAGAGATATCCTTTTGAAAAAGGATGAGGCTGCTGACCACGATCATCATGACGAAAAAAATGACGATGGTCAGCAGCAGATTTCGGGCCTGAAGATGGTTAAAGGAGCCGGGTTTTTGTTTTTCTTGCGCCATGGTCCAAATCAGAAGATCAAAACCCCCGGGATTAAACCCACATTTTCGAAACGGGCTATGGTGTTGTCACCGGCATTCCCATGAGGGGCCAGATGACATAAACGGCGATCCCCGTCACAATCATTAACAGGATGCTGGCGGGAATGCCGTATAGAAAAAACTCGCCTGTGGAAAACTGTTTCGAATCGTATGCAATGGCATTGGGTGCTGCGCCCACCAGCAGCAGGAAAGGCATACCTGCCACCACCAGGGAGGCGAAAAGGATCACCTCGGGTGCCACATGCAGGTAGGGCGCAATGACCAGGGCCACGGGCAGCGATATGGCGATAGCGGCCACGTTCATGATGAAGTTGGTCATCATCATCACGAAAAAGGCGATGCTCATGACAAAGACAAACCAGGTGGCTTCCTTGAACATGGCGAGCCAGTTCACGGCGAGCCACTTTGCGGCTCCGGTATCCCACAGGCAGAAGCCGATGCTCATGGCCCCGCCGAACAGGAGGATAATATTCCAGGGGATGTCTTCCAGGTCGTCCACATCCAGAATGCCGACGATAAAAAACAAAATGGTGGATACCAGGATAATGGCTGTCTTGTTGATGGGCTGAAGCGCGGGGATAAAGGACCGCAGGCTCATGACCAGGATACAGCCGAATACAATAACGGCTGCCAGGATCTCCTTTTTAGTAATGGACCCCAGTTCAGCATTCAACTGTCTTGCTTTATCTCTTAGGCCGGGGATTACCTTCTTTTCAGGTTTCAAAAATATCATGAAAAATCCCCAGAGGAGAAAGGTCATGAGCCAACCGATAGGGAACATGTAGTAGCTCAGTTCAAAAAAACTGACATCCTTGCCCACCACGTCAGTGTAAAAACCCAAGGCAACCGCGCCCCTGGCGGCCCCCAGCAGGGTCACAATGCTGCCGGCACCGGCCACATAGGCCATCCCAATAAAAAGGCCCTTGCCAAACTTTGTTTGCTTGTTCCCCTCACCATAAAGGGCATAAATGGATATGAGCAGCGGGTAAATGGTCGCAGCCACAGCCGTATGGGCCATGATGTGGCAGAGGGCCGCCGTCACGACGAAACAGCCCAGGTAAATCATGCTTGTTTTTTCCCCCACAACGATCAACATTTTGTAGGCAAGCCGTTTGGTCAACCCCACTTTGGTAAAGACCAGGCCAATGACGATGGATGCAAAAATAAACATGACGGACGGTACCATGAAATCCGTAAAAGCCACTTTTGCCGGCCGGATCAGAAACATGGCTTGAAGGACACCGATGGTCAGGCTGGTAACCCCGATGGGGACCACTTCAAACACCCACCAGGTTCCCGCCAGCAGGAAGACCGCTAATGCGCCTTTTGCCTCTTTGCTTAAGGGGAAATGTTTCCCCATTGGGTCTACGGCATCGGGCCAGGATGAGGATGTATAGACAATAATAAACAGAAAAACCCCTACCAGAAGAAAAATGATCTTCGTCCAGTTAATTTTTGATTTTTCATCTGCTGAAGCAGTGTCGTTCGACATGTATTGAACCCTCCGTCTGATTTATATTCACGAAATAGTCGAGGCGGAATTGAGTGCCCTATATATTCTTAAATGTTAAAGACTGCAGGTGGTTTTCATTGTCTGGAAGATGGCGTTAAAGACGTCCGTCAACCGCAAAATGGCGATGATTTTGTCTTCCCGGGTCACAAGCAGGGACTGATGATGCCCCAGCACCAATTGATGGCAGGCCATCTCCAGGGTAGCATCCTCACTGACATATTCACCTTCTACGGGACTATGCATGAAATCCTTGACTTTTATGTTGGCGCCTTTTTTGCAGATGTCGGTAAGCGGCTTTTCCCACAGATAGTTGTTCTCCATTATGGAAGAAATGAATTTACCGCTCAAGCCGAATCGTGACAGGGACTTGATATTGCCCATATCACCATATTTGGGTTCCAATGCTCTGATGATGTCCAACTGGCCCAGTTTGCCCACAATCCGATCTTTTTCGTCATATACCAATACGGCCCTGTGTTTATAGGGCAGATGGTCGAATTTTTCCTGTGCGTCCTCCAGAGCCAGAACGGCTTCGTAAAGGTTTGCGCTGTCCGGGACTGTAGCGTATTCTTCAAGAGGCACCATAAGATCTTTAATCGTAATTGCTTCCATAATTCACCTTCCTAATATTAATGGCATTTTGGCGCGGATAATAAAGATTCCTTTTATCAAAGTCAAGGGTTTTAGGACGGTGTGATGGATCTTATGGGCGGCTTTTTATGAATATTGAAAGGTTCGGTTTTAAAAGCATTGAAAAGTGAATCCACAATGATTTATAAAGGGTTCAAATGAAAAATAAAACAGCCTGATCAGGAGTTCGAATTATGTCACAGCGTATCGTTGTTATCGGGGCAGTTGCTTTGGGTCCAAAAGCAGCCTGCCGTTTTAAAAGACTTGAACCCGATTCAAAAGTCACCATGGTGGATCAGTCGGAATTCATTTCCTACGGGGGGTGTGGAATCCCGTATTTTGTATCGGGAGACGTGAATGATGCGAGCCAGCTCCAGTCAACCAGTTTTCACATGGTTCGCGACGCAGAATTTTTCCATAGCGTTAAAGACATTGATGTGTTGATTAATACCCGGGCCCTGTCCATTGATCGAAACAACAAAACGGTAACTGTGCAGAATGTGCTGGACCGACAGGAAGAGACCCTGCCCTATGACCAGCTGGTGCTGGGCACCGGCAGCCGCCCCAAACGGCTCCCCATCCCCGGTGCCGACCTGAAAGGGGTTTTTACCGTATCAAATCTGAATGAAGCAATGGCCATCAAGCAGGGGCTTTCGAAAGGCGAGGTTGAAAAAGCCGTCGTTATCGGCGCCGGGGCCATCGGGCTTGAAATGGCGGAAGCCTTTGCGGATTTGTGGGGAATCGAGACCACGGTGCTTGAAGTGGCCGATCAGATTCTACCCGGCATTGTCAGCCCGAATATGGCCCATATGGCCCAGTGCCATCTGGAAGAAAATGAGGTTACCGTTCGCCTGAGTGAAATGGTTCAAGAGCTCCAGGGGACGGATCGCGTGAAAAAGGTCGTGACCGACAAAGGCACCATTGACGCGGATATGGTGATCATGGCGGTGGGTGTTTCCCCCAACAGCGATCTGGCCAAAGCAGCCGGACTCGAGGTTTCTGCCCAAGGGGCCATAGTGGTAAACGAACGGATGCAAACCTCTGATCCCCATATTTTTGCGGGGGGGGATTGTGTGGAGATTCCCAACCTGCTCACGGAAAAACCGGGCTATTTCCCATCCGGTTCCCTGACCAACAGGCAGGGGCGGGTCATCGGTACGAACCTGGCGGGCGGAAATGCCCGATTCGAGGGTGCCGTGGGAACGTTTATTATAAAGGTTTTTGAAATCTCCTTAGCCAGTGCGGGAATGAGCTTGAAAACCGCGAAGAGTGCGGGATGGGATGCTATTAGCGTGTTTGTTTCGCAGTTTGACAGGGCGCACTTTTATCCTGAGAAGGGCCTCATGTACATGGAGCTCATCGTGGATCGAAAAACAGAGAAAGTTCTGGGAGTTCAGGGGCTGGGTAGCACGACGGACGCGGTTTTCGCCCGGGTCAACGCTGTGGCGGCCATACTGAAATACGGGCCTGTCACGGCGGACATCAGCAACCTCGAACTCCTCTACGCGCCTCCCTTTTCAGCGGCCATGGATATCGTCAACGCCCTGGGCAATACGGCCGAAAATGTTTTGAAAGGAAAAAATAAGTTGATTGATGTGGACCAGTTCGCAAAATGGTGGCAGGATAGGGACGGTAGAGATGCTGTTTTTCTGGATTGTCGGGGCTGGGGGAATGCGAAATCGTTTGCGGAAAAACATCCTGAAGACTGGAAAAGCATTCCCCAGGATGAACTCAAACAGCGCATGGATGAGGTTCCAAAGGACAAACCCCTGGTACTCATATGCAATACGGGTGTTCGGTCTTACGAAGCGCAGCTGAACCTGCGGCAGGAAGGCATTACCGACACCTATAACCTTCAGGGGGGGATGGCCACCGTAAAGAAGTGGGGATTGGACATTTAAGTGGGAGGTATCGGCATATGGATTTCAACACCATGCAAAAAGCGCTAAATGATTGCGCCTTGTTTCGAGGGATGGACCAGGGCCAGTTGGGTCTTCTGGCCATGAGTGCTCAGGGGAAGGAATTCGCGGCAGAAGAATTTATTTATCGACAGGGAGATGATGCTGATGGCTCCTTTGCCCTGATTGTTTCAGGGAAACTGGAGGCGAGCACCCAGCAGGGCTATGTGTTGAAAACGCTCTCTTCGGGAGAAATCATTGGTGAAGTGGGTACCATCAGCCAGCAGCGGAAACGCACGGTAACCTTGAAAGCGGTTGAACCGGCCACCCTGCTTCAATGGAATATCGAAGATATCGGCAATGCGTCTCCGTCCCTGTTAAAAAAACTCAAGGATTTGGCCTGGCGGCGGATCAAAGATTTTAATGGGTAGATAAATAGGGTGCAGGGGGCAGTTGTCAGGGTGCAGGGTTTACGCAGTTTTTTCTGCGCCCTGTTAGTGGTTATGAAAAATGGTATCTTGCAAAGGATGAAATGCTCTGTTATTCTGTTTTTCAAGAGATAGGACTAGAGAGGAAAGGGGGTGAATCGTGTAGGATTTTGGCGGGCGTTTGCCCAAAACCTTTAAAGTGAAAAGGAGGGTTACGATGGCTGGAAGTACATACAAACTTATTGAGTTGGTGGGAACGAGTGACCAATCGTGGGAAGATGCAACCAACACAGCAATCGCAACAGCGGGAGAAAGCCTCAAGGATCTGAGGGTAGCGGAAGTTACCAAGCTGGATGTGACCATCGAAAATGGAAAGGTGACCTCATTTAGAACACGATTAAGTGTTTCATTTAAATACGCCAAATAGGGTAATCAAACAAAAAACCCCCTGTGTTCATCCCCGTTTTTGCTGTAGGCTATCCGAGGAGCATCGCTGAATATGCCCAGAAACAGACTGACGGTTCTTGATCAAATTGTGGCCTCAGATAAGGTCCGAAAAAAAATCATAGACGCTGCAAGCGCCCTTTATGCCAGGAAAGGCTACGGGGCCACTTCAATTCAGGAAATCTCCGAAACCGCCAATGTTGCATTGCCTGTTACGTACCACTACGTCAAAAAGAAATCCGGGATTATGCGGCTTATCATGGAAGATGTGTTGAATATTTTCCAGGAGAGCTTGATCGAGGAAATCAAGGACATTGTGGACCCCGTGGAGAAACTCGCCATTGCGGTCATTCTCTACCTCAGGGTGCTGGATCGTCAGCGCGAAAAAATGCTGCTGCTTTATCAGAAATCCAGTTCGCTGGACAGGCGTTCAAAAAGGCGGATTATGGGGCTTGAAGTCCAAGTCAGTGAGATTTTTTCTACTATCATTAATGAGGGGATTGCGCAGGGGGTTTTCAAAGCGGTCGATGTTGACCTCATGGCCTACAATATTTTGATGTTGTCACAAATGTGGATACTGAAGCACTGGCATTTTAAAAACCGTTTGACATTGGATAAATACATTGACACCCAGCTGGTGACCATCATGGATGCACTGGGGGTAAACTATTGATGAAGTTGCCGGTTGTCGGTTCCCGGTTTTTTCCCTTTCTTAATGATTAACAGACTCCTTTCTGATTCCCTTTGTTTCAGAGTATAAGCGTTTTTATCTTGAACGAAAAGCCCCTTCTCTTTTAGTAGCGGTTCACTTTCCGTAAGAATCTCCTCGGATCGATTTCCCAGAAAAACAACCATCAGGCCCCCTGGGGCCAGGTAGGGCGTGCACCACTTGATAAGTTGAGGCAATGGTGCCATGGCTCTCGATGTGATGATGTCACACCGGGTAAAAGGGAAAGGCCGGGAAGGTGTGTCAATCCGGTCTTTAAGGACCTCGATCTGTTTCAAACCGCAGAGCCGGATGATTTGCCTTAAGAAGCTCCCCTTTTTTGAATTGGGTTCCAGGAGGAAAAATTTCATTGACGGTTTGCAAATCTTCAGGGGAATGGCGGGGAAACCGGCCCCTGAGCCCACATCGAGGAGTAAACCGTTATCAGGAAGGCAGGGGGCCGGCATGAGAGAGTCGACCACCAGTTCGTCCATAATGCGTTTAGTGGATGATAGGCCCGTTAGATTCATGTGTTTGTTCCAGGCCGTCAACTCCTTGACAAAAATGCCAAGAAGCCCCTTTTGCTTTGGCGAAAGGCTTGCTACAATTTCTGTGAAACATGATTCCGTGGCCATCATTTTTTGCGGTGGCCCTTAGATGACGACACGTCTCTTGATGATCCCTACGGCTTCTTCCGGTGAATCCACCACCTGAAAAATGTCAAGGTCCGATTCCGAAATGGTCTTTTCCTTGATCATTACATCCTTAATCCAGTCCATCAATCCTCCCCAGTAGTCCGAACCCACCAGGATGACGGGAAAGTGCCGAATTCTTTTTGTCTGTATGAGGGTTAATGATTCAAAGAGCTCATCAAGAGTGCCGAATCCTCCCGGCATGATAATATAGGCAACGGCGTATTTGACAAACATCACTTTTCGAATGAAAAAATACTTGAAACTCAGGCGGACGTTGGCATATTTGTTGGGTTGCTGTTCATTGGGAAGCTCGATATGAAGCCCCACGGACTTTCCTTTTGCCTTGCTGGCTCCCAGGTTGGCCGCTTCCATCACGCCGGGACCCCCGCCTGAAATTACATTGAAGCCGCTTTCCACAAGGAGCTGGGCCGCTTTGATGGTTTTCTGGTATACGTCGCTGTCAGGTTCGGTCTGTGAAGATCCAAAAATACTGACTGCGGGATAGGCTTCAGGCATCTCTTCAAAACCCCTCACGAACTCAGATATGATCTGAAACATCCTCCAGGAGTCTTTCAAGTTCAAATCATCAACAATATATTGACTGTCTTTCATGGTAAATGTCCTTTCTTTCCCGTTAAATGCACAAAAAACCGTTGCTTTTTGTCACCGCATACTTTAGCTTTTATATGGAGCCAGCGTGGAATAATAGGGTGGTGGCGGGTTTGTGTCAAGGGTTTGACAGGCATTACGTCGTTTATTGTCAACGATAGATGCAAACAGGTCAAAATTCAAAATTTAGTTGAAAAAGGCAAGGAGGTCGGCTATTGGAACGAGTTGCTCGCATTACTGAGATCATCGGTGCCTCTCCCGTGAGTTTCGATGAGGCAATCAAAACCGGTTTTGAAAGGGCCAGAAAAACCCTAAGAGGCATCACCGGTCTAAGGGTTATAGAACAAAGGGTCGCGGTGGAGGACGACATCATACGTGAATACCGCGTCAGGATGGAAGTTATATTTGTTCTCGAAACATAAACTGAGCAATCGAGAGAGCCAGTTTCAAAATGTTCAATTTTGTTCGGTATCAAGGAAGGCGAAAATTTTAACCACAGGAATATACTTAATATTTCGAGGATTAAAATTTAAGAATGACGCAGAGATCGGGCAAAAGGGGACGCTTTGAAATTGGCTCCAGAGGAAATGATTATGGAAGAAGAGAATCCACGGGATGCCGAACAGGATTTTCTGACGGACATCAGCCGGTTCAATGGAGAAGATCAGGAACAGGATTTTTTAAACAGCATCAGCCCATCTGCTCCCAAGGAAGATATTCAGATCAATGTGGGTGAACGGGTCAGACAAGTGCGGGAAGAGCGGGACTTGACGCTGCAGGATATTTCTCAAAGAACCGGTCTGGAGGTGGCGTTCCTGGAGCAGATCGAAAACGGCAATGTTGCGCCACCCCTGGGGACCGTTATTAAACTGGCCAAGGCCCTTGACCTGAAGATGGGCTATTTCATATCAGGCGAAGAGGATATGCCTTTCACCATTGTCCGGAAACACGACCGGAAGGTGGTCTCGCGCTACAGTTCCAAAAAGGGCAAATATTATGGATATGGTTACGAGTCCCTGGCCCCCCACAAGAAAGACCGGCACATGGAACCCTTTCTTGTTTCCCTTGAACCTTCCAAGGCCGACGAGGAGCGATCTGCCCACGATGGCCAGGAATTCATTTACGTTCTGGAAGGGTCCATGGAAGTCAGGCTCGGCGAGGAGGTTTACGTGCTCGAAGGGGGCGATTCCATATACTACGATTCTACGGTTCCGCATCTTGTCAAGAATCATGGCAGTGGTGTCACACGGATTCTGGCTGTTCTCTATTCGGAGGGATAAAAAGGCAAAATGATTGCATTTGATTTGGAGTGTTCCCAGGGGCACCTTTTTGAAGGCTGGTTTGACAGCCTTCAGTCTTTTGAGGAACAGAATTCAGATAACCTTGTACAATGCCCGGTCTGTGATGTTGCCGATGTCAGGAAGGTTCTTTCGCCCGTGGCGGTCAGAACGTCCCAATCCCATGAAGTGACCGACCCGGCGGCCATCAATTACCAGAAACTGGCAAAAGAGGTCGTTGAATACATTAAAACTAATTCGGAAGATGTGGGGACCCAATTTGCCGCCGAAGCGTTGAAAATCCATTACGGCGCCGCGGAAAAGAGAAGCATCCGTGGGTCGGCAACGGAGGAAGAGGAAAAGACTCTAAAAGAAGAGGGCGTGGGTTTTTTGAAGGTCCCGGTCCCCGTGTCAGACCCTGAAAAAAGTAATTGAATGGAAGAGGGCGGATGGTTGTCGCCTGGTATTGAGGAGAAATGCATGGGTAAGATAAAAAAAGCGATCATCAGCGTCACGGATAAAACGGGAATCGTGGATTTCGCGCAGTCCCTGATCGGATTCAAGGTGGAGATATTGTCAACAGGGGGAACGGCCAAAGCGCTACGCCAGGGAGGGGTTATGGTGACGGATATCTCGGCCTATACCGGGTTTCCGGAAATGATGGACGGCCGCGTCAAAACCCTTCATCCGAAAGTGCATGGGGGGCTTCTGGGCCTGCGTGACAATCCCGATCATGTGAAGGTCATGGCGGAGCACGGTATTGAAAATATTGACCTGGTGGTGGTGAACCTGTATCAGTTTGAAAAAACAGTATCCAGAGAAGGGGTGACGCTGGAAGAGGCCATCGAGAATATCGATATCGGAGGTCCCTCCATGCTACGATCCGCGGCAAAGAATTTCAAGGATGTGACGGTTATTGTGGATCCGGATGATTATGAGGAGGTTTTAAAGGAAATGGATGCCTCGGCCGGGGAAACCCGGCCCTCAACACGATTTCGACTGGCCAGAAAGGTGTTCCGCTTGACCCATGAATACGACGGCGCCATATGCCGATACCTGGATGGGATGGAACTTTAAACCCTTTACCCTTCTTTAAGTGGGCTGTTTTTCTTTCTTTTTTTCTTTTCATGGCACGGCATGTTCTTGTGAACATTCCGGCTTTTTTTAGTGCAGTAGATGGCCTGAAAACTGCGACAACTCCCCGATCCATCCAGTGCTTCTTTTTCAGGCCAGGCGGCGTATTGACAGTTCAGATCACAGAATTCCATCGGTGTTGCCTTTCCGTTAGATAGCCTTGTTCCATTCAAGTGAGAACCGCTTTGATATTTCGTTTTATCCGCTGAAGCCCCGGGCGCGAAAGGGCCGTTTGTCCATAACGCATTTTGAACGTCCCTTCATCCATCTTCAGGAATTCCGTGATGCCTGGAAGGGAGGCCTTCCCGGCCTTTTCAGCCGGGTTGAATGGGCATACTTCCTGGCACACGTCACACCCCAGAATACATCGGTCCATCCTTTTTCCCGCTTTAGGGTCGAGATCGCCTGCATGTTCAACGGTGAGGTAAGAAAGGCATCTGGATGCATTAAGGCGCCTGGAACCTTCCAGCGCACCGGTGGGGCAGGCATCCAGGCAGCGTGTACAGTTTCCGCATTGATCCTTCATGGGTTCCTTCATGGGTTCCGCCATGTGTTCCGATTGGCCCCCGGGCAGCAAAGCGGTGGTCAGGATTTCGGCCAGAAAAACATAGGATCCGTGACCAGGGACAATGAGCATGTTATTTTTCCCCACAAAACCCATTCCGGACCTGTGAGCAAAACTGCGCTCAAGGATGGGTGCTGAATCGACGCAGACCCTGGATTTTGCATCCGGGTATGATTCCTTGAGGGTTAATGCCAGACGTTTGGCTTTTTCCCCAACGCGGGTGTGATAGTCTTTTCTTTGGGGTTCACAATATCGGGCCACGGTAAACCCGTCTGGCGTGCGGGGCTTCAGGGGAGAGTATGGGTAGGCCAGGCTGATGACCGTTTGGCATCCCGGAAGGAGCGTGCCCGGATTTTCTCTCAGATCCCGATGCCTCTTGATCCACGCCATCTGGCCGAATTTGTTGGCATCAATCCATTGGCAGAACGCATGGTAAAACGGGGGTTTTTTAGAAAGGGAGAGCCCTAACGCAACAAAGCCTGACTCTTTGGCATGGTCAACAAGGTTCATTGTAGGGAAAACGGGGTGAGGCTCTCATAGCCGTTATTCGTAACCAGGATGGTTTGTTCGAACTGTGCGGATAGTTTTCCGTCCAGTGTCACAGCGGTCCAGCCGTCATCCAGAACCCGGAGTTCCTTTTTGCCAAGGTTGATCATGGGCTCAATGGTGAACACCATCCCCGGAATCAGCTCGATGCCTTCCCCGCAATGTCCGTGGTGGGGTACCTGGGGCGGTTCGTGAAAATCGAAACCCACGCCGTGGCCCACAAATTCCCTCACAACCGAACAACCTTCCTTTTCCGCAAAGGATTGGATGGCGAAACCGATGTCCCCGATCCGGTTCCCGGGGCGGACCATCATCATGCCTTTTCTGAGGCATTCGCGCGCCACCCGCACGATTTTTTTGGCGTTTGAATCCGGTGTGCCCACAAAAAAACTTTTATTGACGTCGGCATAATACCCATCCAGAATGGGAGTGACATCCACGTTGACAATATCCCCATCCCTCAAAACCCTGTCGCCGGGGATGCCGTGGCAGATCACGTCGTTAACCGAAACGCAGACGCTTTTTGGGAAACCGCGGTAACCCAGCGGCGCCGGCGTGGCACCGTTTTTAATGGTGTGGTCATGAACGAGTGTGTTGATGTCATCCGTTGTCATCCCCACCTGGAGTGACGCTTCAACCAGGTCAAGGGTTTTAAGAGCGAGACGTCCCGCCTTCCTGATCCCCTCGATATCCCTCGCTTCTTTTACGCGAATGCCATGCTTTTGAAGATATTGATTATTCATATTGTCTTTGGGCGGCGAACCTTCCTTATGGAAACAGCATTTCTTGTACTTCAGCCCACTTCCACAGGGGCAGGGATCGTTTCGGCGTACCTTCGCCCTTTTGTTTTTCATCAGGATTTTTTCAACCTCTGGTTCGAATTTTGTGATTTCATGAATTTAAGCGTGGATTCAATTCCTTAACCCTTGAATCGCGCATCAGTGAATGTTATAAGGGCTGCACTATAGCAGGGCGTGGTTTGGAGGTCAATGACCTGACATTCCGTTCCTCGGGTATTTAATCATATCAAAGGTCAAACAAATATGGACAAAATTAGGAAAGATAATCAGAAAACTGCACTGATCCTGGGTGTTTCCGGGCAGGATGGGTCTTATCTGGCAAGATTCCTTCTGGCAAAGGGCTACCGGGTTATCGGCGCTTCACGGGATGCTCAGATGTCTTCCTTTTCCAATTTGAAGCGCCTGGGGGTCTATGACCGGGTAGATCTGGAATCCGTATCCCTGAACGATTTTCGAAGTGTGTTGCAGATTTTAAAAAAGGTTCGGCCGGGTGAAGTCTATAACCTTGCCGGGCAGACTTCTGTGGGGCTCTCTTTCGATCAGCCCGTTGAGTCATTCGAAAGCATCAGTATCGGCACGCTGAATCTCCTGGAGGCCATCCGGTTTTTGGACATTCCCATCCGTATCTACAATGCGGGATCCAGTGAATGTTTCGGCAACACGGAAGGCATCTCAGCCAATGAAGAGACGCCCTTTCGCCCCAGGAGTCCCTATGCGGTTGCAAAGGCGGCCGCATTCTGGCATATGGCCAATTACCGGGAAGCATATGGGCTTTTTGCCTGTTCGGGGCTCATATTCAACAACTAGTCTGCTCTGAGACCGGAGCGGTTCGTGAAGCGCAAAATTGTGAATGCGGCCTGTCGGATCAGTAAAGGCAGCGGCGAGGTTCTGGAACTGGGAAATATTGAAGTGGAGCGTGACTGGGGATGGGCGCCTGAATACATTGAGGCCATGTGGCTCATGCTTCAGCAGGAAAACCCGGAGGATTTTGTGATTGCCACCGGGGAGACCAACAAATTGGCGTATTTTGTCCGTGAAGCGTTTGTTGCGGTTGACTTGAACTGGCACGATCATGTAAGGACCACTGAAACCCTGTTCCGGCCGACGGATATTTTAACGGTCAAGGCGGATCCGGGTAAAGCCCTCAGGAAACTGGGATGGAAAGCCCGGTATAAAATGAAAGATGTGGCACGAAAAATGGTGGAAGAAGAAATGAGTGTCTTTGAAAACTGACCATCGCCATCGGGAGTAAAAATATGAAAAGAGCACTGATCACCGGGATTACCGGCCAGGATGGCGCCTATCTGGCCGAATTGATGTTGAAAAAAAATTATGAGGTCCATGGTATTAAGCGCAGGGCATCCCAGTTTAATACGGACCGTATAGACCACCTTTACCAGGGTCCCCATGAATCGGAGAGACGCTTTGTACTTCACTACGGAGATCTCACCGATTCCACCAATCTCATCCGCATTGTTCAGCAGGTTCAGCCGGAAGAAATCTACAACCTGGCAGCCCAGAGCCATGTCCAGGTATCTTTTGAGACCCCGGAATATACGGCAAATGCGGACGCGCTGGGGGCGCTTCGGCTTCTGGAGGCCATCCGCATCCTGGGGCTTGAAAAGAAAACGAAATTCTACCAGGCATCCACCTCCGAACTTTACGGCCTGGTCCAGGAAACACCGCAAACCGAAAAAACCCCGTTCTATCCGCGGTCTCCCTATGCGGCGGCAAAACTTTACGCCTACTGGATTACGGTGAATTACAGGGAGGCCTACGGCATTTTCGGGTGTAACGGCATCCTGTTCAATCACGAATCCCCCATTCGGGGTGAAACCTTTGTAACCCGGAAAATCACCCGGGGTCTGGCCAGGATCAAGCTGGGGTTTCAGGATTGTCTTTATCTGGGGAACCTGGACGGAAAGCGGGATTGGGGACATGCGCGGGATTATGTGGAACTCATGTGGCTGATGCTCCAACAGGAGCAGCCGAAGGATTATGTGATTGCCACGGGTCAGCAGAACTCCGTCAGGGATTTCGTCAATGTTGCCGGCAAAGAGGTGGGGCTTGACATCCGCTGGGAAGGGGAGGGCGCCGAGGAAAAAGGGTACGACCGAAATTCGGGAAAATGCATCGTGGCCGTTGACAAGCGGTATTACCGTCCCACCGAGGTGGATTCCCTCCTGGGGGATGCAAGCCTTGCCCAAAAGGAACTGGGCTGGAAACCCAAGACATCATTCGAGGAGATGGTTGCGGAAATGGTGGCCCATGATCTGAAGGAAGCGAGCCGGGATCTCCTTTGCAGTAACGAAGGTTTTTCCGTCAAGAATTATTATGAATAATATTCGTTGTGGCCGTCGGAATGAAAAAACTTATTGACAGGGAGTAGTTTCACTGATATTAATTTGTGTTTTTAATTTTAGAGCGGCTCCTTGTCCCCCCAATGGTGGGGACCAAACAGACCCTCTCATAAAATCAGGTTTTTTAAGAGGGAAGTGGCCGAAAGGAGAACACACCAATGAGATATTACGAAACCCTTTACATCATCAACCCGAATTTGGCGGAAGAGGACTACCGTTCCGTTGTCGCCAAGTTCACCGATGCCGTGGAGAAAAACAAGGGCGTTGTGACCAAGGTGGATGAGTGGGGGAAAAAAAGTCTGGCCTACGACATCAAGAAGTTTGACAAAGGCTTTTACGTGCTTCTGCAGTATTGTGGAGAGGCGGGTTTAACGGCCGAACTTAAAAGAGAAATGAGTTTGGACGACAGACTTCTGAAGTACCAGACCGTCAAACTGAGTGATAATGCTGATCTTGAAAAACTGAAGCCAAAGCCCGACCCGAGCGAAGCCGAATCTGTTGAGACAGTTCAAGTTGAGACAGTTCAAGTTGAAACAGTCGAAGTTGAAGCAGCTGAAGAGGAAGCAAATTCAGGGGAAACAGGCACGGAAGGCGAGGGTGAAAAAGATGGCTTATAATCGATCCTTTAACAAAAGCGGCGGTACAAACCGACCCAAGGGCAGGTTCCGAAAGACTTATCACCGGCGAAAAGTGTGCAAATTCTGTGCGGACAGCAGTCTTTCCATTGACTATAAAGACATAAAAATTCTCAGGTATTTCACCACTGAGCGAGGCAAGATTACGCCCCGCAGGATTTCCGGGAATTGCGCCAAGCACCAGCGCATGCTGACCGTGGCCATCAAGCGGGCCAGAAATATTGCGCTTTTGCCATATACAACGTCTATCGTCAGATAATCCCAAACCCTTTAAAAAACACTCTGAATAATTTTCAGGGTGTTTGGGCTTTTTGCCATCCCTGAAATTCGATGAAAACGACAGATGTGCTAGGGTGTGTGGGAGGGGCTGCTTTCCTTCTTCTTGCCTCGGCTTGGATTCCCTTTATAGGCCCTTTTTTCAGCCTCCTGACACCACTGCCGTTTCTCTGCTATTCAACCAGCCTCGGCCTCCGCCAGGGGATCAAACTCGCAGCGGTGGCCGTCTTTACCATCGGAGTTCTTGCCAACTTCATGGGGCAACCGCAGATCATCATTTTTGTTATTGAATTCAGTATCATCGGGATGGGCCTATCGGAGCTTTTCAGACGGGAACTGGCGTTTGGCCAGACAATGTTTCTGGCAACGGTCTTTATGCTGTTGCTGGGTCTGGCGTTGCTTTTTTTTATTGGCCTATCGAAAAACATGGGCCCCATCGAGATGATTCTTACCTATATGTCAGAACATCTGAATGCCACTGTGGGGGCTTATAAGGATATGAATTTGGAAGGGTCGGACGCACGGGCGCTGGAAACCTATGTGAAGGCGTTCATGTTGATTATTTCGAAAATTTACCCCTCCCTCATGATCATCGGTACGGGCTTTGCGATCTGGTTGAACGTTGTCATCGCCAAGCCGCTCTTCAGGTTATGGGATCTCAAATATCCCCCCTTTGAGCCCATGGACCGTTGGCGGTCTCCTGAAGTGTTGGTATGGGGGGTCATTATTTCCGGTTTTGCGCTATTTTTGTCATCAGGGAGTATTGAATTTCTGGCCATAAACGCCCTGATTGTTATTTTGGCCATCTATATTTTTCACGGGCTATCCATCGTGATTTTCTTCTTAAATAAGTACAAGGTTCCCACTTGGATCAGGATTGGTGCGTATGTCTTGATCATGATTCAGCAGCTTTTTTTTGTGGTGCTGATACTGGCCGGTTTATTTGACCAGTGGGCGGATTTCAGAAGAATTCATCGAAGAGCCAATAGCTGAAGCAGGCGACGGAGGACAATCAAATGGAAGTAATTTTAAGACAAGATGTGGATGAGTTGGGCCTTGAGGGAGACATTGTCAAGGTGGCCAAAGGGTATGCACGAAACTATCTGATTCCGCAAGCAATGGCTTTGGAAGCCTCGGAACACAATCGAAAAGCCCTTGAGCTGCAACGCAAGAAAATTGAGCTGAAACGGGTGAGGGTTAAGGAGGAAGCGGAAAAAGTCAAAGCGGCAATGGGAGATGTCGTGGTCACTTTCTCACAAAAGGCAGGTGAAGAGGGGAAACTTTACGGTTCTGTGACCTCCATGGATGTGGCCTCACAGCTCAAAGACCAGGGCATTGATATTGATAGGAGAAAAATTGTTCTGGAAAAACCCATCAAGGAATTGGGCGAATTTGAGGTGGGGATTAAGATTTACCCCGAGGTTACTGCGACCATCACGGTCGTCGTAAAAGCGGACGAGGAAGCTCCGGAAGAATAAGGTTTGCCATTTATGCCTGGAAGCAAAGATCGAACCGCCGCCCGTTCTTCCCTGAAAGTTCCGCCGCATAATTTGGAGGCGGAACAGGCTGTGCTGGGAGGCGTGTTGTTGAACAATGATGCCATGAACCAGCTCATGGACATCCTTTCCCCCGACGATTTCTACCGAGAAGCCCACGCCACCCTTTTTGACGGGATGGTTCACCTGTATAATGAGAGTGAACCCATTGATGTCATAACCCTTTCCGAAGCGCTTACCAGTAAAAGCCAGTTGGAAAAGGTGGGTGGCATCGATTATCTGGCGGTTCTGGTCCAGTCGGTTTCCACTTCGGCGGGAATTGTCTATCATGCTGAAATCATCAGGCATGCCTCTGTACGGCGGCAGTTGATTTCAGAGTGTTCGAACATTTCGGAATTATGCTTTCAGGAGCAGGAAGATGCCGAAGGGCTTCTTGAAAAAGCCGAACAAACCATTTTCAATATCGCCGAATCACAGATCAAAGAGGGTTTTCAGGGCCTGAATCAAGTCATCAAGGGCAGCATGGAGAGGGTGGTGAAGGCAGGGGAATCCAAAGGATTCCTGACGGGCATCACCACCGGGTTTGAACATTTTGATCGTCTGACAGCGGGTCTCCAGCCGTCAGATTTGATTATTGTGGCCGGCCGGCCGAGTATGGGGAAGACGGCACTTGCCCTCAATATGGGATACAATGCGGCCAAGAGCACAAAGAAAGGGATCGCTGTCTTTTCCCTTGAAATGTCCAGACAGCAGTTGGGGATCCGTTTACTGGGTTTTGAATCCAGGATTGATGCCACCCGCTTGAGAACCGGAAGGCTCAAAAAGCACGAGTGGCAGGAACTGATCGATTCTGCGGATCGTCTTTCGGAAATTCCCATTTACATCGATGACAGCTCTGCCATCAGCGTGCTGGAAATGAAGGCAAAATGCCGAAGGCTCAAGAAGAGAGGTGAACTGGGTCTTGTGATCGTGGATTATATGCAGTTGATCCAGGGGCGAAGATCAGCGGAGTCCAGGCAGTTGGAAATGTCGGAGATTTCGAGAGGGCTCAAAGGGCTGGCGAAGGATCTCGACATCCCGGTAATGGCACTGTCCCAGCTCAACCGAAAGGTGGAGGACAGGCCCAATAAACGGCCTCAACTGGCCGACTTAAGAGAAAGCGGCGCCATTGAGCAGGATGCTGATGTGATTGTATTTATCTACCGGGATGAGTTTTACAATCCTCAGTCGGAGGAAAGTCAGAATATCGCGGAGATCATCATCGGAAAGCAACGAAACGGCCCTACCGGTTCCGTCAAATTAACCTTCCTGAAGGAACTGACCCGATTTGAAAATTTCATCCAGGAAGATGTGCCTATGTAAAAAGCGAATGACGAATGACGAACGCCGAAAGAAGAGGTACTATAGATCTGAGCGGTTTTTTGTAGCGTCAGAGCGCAGCGATTCCGCCCTTCGTAATTCGTCTGTTCGGTATTCGTAATTCGATTGTTCTTTTTTTAGTGGTTAAGCGCTTTTCCACCCGGCTGAACGCATTTTTCTGTTTCCTTTCTTTACCACCAGACACTCACACCCCGGCAGCGAATTCACAAATCGTATCCCTTTTTCAGGGCGCATGACAAACACGCTGGTGGACAGGGCATCTGCATCCATGGCCGTTTCGGCCAGAACGGACACACTGGCGCTGGCATTGGGAGAAAAGCCGTTTGTAGGGTTCACAATGTGATGGAACATTTTTTCCCGGTCAAAATAGACTTCGTAATTCCCGGATGTGGCGATGGCCCCGTCCATCATTTTAATTTTGTCCGGATACCGTTGCTTTTTGCGGGGGTCCTGTACCGCGATGGTCCAGGGTTTTCCATCCTGCCGGCGCCCAGAGGTTCGAATATCCCCTCCCGCATTGATCAGGAAATTCTCTATGCCGCGCCCGGAAAGGGCCTCTGACGCTTTGTCAACGATATATCCCTTTGCGATGCCGTCCAGGGTAATGCCCATGCCGGGCTTTTTCAATAAAATGCTGTTTCCAGCCAGTTGAATACGGGAGGCATCCACCAGTCTAAGGGTTTCACGCATCTCTTTTTCAGTGGGGGGAGAGGGTTTGTTCCCGGAAAATCTGTTCTTGAACAGGTCCACCACCGGTTTAACCGAAATATCGAAGGCTCCGTTGCTGATCCTGTGATGAGCCAGCGCCCGCTTTATCACATTCGCCATGTCCGGGGGAACGTCCGCCAGTTGCCCCTCCCGGTTAAGCTGGGCGACGGCCGTGCTCCGGTCGAAGCGGTTCATGTCCCGGGTCAACCGATCGATTTCCTCAAAAGCCGTACCCATGGCTGCTTCGGCCTGATCCCGCGATGTATGCAGAAGGGTCATGGACACGAAAGTCCCCATGGCCAGGCGGGTTTCGGAAACCTTGTATAGTTTGCGGTCAAACTTAACGGTTTCGGCGGAAGCGGGAATCGCCGCAGCCGCGGTAAGGCCGACCCCGAGAATCCCGGAGAGCTTTAAGAAATTTCTTCGGTCCATGCCCCCTGACAATCGTTTGATATCTTTCTCCATCATTGTTTCCTCCATCTGGTTCCTTGCCGCCAATGGTATCATCGCTAAAGCACGGTTCTTTAAGGGTTTAATATATCAGTGGCCCGGGTAATGTCACGCTTAATCTGTGCAACCAGATCCTCTATGGATTCAAAGGTTTTTTCATCTCTGAGCCGTTCAATGAACTTGATGCGAATCTGTTTCCCCAAGAGATCTTCCTGGAAATCAAGGATGTGGGTTTCAACTGAAAGCCCCGCATCCCCGAATGTGGGATTGTAACCGATATTGGTCACGCCATCGTATTTGCGATCCGCCACCAGGACCCTTACCACATAAACGCCCCTTTTGGGAACCAATTCGTCAATTAATTCAAGATTTGCCGTGGGAAAACCCAGAAGCCTGGCGCCCCTGTTTTCCCCCTTGATCACCGTTCCGCCAACCTGATAATCGCGTCCCAGGAGCCTTTTGGCCTCGTGCAGTCTTCCCTCCCGAACCAGACTGCGTATGGATGTGCTCGAAACAAGAATGTTTTCCACATAGACCGGCGGTACCACGTGAACTTTGAAATCAAGCGCTCTGCCCATGCTTTCGAGCAGTTCAATTCCCCCTTCACGCCCGGCGCCAAATGTGTAGTCATACCCCACCACTATTTCCCTGATGCCGATTTTGTTGACCAGTATGTCTTGAACAAAGCTCCGGGCCGAGATCGAAGCAAACTCCCGGGTGAAAGGGAGGCAGAAAATGACATCCATGCCGGCATATTCAATCAATTCCAATTTTTGCTGGGTTAATGTAATGAGGGACGGTCCATTGCCCGGTTTCATGACTTTGATGGGGTGTGGATCAAACGTTATTACGACAGACTGGCCGTTAATGGCCGCTGCCCGACTTTTCGTCAAGTGAAAGAGGCTCAAATGCCCCTTATGTACACCGTCAAAATTTCCAATTGTCAATACGGGGTTTCGAATGGTGTGTTTAAACTGTTCCAGATTTGAAATAACAGGCATTATTTAATTGATACTCTCCGGCAAAATACATGCGTTCCTGAAAAAGCCCATGTCCCCGGAATTCAGGGAATGTTTTTGCAATAAAATGAGTTGACAAATATAACCCAAAAGTATACCTTTCTCCTCACGAAATATCAACTTTATTTTCGAGCCGAAGTGGCGGAACTGGTAGACGCGCTAGGTTCAGGGTCTAGTGGGCGTACGCCTGTGCGAGTTCGAGTCTCGCCTTCGGCACCATTTTTTCTTTTCTTGAACGGTCTCAGTAACTTACTGGGACCGTTTTTGCTTACATGCGGAAATATGCGTTTTTCCGCCGGTTAATGCTTCTTCAAGTCCTTGGCGACCTTGACCCGGTATCCAATGACCATAAATATCGACCGTGATGGTTATCGAACTATGCCCCAATTGGTTTTGGACATAGGCCGGGCTCTGGTGAGACATTAAAAGAATCGATGCATAGGTAACATTCACTTTTTCTCTCCATAAGCCCGTCCTTTCCATTCCGCCCCTTTTCCCTGCCAGAAGCGGATGGCCGATGTCCAGGTCATGGCCAGAAACAACAGCCCGATCAAGGGCATCAAAAAGGCCCACTTCCAGCTCAATCGGTAAAATTTAAGCGTCGGGATGTACCCCAGCATCATTGCGGCAAGTCCGCAAAAGGACATAAAACCGGCTGTGAGAGATGGAAAGAACAGGCCGGTAATGGGCATCAGGAACATGAGAATCATCATCCCCGTCACCAGCAGCAATAGCCCTATGGAATAGCGGAGCTGATGAAAGGCAGTTCTGGCCACCATGTTCCAGATGACCCCGGGCCGGTCATAGGCGCGAAGGCTGAGGGCGGAGTGCGAAAGTCCGATCCAGGTCCGCCCACCAAAGGATTTAACTTTTTTGGCTAAAGCGCAGTCATCGATCAACTCCCCCCGTACTGCGGCAAATCCCCCGATGGCCTTTAGCATGTCGGTTCGGAGCAGAATGCACCCTCCGGCTGCGGCCGCTACCCGTGGGAAACTGGAATTGGAAAGACGGAACGGGTAGAGGAGTTTGAAAAAATAGATGAATGCCGGCATGAGCAGCCGTTCCCACGGGGAAACCATGCGCAGGTACGCCATGAGGGAAATCAAATGGACTTTTCTTTTCATCATTTCCCTGCGAAGCTTTGAAAGGATGCCCGGCATGAGTTCTATGTCCGCATCCAGGAGAAGCACAAGGGGTGTATCCACCAGCTGAAAGCCCTGGTGAAGTGCCCACAGCTTGCCGCTCCACCCCTCTGGAAGGGGTTGGCCTGAAACGATTTTGAGGTCGTTTTCGAGCATTTCCCCGGCGAGGGTGGCCGTTTTGTCCTCTGATTGGTCGTCCACCAGGATCACCCTGACATTTTTTCCCTGGGACACGACGCCTGCCAGGGTGGCCTGGATGACTTTAGCTTCGTTCCTGGCGGGAATGAGCACCGTGATGTTGCCCAAATCGTCATGGCAGTCATCCGGTTCCCCGTCCAGGAATTCGCGGGTGGACCAGGGTCGCCAGGGCAGCAGCAAAATGATGACCCACAGAGAAGCCCCCAGAAGGGTCAGAAAAGTCAAGATCATGGTTTTTCATCCTGTGTGGTTTCAAACGTTGACGGCAGTTCACCGTAATATGCCGCTTCCGACTTTTTCCCCCGTTTCAGGCAGCCTGTGCTGTAAATCCGGCATTTCCGGGAAAGTTCTTTCAGGGTGGCCTTCTTCTGCCGTTCACTGAGCGGGCTTTCCCGAAGCAGCTTCACCATTGACTCGATCCTGAATCGGTCCATGCCTTTAAAGCGGGCGGATAACTGATCCGGATGACCCCCTTCTTTGATGACGAGGCTTTGCGGGATCAGATAAACCGGGTATCGACAAGCAATCCGGAGCCATAAATCATAATCCTCACAGGCCGGAAACCCCTCATCAAAAACACCCACTTCCTCTAGAAGTTCACGCTTGAGCATGACCGCTGAGGGGCTCACAAGGCAGAGGGCCAGTGAGGGCTCAAAAACGTCCCCTGTCGGCTTCAAATGCCGTTTTCGGGGATTGGCCCGCTTTCCGTTTCGGAACCATATTTCCTCGGTCTGGCAGATCATGGTGCCGGAGTTTTTCTCAAAAAAATCCAGTTGTGCGTTCAATTTTCCGGGAAGCCAGTAGTCATCTGAATCCAGAAAAGCGATCAGGGGCGCTTCAGAAGTCGCAATGCCCGTATTTCGGGCGGCGGAAACGCCTCTGTTGGTCGTGTGGGCCACATACCGGATGTGGTCTTTAAACTGTTGCAGCACCTTTTCCGTATGGTCTGTGGATCCGTCGTCCACAACGACAATTTCATAATCCGTGAACCGCTGATAGAGGACCGACATAACGGCCCGAGCCGTTTTGAGAGCGCGATTGTAGGTGGGAATGATGATGCTGACGGCTGCCATTTATAAATTCTCTACAACAAAACCAGAAGCCCTGCCACCAGGAAGTTACCTTCCACCAGACCTTCCAGGGCGATTCCGGAGGAAAGCCATTGCTTTTCATAGGTGTAAAGACAAAGGAGAAGGGTCAAAAGGGGGATGAGCATCAGGCAAAAAATGGAACTGACCAGGCCCAACAGGGTACTGCATACCAACAGCAATGCTGTGCCCAGAAGAATCCGATTGAAAAGGGCGAGTGTCCGTTTTTCACCCAATGTGATGGGGAGGGTTTCCGTGCCTACCATCAGGTCTCCTTGAAGTTGAAACAGGCTGAAAAGAACCGCCCTGGTGTAACTGAAGGAAAATACCACCAGTCCTGCAACCACAAGGCTCAAAACCGGACCCGGTGAGCCACTGAAAAGCGGCAGAAACACCATGACAGCTACCCATGCGAGGGCTTCGGACAGGCTTCGAGACCCTGGGATGTCCTTTATTTTGACAAATCGGTACCGATTTCCAACCCCTTCGGGAATAAGGGGAATGCTGTACACAACGCCTAAAAGGCTCAGGGCCACAAGGGCCAAAAAGGCACCCAACCCCGTTATGAAGCTCAATGTCAGGGAGATGCCCATGGCAAGGGATCCCATGAGGATCAACAGGCTTTTGTACTGCTTTTGAAAGGCGGCCCGGTCCGGATCATGGTAGGAGGCTGCGCCTTTATCCAGAAACCGGTTGAAAACATGCATGGCATAAATGTAGAGGGCCGCCATCAATGGGAACACCAGTTCCCTGCTTCCACCCGCAAGGCGCAGAACCGCATAGCCGAAACTGAACGCGCCCGCCGCCGCCGCCAGATTGCTGAGCACCATGAACCGGAACGCCCGCTTCACCCCGTGAACAACAGGTGTTTCCTTTTGGGCCTGAATGGATTCAATTTCCTGCATCACATTCTTGATGAGCCAGTGAGGGGTCGAAGCACCGGCTGTAAGACCGATAACCTTCATTTTGGAAAGGGCTTCACGGGGCAGTCCCTCTTCCGTCTCCACATGGTAGGTGGGGAGATGTTTCTCTTCGGATATCTTGGCCAATCGCTGGGTGTTGGCACTGTGAAATCCACCCACCACAACCACCCCTTCCACCTGCTCTTTGAAAGTGCGAACCTCCTCTTGCCGTTCGTGGGTGGCATCACAGATGGTTTCAAAAACCTGGATATCCGGGAACCGCAACCGCAGGGCCGAAATGATTTCCTTGAAATCTTCTACATCCTGGGTGGTTTGTGCCACCACAAAGGGGTTTTCCAATTGGGGAAGGCTTGCCACATCCGCCTTTTCCTCGATCAGGTGGGCGGGTTCCTTGCTGTAGCCCATGAGGCCGATGACTTCAGCATGGTTCTTGTCACCTACGATGATGGTGGGACGGTCCTTGTTGGACTGGTGCCTGATAATGGCTTGTACACGGGTCACCTTGGGACATGTGGCGTCGATGACTTTGAGCGCCGAATTCTGAAGCTTCTCCCGTTCGCGGGGCGGGATGCCGTGGGCGCGGATCAAAATCCGGCCAGCGGTAAGCCCCGTGGTGTCATCGGTGGCCTTTACGCCTTTGGTCTCAAGGAGGTCCAGTACCTGTTTGTTGTGAATAAGCGGTCCAAATGTAAAGAGCGGCCCTTCCTTTTTGTTGGATTCAGCCATGACTATTTCCATGGCGCGTCGCACGCCCATGCAGAAACCGGCGGTTTTGGCCAAGATCACTTTCATGGGGTGTTATCTCCTGACATTTTCTTGATGTTCCATGAGGGTTTGAAAGTACCGGTCCAATGTGGCCATCATGGTACGGATATCCCTGATGCCGGTGAAAGCACCGCGAAATCGGGCGCTGTGGGGAAGCCCCTTCGTGTACCACAGAAGTTGGCCGCGCATCAATTTAGAGGCTCTCTCTTCTCCGATTATTTGCGAGAGATGCGCGAAATGTGCCAGGATGATTTCTTTTCTCTCGGACAGTTCGGGCGGACGTACTTCAAGACCTTTCTCAAGGTCCAGAATCTGACGAAATATCCAGGGGTTGCCCAAAGCGCCCCGTCCGATCATGACCCCGTCACATCCCGTCACTTCCCGCATTTGAAGTGCCAGCTCCGGTTTAAACACATCGCCGTTTCCGATAACGGGGATGGCGAGCTTTTCCTTCACCTCCCGAATGATGCGCCAATCCGCTGCCCCTGAAAATCCCTGTTTAACAAATCTGGGATGGACGGTAACGGCATCTGCGCCGCAATCCGCTATGATGCCGGCGATTTCAAGAAAATTGGCCTCCCCAGCCGACCACCCGGCCCGTATCTTCACCGTTAATGGAACCGTGCAGGATTTGCGGACGGCCGTAACCATCCGGTGCACCGCTGTGGGGTTTCGAAGCAAGGCCCCACCGGAGCCGTTCTTGATCACTTTTCTGGCGGGACACCCCATATTGATGTCCACCATGTCGGCGCCCTTTTGAATGGCTGTTTCAGCCGCCATGGCCATGATCCGGGGGTCCGCCCCGAATATCTGCACCGAAAGGGGCTTTTCCTCGGGATCGCTCTCCAGGTAGCGAAAGGTCTTTTCATGGCCCCGGGAAAGACCCACGGCGCTCACCATCTCTGTGACCACGAGGCCTGCCCCCAGTCGCTTGGCGATCAAACGAAACGGCGGGTTGGTGATGCCGGCCATGGGGGCCATAATAAGCCGGTTCTTGAGCGCGAGCGTGCCTATTTTTAACATGACATCACGCTCTGGCAGCATCCGTCTCGGTTTTTAAAGTGAGGGCCCCCACAGGGCAGATGCTCATGCAGCTTCGACATTCCTTGCAGGGAACCGTGGTGGCCGTTTGCTGTCCATAAAACCGGATGAGCGTTTTAAACCCCCGATCGGCAAAATCCATGAGGGGTGTACCGTGGGCCTCGCGGCACACCTGAATGCATTTTCCGCACAGGACGCACCGGTTGGGGTGGTGGTTCAACAACGGATGGTCATCGATTATGTCCTGATTTTTCAGGAAGCGTTCCAGGCGTTTGGGCTTGAGTCCCACCTTCAGAAACCGGGAAAAATTCTGCAGTTCGCATTTCTTATTGGCCGGACAATGGGCGCAGTCCACATGGTGCACGGACAACAACAGCTCCAGGGCGGTTCGCTGCAGCCGTCGTACCGCTGGTGTGTCGGTTTTTACCCTCATCCCCGCCGCTACCTTCTCCTGGCATGAGGGAACTGGCTGTTCCCGACCCTCGATGTCAACAAAACAGAGCCGGCAGGAAGCGGGAGGATGTTCCAGCGTCTCCAGGTAGCAGAGGTTGGGAATGTATATCTCGTGGTCAAGACAGGTCTTCAAAAGATTGGCCCCTGCCTTCACATGAATTTCCCGATTGTCTACAATTATTTTGATCATGATGTTGCTCTATTGGCTCCATCTGTGGGCCGTTCCACAATGGGGGCAAGGTGTGGTGGCGACACCTTCACCACCGCATCATACTCCGGGGGGCAGGCGGTAACGCATTCGCCGCACTTCACACAGAGGGTCTGATCGACCCCTTTTTTTCGATTATTGGTGGTAAAGATCGCTTCCACGGGGCAGCAGCCCACGCATGCGTCACAACCCCGGGCGCATTTGTCCAGGTCAATGTAAAAGGCTGTCAGTTCCCTGCACATACAGGCCGGGCACCGTTTTTCTTTGATGTGGGCCTCGTATTCATCCCGGAAATATTTGAGGGACGTCAAAATCGGATTGGGGGCTGTCTTCCCCAAACCACAGAGGGATCCCGCTTTAATGTCTTCACTGAGCGATTCCAGAATCTCCAGATCTCCCTCGCGCCCCTCCCCCTTGGTGATGCGAACCAGAATTTCCAGCAGATGGTGGGTCCCCACCCGGCAGAAGGTACATTTTCCGCACGATTCATTCTGGGTAAAATCCAGGAAATACCGGGCCACGTCCACCATGCAGGTGTCTTCATCCATGACCACCATGCCGCCCGAACCCATCATGGCTCCGGCTTGGGTCAGCGAATCGAAATCGATGGGGGTATCCAGAAAATCTGACGGAAGGCATCCGCCTGATGGTCCTCCGATCTGAACGGCTTTGAACGCTTTTTTATTGGGAATGCCGCCGCAGGTATCAAAAACCAGGGTTCGCAGGTCAACCCCCATGGGAATCTCCACCAGGCCCGCATGCCGCACATTGCCCACCACTGAAAAGATGGCGGTGCCTGGGCTTTTTTCCGTTCCGATCTCCCGAAACCGTCCGGCTCCTTGGGAAATGACCGATGGAACCGTGGCAAAGGTTTTCACATTGTTGATGACCGTCGGCTGCTCCCAAAGCCCTTTCTGAACCGGGAAAGGGGGACGGTAGGTGGGCATGCCGCGCCGCCCTTCGATGGACTGAATGAGGGCTGTTTCTTCGCCGCACACAAAAGCCCCGGAACCCTGAAAAACCTCGATCTTCAGGCTGAACGAACATCCCAGGATCTCATTTCCCAACAGCCCCAGTTCTTCGGCCTGGCTTATGGCCCGGTTGACCATTTTGACGGCAAGGGGATATTCCGCCCTCACATAAACAATGGCCTTTTGCGCCCCCACTGCATGGGCGCAGATAATGATTCCTTCCAGCACCTGGTGGGGGTTGCTCTCCAGTATGGTCCGGTCCATGTAGGCCCCGGGATCCCCCTCGTCGGCATTGCAGATGACTGTTTTTTCACGGCCGTTTGAATCGGCCGCAAACTCCCACTTGATACCCGTGGGAAACCCCGCACCGCCGCGTCCCCTGAGACCGGCCGCCTTGATCTCCCCAATGACCTCCTCCGGCAGGGATTGAAGGGCCTTGACCAGGGCGCCGTACCCCCCATGGGAAATGTAATCAAGAATCTCTTCGGGATCCACCCGGCCGCAATGCTCCATGACAAGACGTTTTTCCATGTTGAACCGTGGAAAATCCCAGACCTGGGGGATCATGTCATTTTCAACCATGGCGCCCATGAGATACTCAAAGAGAGGGTCACCTTTTTGAAGGAAAGACTTCACCAGCATCCGGGCTTTGCCCGGGGTCACCTGGTGGTACAGGACAGCTGGGAAGCCGGGGTTTTCAATGATCACCACCGGTTCCGCATAGCAATGTCCGATGCAGCCCACCGAATGGATGCGGGCCGCCAGATTCCGGGCCGCCAGCGCTTCCTCAAAGGCCGCTTTGGTCTCAAGCGCCCCGGAGGCAATGCCGCAGGTGGCCATGCCGATGTGGATCACGGGGCTGGAAGCATTTTCCAGAGTTTTCCGCTTTGCCAGAGCCTTTTGGCGAATGGGGGTAAAGGCCTCTTCCGGATTTACTTTATTATTAAGAGCCATTTTCCTGCTTTTCCCGCGCCTGTTTCTCCTTTTCGATCTGAAATCCCAGGATCAGCCCTTCCACCTTACTGGGAGCCACATGACCGTGAGCCGTCTCATCCACAATCACCACCGGGGCCAGGGCACAGCACCCCACGCAGGCCACCCGTTCAATGCTGAATTCCCGGTCCGGGGTGGTTTCCCCATGAGCAATCCCAAGCTTTCGTTCGAAATTCTCTAAAATGATGTCGCCCCCCCGCACATGACAGGCGGTACCCAGGCACACCTTCATGTGGTGTTTTCCCGGCGGGTGAAACCGGAACTGGTTATAGAAGGTGGCAACGCCATAAACTTCGCACAGGGCCAGTCCAAGGGTATCGGCAACCATTTGAAGGGCATCGGGCGACAGGTAGGTGTACCGCTCCTGGATCATCTGAAGCATGGGGATCAGGTTTTTTCTTTCTTTTTTAAACCCTTGAAGCCGGCCCTCAATCTCCACCAGCATGGCCGCTTCCAGGGCACGAATATCGTCATCCACTAGGGAACTCCTCAAATATTTTCCATGGCGCCCAGCGCCCCGTGCAGCCGGTCCCGAAGGAGAAAACAGAGGCTTTCCATGAGGCGGAACCCCAGCTCATGGTTGCCCATCATGATATTTCTCAACTCTGTCCCGTTAAAACTGACCACCGTCGTGGGTTTCCGGCAGACGGCAGAACTCATGAGTGTGTGGGGCTGGCCCAAGAGCGTCGACCAGCATCCCATGGCCCGCCCTTTCCCCAGAAGTCCAATGACAGCACTTCCCCTGCGGGTTCCCAGATCCATGGACCGTTCCAGGGAGACGTTTCCTTCGGCGATCACATAAAGATATTCTCCGAAATCCCCCTGACAAAAGACATATTCCCCCGGTTCATAGTTCCTTACCTGGCACAGGCCGATGATGTTATTGATGTAAGACTCCTGAAGACCCTTGAAAAATTCGCACCCCTCGAGGATTTGTTTGATTTCGTTTTGATCCATTTTCACCTCCCGGGTGTCATCCTTTGGCGTAAGTAACCGAAGGGAAGAGTTTCTCGTCCGTATGGGGCAGGAAAAGCGCTGCAATATATTCGTCGGTAAAAGGCTGATAGGTGGAAAGTTCGATGTTGGTCATGGACCTTGAGATGTTCAGGCAGGTTTCAAAAGTGCTTTTGGAAAGAAGAGAGGCCCGTGCCCCCGTAAGGGAACTGTTACCGATGAATTTGATATTCTCAAGCGGTATATCCGGCAGAAGCCCGATGGCCACTGATTTTGGAATATCCAGGAAACTGCCGAATCCTCCCGCCACATACAGGGTGTCGATGGTGTCGAACCCCAGCCCGATGTAATCCATGAGGGACTTGATGGCTGCGAACACCGCTCCTTTGCTTTTGATGAGGTTGTCGATATCCGATTCGGTGATGACCACATTGGCGGCGGTTTCCGTTTCATGGGCGAAAGCAATGATGTATTCGAAAATGTTGTCCTCAACATCCAGGCGGGGGTCTTCACGTTCCCGGTGGAATTTGCCATCCTGTCCGATAATATTGTTCCGCACCAGTTCATAAATGCAGTCGATCAGCCCGGAACCACAAATTCCACGGGGTTTTTTGCCCCCGATGGTGTTATAGTGCAGTTCTCCGTCTTTGATGACCACTTTTTCAATGGCACCGTCGGTGGCGCGCATGCCGCAACGGGTTCCCCCCCCTTCAAAGGCGGGACCCGCGGAGGCCGAACAGCACACCAGCCAGTCCTGGTTGCCGATGGCGATTTCACCGTTGGTGCCGATGTCGATGAGGCACTTGACCGCTTCATGTTCTGATATGCCGCTTGCCAGAACGCCCGCCACAATGTCTCCCCCCACATAAGAGGCCACACAGGGCATGACTTCCAGTATACCCCGGGGGTTGATACGGATGCCGATCTCGGAAGCCCGGATCTGGGGAAATTCATCGGTGGTGGGCACATAGGGGTCCAGGCGGATGGAGCAGGGCGTCAACCCCAGGAGCAGATGGCTCATGGTGGTGTTGCCGGCCGCCACAATGACGTCAATCTCCTCACGGGAAATTTTCCGCTTCTTGACGAGCCTATTGATGAGGGTATTGATATTTTTGACCACCGCTTGTTGAACCGGGTCCAGGCCCCCTTTACCGCAAGCGAATATGACCCTGGAAATTACGTCTTCGCCAAAACTGGCCTGCTGGTTGTGGCACCCCTCCACATCCAGCACCTCGCCGGTGTTCAAATCCAGCAGTTGGGCCACCACGGTGGTGGTTCCCACATCCACTGCCAGACCGTAATGGGACCGGGCCGTGTCAAAGGGTTCGATTCTCAGAATTCGATAGTTTTCCCCATGCCTGGCCACCGTCACGGTCACCTTCCAGTCGTTTTCACGGAGCTTGGTGGATAGGGTCTGCAGGCAGTCCAGCGGAATATCAAAGGTGTGCCATCCCAGCTCTTTTCTGAGCTCCCTGGCGATCCGTTCCACATCCGGCACATTGTCTTCCATGGTGGGCGTTGTAAGGGCCAGGTAAAATTTCTTGACAAGGGGGTCCAGGGGCAAATTCGCCGTGCCCTGGTTCTCCCCGCCGGTCATGATTTTGGAGGCATCCATGCGGGACTCCGCTGGAATGATGATTTCCAGGTCGTCGTGGATCGGGGTCTGGCAGGCCAGTACATACCCCTTCATGATTTGATCCTGTGAGAAAAAGCCCTTGGCAAGCGCCTCCGCAGGGGCGCGACCCTTTGTCACCTGCACCCGGCATTTTCCGCAGACCCCTTCGCCGCCGCAAAGATTGGTGATAAACACATCGGCCTGCCGGGCCGCTTCAGCGATGGTGGTGCCATCCGCCACGCGGAGGGACTGATCCGCGGGCAAAAAACGAATTGTATGGTCTCCCATGAGAGTATCTCCGGAATTTCGTGCCGTTACCATTAAAGAATACGGACCTTTATATACAACAAACGAACCTTGAATGTGAAGGAAAAAGCAGGTTGTACAACATGCTCAGCATTTCCGGGTCGATTTTCTCGTTGAAACTGTTTTTGGCCCGAAAGAGCAGCTAATATGCAAAAATTCCCGGAAGCGGTTGACAAGAAAATCGCCCGCACGTATGTTTCGGGGGTTGGTTGAGTTGGAATGTCCAAGATCCGTAATCAGACTCATGTGAGCAGGAGGAGATATACCAATGCCTTGCCTTTTTTTCCATGGGATGCGACAGAAAGTGGCACTTTCTGCTGGGTTTCTTATGTTCGTTTTACTGTTTCTGGTTGTAACGCCGGCCGTATGCCGGTCGGCTGAATCTCAAGGTGTTCAAGAATCGGTCCCCCCCTCAATGGAAGGTCTTCCGGATCTGACAGTGCCGGCATTGGAGGAACGGATTCGGATTGCCAAAGCGGCACCCAAACTGTCACCCGAATCCAAAGAGCGGATTGTCGCGTTTTATCAAAAAGCCATCGATTCGCTTACGCGCCGGGAAAAAGCCATGGCACGGGTGTCTGAGTACGCCGCGACCCTCAAGGAACTGCCCCACCCGAAGGATTTGCCCCGGGGGCAGGTGAAGCCGGTTCGAACAGCGGCCGTGGAAGAACGGGCCAAGGCCATGGCTCTGGTGGAGATCGAGGGGGAAATTGCCGGTCTGCATATTCAGCTGGCGGAAGTCCAGACCCAGCTTGAAAGCAAACAACAGATACTTCAGGATTTGCTCAAACGTCCGGTCCAGTTGCGCCGGAACATTGCCAAGTTTGAACAGACCCTGTCCGAACTGCAGGAAAAGCTGGCCCGTCCCAAGCCGGAGGATGAATCGCCCCGCCTCATCCGCGCCAGGAGAACCAGCCTTCGGGCGCAGCAGTCCTCCCTGGAAGCCCAGCTCAAGGCGGCGGACCGGGAGGTGGTCATTTCCAAGCGGGAGATGGGCGCCGTCCAGAATCAGCAGGCCCTGTTTACCCGGAAAGTCCATCGGCTGGAAACCCTGATCAAGACCTGGGAATCGGTCCGGGAGTACCGCCAGAGCGATGTGGGCTATATAGAGATGCGCCAGACACAGGAATCCTTGAGGCAAATGGCTTCGGAAAACTGGCCCAAGGCCGGGGCTTTCCTGAAAGAACTGGGGAAGCAGAACCTGGCACTGTCTGAAATCCTCATCCAACTGGATACCCGGGAACAAGAGGCGGACAAAACCGCCAAGTTGCTGGAAACCCGCCTGAATCAGACCCAGAAGGATTTTGAACTCACCCGGAGGCGGGTCAAGATGATGGGCCTTACCCGAAAAGCCGCCCAATGGCTTCAGTCCCGGCGGGAAACCCTTCGGAAGAGCCGGGCGAACCCGAGGGTGGCGTCTCAACGGAGAAATGAGATTCTCAGGGTCAACCTGGCCAGTGACGAGATGATTCAGGAACGCCAGAACTATCTGGTCTTAAAAAACAAAATTTATGATCAACTGGACAACCTGGAACCCTCCCTTTCCACCAAACAGAACGAAGATCTCACCATGCAGGCGTTTTTTCTGTTGGAAAGCAGGCGAAAACTTTTTGAAGAAACCGGAAAATCCTATATCAATTACCTGAAAAAACTGAACGCTCAGGAGACGGCCCAGAAGAAACTGGATATCTTGGCCGAGGAATACAGGGATTTCATCAACGAGCGTCTTTTGTGGACCCAGAGTGTTGATCTGATTTCCCCTTCCGAGGCAATCGTTTCAGAAAAGGTGATTTCCTGGCTGTTCAGCCCTGCCAACTGGCGGAAATTTTTTCGGGATCTGGGGCTGTCTGCGGGAAGCCGTCCCGCCATCTGGGGTCTCCTGGTGCTGGTGCTTCTGATGGTCATTTTTTTAAAGCCCCGGATCCGGAGAAACATCAAATCCCATGGGGAAAAATCATCCACGGAGGGGATGGGTGGAACCCTGGTCCTGATGCTCTGGATCGTTATTCAAACTGCCGGTATTCCGATCATCCTCTATCTGGCAGCCATTCACCTAAAAGCGCTTCCCACGGCGGACTATTTTACCAGGGCGGTCTGCTCAGGACTGGCCGTGGCCCTGGAAGTGGTTATTTTTCTGAGGCTGACGGTACAGCTCTGCAAAAAGGGCGGCCCGGGAAACACCCATTTCTTGTGGGATGAGGCAGTCTGCGGTTCCCTGGTCCGTTCCGCCAGAACACTGTTATACATTTTTGTGCCCCTGCTGTTTTTTGTGGTGATGATACAAAATGGTCCCCAGGCCCAGGGATTCAGGAGCTCTCTGGGACGGATCTTGTTCCTGTTTGCCATGATTCCCCTGCTCCTGGTTTTATGGCGTTCCTTCAGCAAATCGAGCCCTCTGACCCAGGCCATCCGCAAGGGCCGATCCAAGGGATGGCTCAGCAAGTATTTTCCCGTCTGGTCAACTCTGGCCCTTCTCTGCCCCGTGGCTTTAATGGTTCTATCAATACTGGGCTATTATTTTACGGCCTATCAGCTGGCCTGGGGCCTTGGAGATACGGCATGGCTGATACTGTTACTGGTGTCCGCCAATGCATTGATGTTGCGGGGGCTTCGGGCGGCCCAGGCGAAACTGGCCCTTCAAAAAGCCTTGCGGGAACAGGAGGAAGTCGCCAGAAAAGCCCGGGAAGCCAATGAGGACCCGGAAGAAAGCATTCAGTCAACATCACAGATTTCAGCACCGGCCCTGGATCTTCAGGAAATCAGTGCCCAGACATCCATGCTCATCCGATCGGCCATTCTCGTGCTAAGCCTGTTCGGGCTCGGGCTCATCTGGTCCGATGTATTTCCCGCTTTCCGTTTCTTGGAAAATGTTGCCCTTTGGACCCAGGAGATCGGTGTGGACAAGGCCGGAACGCCCATCCTAAAATCCATTACCCTGCTCAACGTGATCATTGCTATCATCATTTTTGTCGCCACGTATATTGTGGTCAAATCGGGAACCGCGCTGGTGGAGATTCTCATGGCGAAAAGTTCCAAACTGGATGTGGGCAGCCAGCAGTCTTTCGGCCTCATATTCCAGTACGCCATTTTTATGGTAGGCCTGTTTGCGGGGTTGAACGCCATCGGCATCGGCTGGAAACAGTTTCAATGGCTGGCCGCGGCCATGACGGTGGGTTTAAGTTTCGGGCTGAAGGATATTTTCGCCAATTTCGTATCGGGGATCATCATTTTGTTTGAGCGGCCCATTCGACTGGGAGATACGGTGACGGTGGCCGGTTCCTCCGGTAAGGTGTCAAGGATCCGTATCCGTTCCACCACCATCACCGACTGGGATCGGCGTGAGTTGATCGTTCCCAACCAGGCTTTTCTCTCTGAAAAGATCACCAACTGGTCGTTGTCCGACAAAGTCAGGCGGGTGGTCATTGACGTGGGCATCGGTTATGGTTCCGATGCAAAAAAGGCCGAGGAACTGCTGCTCAAAATTGCCAAGGAAAACAGGTTGGTTTTGGATACTCCCGGTCCCAGCGTATATTTCGCAGGTTTTGGGGCCGACTCCCTGGATTTCAAGCTGCGGGTTTTTGTCCCCCTTTCAGATGCCATTAAAGTTCAGAACCAGATTCGGCATCGGATCAATCTGGTTTTTCAGGAAGAAGACATCGAGATGCCATTTCCCCAGCGGGATACCCACCTGGATACCAGCGCCGGTCCCCTGGATATTCGACTGGTGAATGAAGAAGATACACCGGCATGAAAGAAATATGGATCATCGGAGTCGGACGTTTTGGACGTTTGGCCGCAGATCGCTTAACCGATAAGATTAAAGACCTGCATCTTGTCCTGGTGGACCTGGAAGCGGAAAAGCTTCATGGGGCCGGGGGCTCCGGAAGAACCCTGATTCAGGCTGACGGCGCTGATTATCTGGCGGAACATATTTCAAAAGGGAAAAATGAAAATCCCGACTGGATTGTTCCGGCCGTCCCCGTTCATCTGGCCGCCGATTGGCTCATGCTGGGCGAAAGCAGAGAAAACCTGCAACCGATCCCCATCCCCGCTGAGATGGACCCTCTCCTGCCCCATCCTTTGCGGGTTGAGAATGGCAATATCTTTGTGAGCCATGCGGATTTCCTCTGCCCGGATGATTGCGCCGAACCCCGGAATATGTGCACATTCACAGGAGAACCCAGAAAACAGAATATGTTCGAACTGCTCAAAGATATCCGGTTCCCCCCCTGGAAAAGCCTGGTAATTCGAAGCCACCAACTGGGAGTCGGCGTCGGAGGGTACCGCGTGAAAGAACTTTTCGATCTGGCTGACCGTATGGAAAAGGCCCGTGGTCCCATCCTGCTGAGCACTGCTTGCCGCTGCCATGGGGTGATTACGGGCCTTCACGCTTGAAGCACGAAAACGAGGATTCCCTCCAACGGTCGTGATTTACACCCCGAATGAAGATTCTGATGAAAAGGGTTGAAAAATGCAGTGGCATGTATTACTAAATGAAACAGAGTTGCGGATTATCATGACAATCTGAATCATGTTTAAGGTGACACATGTATAAACGAATCCTTGATTTGACTGAACTGCTAAAAAAGAAGTCGTTTTTCCTGTTTGGCCCCAGAGGGACCGGAAAAACGACGCTCATTCAGCAAACCCTTTTAGACGCCACCGTGATTGATCTGCTGGAAATTAGGACCTACCGGGAATATTTGAAAAATCCAACCATTATTTCAGAACAGAAGTTAAACCCCGTTGTGGTGATTGACGAAGTTCAAAAGCTTCCGGAAATATTGGATGAAGTGCATCGTTTGATCCAGGCACGAAAGTTGACATTTTTGCTGACCGGCAGCAGCGCTCGTAAGCTCAAAAGAGGCGGCGCCAACTTGCTGGCGGGAAGGGCCTGGTGGGCTGAACTTTTTCCGTTGACGTCAAACGAAATTCCTGACTTTGATTTGATGACCTATCTGAACAGGGGAGGATTGCCTTCAATCTATCCAAGCCATGATTACGTCGAAGAGCTTCGGGCCTATACGGCGTTGTATTTGAAAGAAGAAATTCAGAATGAAGCGTTGACCAGAAAAGTGGCCCAATTCTCGGAGTTTCTGGACCTGATGGCCCTGTGCAATGGCGAAGAGGTAAGCTACCAGACTATTGCCGGTGACTGCGGCGTTTCAGCCAACTCCATCAAGAATTATATCCAGGTGCTGGAAGATACCCTGGTGGCCTTTAGTTTGAAGGCTTTCACAAAAACCCACAAACGAAAGGCCATTTCCCGTTCCAAGCTCTATTTTTTCGACATCGGCGTAACAAATTCCCTGGCAAACAGGGGTGAAATTATGGCGGGCTCCGAGCTGTTTGGTAAAGCATTTGAGCATTTTATTCTGTTGGAGGTGAGGGCTTTTCTATCCTATACGAGAAAAATAGACAGGATGTATTATTGGCGATCCACGTCGCAGTTTGAAGTTGATTTAATCCTGAACAGCCGTTGGGCCGTGGAAATTAAAAGCACGACATCCATACGCGACAAACACCTCAAAGGTATCAGAGCCCTGAAAGAAGAGGGAAATATTCAGAATTTTGCTGTCGTCAGCTGTGACCGATATGAAAGAAAAACGAAGGATGGCATTACCATTTTCCCCTGGGAGATCTTTTTGAAAAAACTATGGGGTGGCGAAATCATCCAGTAGTTTGTACGGTTGACAAGAACTTACTTATTTAGGGTGCACTAATTCTTGTTCCTTTTAAAAAGCCTCCAACGCGGCATAGCCGCAACCAAAATGTCTAACGCAAGACGCAAAAGTGGTCTTGTTTTTTTGCCGAGGCCCTGAGTGATAAGCTAATACTCCCCCGGCATGTTCTTGAGTTGGGCCAGTGGAAAAACCGGTCCGTCTTTGCACACGTACTGGTCACCGATGTTGCACCTGCCGCAGATACCGATGCCGCATTTCATGCGCATTTCAAGGGAAAGGATAATCCGATCCGGAGAAAATCCCAGCTTTTCAAGAACCGGCTGGGTAAATTTGATCATGATGGGCGGTCCGCAAACGATGGCGATGGCATTGTCCGCGCTGGTGATCTTCTGCTCCGTAATGGTGGGGACGAATCCCACATTGTATTTCCAGTCCGGATCATCGGTACCATCCACGGTGATGTGCATGTTGATGTCATCCCGTTGTTCCCATTCAGCCAGTTCGTCCTTGTAAAGCAGCATACCGGGGCTTCTGGCGCCGTACACCACGGAGATGTCAGCGAATTTTGACCTGTTTTCAGGATCCAGCATATAGATGATGCTGGAGCGCAGGGTGGTGAAAGCGAAACCACCGCCCACAATAACCACATGCTTCCCTTCCATCTCGTCCCAGGGATACCAGTTGCCCAAAGGGCCCCGGAGCCCCATGATATCACCTTCTTTCATATTATGCAGATGGGTGGTGACAAGTCCCACCTTGTTGACCGTAAAGGCCACGAAACCCTTTTCCGTTGGCGAGGACGCGATGCCGATGGGGATCTCTCCCTTTCCGGCAATGGATAATTCTCCAAATTGCCCCGGCGTATAGGCGAATTTTTCCTCATCTTCCGGGTTGAGAAACACAAACCTGAAAGTTTTGAGGTTTTTATCCTCTGTTTCCGTGACAATCCTGTCAATGCGAACAGGATAGGGTAAATAAGGATTTCCCAATTGAACCCCCCTCTTTGTTGCACCAAGCATCGCGCCAGGCACATTGCTTACAATCTTCTAAATTTAGTGCTGTCAGCACCTTAAACCTTAGACTTTAAACCTACCCAAACTCATTCATCAACTTACAAACTTCCCGGATATCAATGTTCACCGGACAATACCTGACGCAGCGGCCGCACCCGGAGCATTGAACACCATTTTGGTATTTGTCCACATAATACTTGAGTTTGTGCATAAAACGCTGCCGAACCCGCTGGAATTTGTTGTCCCTGGGGTTATGCCCCGATCCGTGAAGGGAAAAGAGGGGAAACATGCACGAATCCCAGTTGCGAATCCGGTCACCTTGGTTTCCCTGGACTTCATCCTGGATGTCGAAACACCAGCAGGTGGGGCAGAGATAGGTACAGGTGCCGCAGTTGAGACACGCAAACGCCACCTCTTCCCAGAACGGGGCGTCAAAAAGCGCGTTGGTCACCTTCTCTTTCAATTGATCCGTGGGTACCGTGGCGGTTATTTTATCCCGGGCCGGCTGCTTCAGACCTTCGGCCGCCGTAAGCGCTCCGTCATCGGCCGGGTTTCCAGCCGTTTTCTCCAGAAACGCTTCGCCTTTGTCGGTGATGGCTTTAGCCAGGAATCGGTCTCCCAGATCAAAGAGCAGCACATCCAATCCCGCTTCATGGAATGGGTCCCCTCCCACCTGGGTGCAGAAGCATGTGGCACAGGGCATATTGCACCCGAGCCCCACCAGGGTGGTGGCTTCAAAATGCTGCGTCCACCAGGGGTCCTGATATTCAGGATTATCAAAGTTGCGTTTTACAATTTGAAAGGCCTGGGCGTCACAGGGTCTGATGCCCAACACCGCCGAGGGCGAATAGTCCTTGGGTGATTCCTTCAAAATGTGGGCATCGTCTTCCGCTTCATCCAGTGAGTATTCAAACATCCTTTCCGATTCTGGATAAATAACGGATTTGGGGGAAAGCCTGGTGTTCTCATAATCAAAGTCCGGCTTTTTGTTCCCGTCAAGGGGCATGAATGTATGAAAATCGCCATCCTTAACCGGACCAAAGAGTTTATAGGACTCCTTCAAGGTCTCCAGGGTTCCCAGCCATTCCTCTTTAGTGAATACTTTTTCAGTCATATCAGCTACCTTCATCTATTGATGATATCTGTTGGTTCCGTTTATGGCCTATTTGATAAAATCGTTATAGTCATCGGGCTGGTAAACATCCAGAGGCGGTCTTTTCTCCGGATCAAGTCCGGCTTCCCAGGAGAAAAGTTCCCAGGCGTCCTTATTGAGTTTCTTGGTAAACTGTCTCATGGAGATGCTCATGGGGCAGACGCGCTCACAGGCCCCGCAATCGGTACATCGTCCCGCGCAGTGATAAGCCCTCAGGAAGTGGAAGGTCATGGTGTCCGCGGGATCAATGCTTTTTCCCACCCACTGGGGTGCCGATTCATCCACAAAACAGGTGGGGCAGTAGCAGAGGGGGCAGGAATTCCTGCAGGCGTAGCACCGGATACAGCGGCTGATGAGCCGTGTGAAAAACCCCTGTTTCTTTTCGGGGTCCATACCCTCGATTTTTTCCACATCCGAATAGGGGTTGACATCGGTCTGTTCATCCACCGGGTCGCCCAGCATTTCATCGTGTATGACGGGATTTCGGTGGGTGCAGACCGCGCAGTTGCTTTGCAGAAACTTTTCTTTCTGAAAGGTTTCCTCAAAATCGTGACCTTTAACCGTGAATTCAGCCCCGTCCTGATGAACATCCAGAATTTCCTTAAACTTGACCGCTCGGACCACAGCCCGGTGGTCGATCATGCCTTCACAGGGGATGCCCACGATATAGAGTTGATCCCGCTTGATCTGGTTTTCAATAATATGGGTGACGATGTTTCTCGAGTTGCACCCGTTGGCCACGATGCCGATCTTATCGGTTCGTTTGGTCAGGTAATTGCAAAGGTTCAGACCGCAAAAGTTGTCCCAGTAGAGCGGGTCCACTTTGTCAGGGTGGTTCACCAGGAGAGGCTCGTTCATCATGGGCACCGTTCCCTTCTGGTAGCCGATGAAGACATCCACCTTTTCCTCTGCAAGCAGCCTTTTTGCAGTTTCCCTGATTTTTTCAGTGTATTTGAGCATTATGCCACCTCGGCTCTCGATTTAACGAAATAACGGGTCGGGCCCAGGGCCTTTACGTCGCCGGCCACCGTGTTTGCCACTTCAACAAATTTGGTTGCTTCCGCCGACGATATCCAGGAAAAATGGAGCCTGCCCGGTTCAAGGCCGACATGTTCCAGAAGACCCTTTAAGAGTGCGAATTTCCGTCTTGCGTAATAATTACCTTCCAGGTAATGGCAGTCGCCGGGGTGTCAGCCGGACACCCATACACCGTCAGAACCATGGCGAAAGGCCGCCAGTACGAATTTCGGGGTGACCCGGGCCGAGCAGGGTACCCGGATGATCCTGAAATTGGGCGGGTATTGAAATCGGCTTACACCCGCCAGATCCGCTGCACCGTAACTGCACCAGTTACAGAGAAAAGTTGTGATTTTTGGTTCCCAATCGCTCATTCCCTCATCTCCTATTCTATTTGGTTAGGCACAAGGTGCTAAGGGCAAGGCAAAAAGCTTAACACTTGAAACCTAGAACCTAAACTTGAAACTTGAAAAACTCCTATACCACATCATGAGTCCAAATTTTAGAAAAAAATGCAACTCCCTTAAGATTCCCACCTGATTACTAATTTGCGTTTGGCCTCATGTGGGATATCCACATGCGAAACTTGGGGTTGACTTTAGCGTATCAGTATGTAATGACGCTGCTTATGAATAGAGCGTAACGGAAAGCTTTGATTATACAAATTTGGCAAGAATATGCTTCTGAAGAAAGAACACTGGAAAATACTGCTGATTGATGACGAAGAAGCTATCCGCAGTGTGGTTTCAATTGTATTGGCGGATGAAGGCTATCAAATAGTGACGGCCGCGGATGGTGAAAGTGGCCTCCGGTTGTTTAAAGAGGAGTCCCCTCAAATCGTTATCACCGATATTTTGATGCCCGGTATAGGCGGAATCGAGGTCCTCAAAAGGGTTAAAGCGTATGACCCTGACAAAGAGGTAATCGTCGTCACCGGATTCGGAGATATGGAACTCGCCATTCGAGCGCTTCAGTCAGATGCCTCTGATTTTGTCACAAAACCGATCGAAAATGAAGCCCTCCTGGTTGCCCTGGAAAGGGCTAAAAAGCGGTATACAGACCGGAAAGCGTTGAACAACTACACTGCCATTATTGAAGAGAGGTGGATGGATACGGCAGAGGAGTTGGCAAGGACCTTCGATTTCCAGAAAAACCTCATTGAGAGTTCCATTGATGGGATTATGGGGTGTGACAGGGATGATAAGATCGTCACGTTCAACAGGGCCATGGAAAAGATGTCAGGTTACCCCAAGGGTGAAGTGGTTGGGAAAATGCACCTCAATGAATTCTATCCGGTGGGCGCAGCAGAACAGTTCAGAAAAGAATTGCATTCTGATGCATACGGGGGGAAAAATCGGCTTTTTCTCTTTGAAACAAACCTGCTTCCTAAGAACGGAATGAAAATTCCCGCCCAGCTCTCCGCAACGGTTCTGAAAGAAGGATTAGAAGAGATCGGGATGGTGTGCTTCATCAGGGACCTGAGAGAGATCAGGAAGATGGAACAGCAGTTTGCTGATCAGACCCGACTCCTTCACCAGGATAAAATGATATCCTTAGGCCGGTTAGCAGCCAGTGTCGTGCACGAGATCAATAATCCCCTTGCGGGCATTTTGAATTACGCGCGTCTAATGATAAAGATCCTCAAAAGGGGCGTGTTTGAACAGGAGCAGTCAGAGAAATTCCAGGGCTATCTCAGTCTCGTGGAGCGCGAAACCGATCGTTGCGCTAAAATCGTCTCTAACCTGTTGGCATTTTCCCGAAAATCCAAAATGGCGTCAGGGGAGATGGCCATTAATGACCTGCTCGAAAAATGCATTATGCTGAGCCAGCACAAACTGACGCTGCAGAATATCAAGATCGCGAAAGGTTTTGGGGCGGATATTCCAAAACTCTGGGGTGACTTAAGCCAGATTCAGCAATGTATTATCAATCTGATCTTCAATGCCATTGATGCCATGCCGGAAGGTGGAACACTGACCATTGTGAGTTCCCATGACCCTAAAATGAATGTGGTGGAAGTAAGCGTCGAGGATAACGGGTGTGGCATTTCGAAAGAAGATCTGCCCAATATCTTCGATCCTTTCTTCACCACCAAAATAGAAGGAAAAGGGTTAGGCCTGGGCCTTTCAACGGTCTACGGCATTATTGACCGGCACAAGGGGACCATTGCGGTGCAGAGCGAAGCAGGAAAAGGCGCGGTTTTTACCATAAAGATACCGGTAAAGGGATAGGGATTTTGATTTCCCTCAGCTAATGAGCCTCTCCTTAAAAGAATCCGGCAGGGCAAGATTGAGGTTTAATTTGAGATCTTCCCCCGAAAGACCCAGTGCCGCGCCCAGGAGTTGGGGAAGATAGAGAACAGGGATTTCAAGATCCTCTTCCAGGGCTTTGGAAACAGGTTTCTGGAAGGCTTCTAAGTTCATTTCGCACATGGGACAAAGGGTCACGATGCAATCGGCCCCTTTGGCTGCCTTAAGGATGCCGCCGGTGAGCTCCATTGCCGCGTCTTTCTTGGTGGTCATCAATGCCGCGCCACAACATTTGGCCCCCGCTGTCCAGGGGTGGACCTCAGCCCCGAGGGCTTGTATGAGAGGCTCTAAAGAACGGGGCTGTTCCGGGTCATCGTACGTGGCATAGGGGCGCAATGCCTGACACCCATAATAAATTGCAATCCTTTGCCCCTCAAGTCTGTTTTTTACCATCCGCCCGATGGCCTCAGGGTCAAAATCATTAACGACCACATCCAGGAAATGCCGGACTTTGATGCCCCCCCTGTACGCCAGTCCTTCCTCTTTGAGGGCCTCATTTATCTTATCAGAAAGCCCCGCATCCTGTTGGACATGGTCTTCAACCTTTCTGAGATTTAGGTAACAGGCGCTGCAGGGGACCATGATGTCGGCCTCACCATCCATTCCTTCGGCCAAAGCCAGGTTACGGGCAGCCAGGACCATGGAGAGAAGATAACTGGTGGCATCGGCCGCACTGGCGCCGCAACAGGTCCAATCTTCCAGTTCGGTCAATTCCGCTCCTAAAGCTTTCATGGTGGCTAGGGTTGACGCATTGTATTCCGCTGCGGTCCCTTCCAGAGAGCAACCGGGGTAGTAGATATATTTCATGATTTCGCCTCCAGTTCTTCGACTTTTCGATAGAGCCGGTCAAATCTTCCTTCTCCGAAAAGCTTGGGCGGTTGTGGCGAAATCTTTCCTTTTTTCATGAGTTTCAGGCCCAAAGAGGTGAAGCCGAGAGGAAGGATGGGATTTTTCAGGGAGAAAAAATATCGATTAATGAATTCCATCTCCCTGACCCGCCCGTAGCGCCGCACTGTTTCCATGAAGGTCCGGTAAAAATTGGCGCTGTTCTTGTACTTCTTTATCCCCTGGTCTGCTGCCAGCCGTTTGAGGGCGCCCATGGTCTCTGTGAGCGGAAGCCCCCGAGGGCAGCGCAGGGTGCAATAATAACAGGCAGAGCAGAGATAGAAGGTCTTGCTGCTGAAAATCTCCTCGGTGTCCCCTAACTGGGCCAGACGCCACAAGTGACGCGGGGTGAGGTCCATGGCAAAAGAATTGGCGCAAGACCCGCTACAGGTGCCGCACTGCATGCACGCCTGCACCTTTTCCTGAACAGAGGCGAGGATATCAGGCTCAGCCTCGTGTAAGGCAAGATCAGCTTGTTTTTCGCTCATCAGATCTTCTCTCCCTTAATGTGTTGCGATTGAAGTATTGCGATTAAAGTGTTGCGTTTGCGAAAATGTTCTCAAGTGCGGCATCAATCACTTCAAAAAGCTGTTGATCCCGGTTGCCCCGGAGTACCGAGGCGCTGTTGGGACAGACTGTGGCACACGAGCCACATCCCTGGCACATCAATTGATCCACTGCGATCAGCTCCTGTTCTTCATCATAGGAGCGAGCCCCGTAAGCGCAGGCAGTAATGCATCTCTCGCACAGGGCGCAAAGGGTTTGACGCACCTCGGCCACGATTCGCCCAGAGGCCAGGCGCTCACTGTTAAGGATCCTCAGAGAACGCTGGGCCGCCGCCTCGGCCATGGCTATGGCCTCGTTGATGGAACAGGGCGAGTGGGCAATCCCAGCCATAAAGACCCCTTCCTTTATGAAGTCCACAGGGCGCCACTTGGAATCGGCCTCCTGAAAAAAACCGTCCTGGTTCGCCTCAACCCCGAAAAGATCGGCAAGCTGCCCGGCCGCTGCCGGGGCAACGCCTGTGCTTAAGACCAGGAGGTCTGCGTTTATTCCTAATTTTCGGCCGAGGATAGGATCATCTGCAATAATACGGGGCTTTCCGTTTTCCACACTGACCTGGGGCTTCTGGTTCTTGTCGTATTGTATGAAAATTACCCCGCCTTTTCGGGCTTGGGTATAGTAACTTTCTAAGAAACCGTAGCTCATGATGTCCCTGTAGAAGATGTAAACGTCAATCTCGGGATTTTGATCCTTCAGGTACAGGGCATTTTTCAAGGCCGTGGCGCAGCATATCCGGCTGCAATAATTTCGCGGCTCTTCTCTGGAATCCACGCACTGGATCATGGCCACGGCGCTAAGACCTGATGGGTCTACCGTTTGGTCCGCCAATTTCCCCTCCAGCTCATGCTGGGTCAGGATGGATTCGGCTTCCCCGTAGGCATAGCTTTTGGTATTGGCTTCTGAGCCGCCGGTGGCCAGCAGGGTCACCCCGTGTTCTATGGTTTCACCCACGCCGTCTTCTTTTTCAATGGCTGTTGCAAAATGGCCCACATGACCCCGCGAAAGGACCACCTTCGCCTGGGTATAAAGTTGGATCTTTGGGTGTTGTTCCACTCTTTGGACGGTTTCTTCCAGAAGTTTCTGCGGAGAATCTCCTTGAATGGTTCGGTGTATGTGATGGAGGTTTCCCCCTAATCCCTTGCCCTGTTCCACCAGACTTACCTCATAACCGTGGTCGGCGATCCCGAGGGCCGCGCTCATTCCCGCGATCCCTCCCCCAACCACCAGGGCTTTTGGAATGATCTGGGTGGAGGGTACAAGCTCCGGGTCCATCCCCTTTACCTTTGCGATTCCCATGGAGATCACTCCCCGGACTTCCTGGATAACGTCTTCTTTTTCCCTGTCCCGGTCCGGAAACACCGGAGTCCGAATATCCACCACCTCTATCAGGGTCGGATCGAGCCCCGTATCCCTGCCCAGTTCCGCTAATTTCTTAGAATATACATAGGGCATGCAACCGGCGATCAGTACCCTGTTTGCATCGCTTTCCTGAAGGGTTCCCTTCAGTTCATCCCAGCCTTCCCGGGTGCATATGGAGTCGATGGTATGGACTTGGCTTACGGAACCCCGGGTCTTGATCCATTCCGCCAATGCATCCAGATCCGCCGCTTCCTCCAGTACGCCGCCACAAGCACACAACACCGCCAAAACCCTGGGGAGCTCTTTTGAGACATCCCGAAACGCTGTTTGGGCCCCTGGCTCTTCGGACAGGCCGCCGCCCTTTGAATGGATCAGTTGTGATGCGGAAAATGCGGCGGAACTTGATTGAATAACCGACTCAGAGATATCCCTCAGGCCGGAAAAGGACCCGCCCAGCAGTACGCCATCCTGTCTGGTGCGACTAAGGGAAAAACCATCGGCCTGGCAGAACCCCCAGGGGTTAATATCAACCCCGGTTATTTCCGCCAGATCCTCTGTCATTGAAGGAGGTCTCTGGCCGACGGCAAGTACGACAAGATCAAAATCCTCTTCATGTATGGCGCCGTTTATGTCTGCGTAGGCGACCTTCAGGTCTCCTTCTGTTTCCGGAATTTGAACGGAATGGACCCGGTTTCTGATAAAGCGAACCCCGTGTTCCTGTTCAGCCGTATCCCGATAGCGTTGAAAATCCTTCCCGAATGTGCGCATATCCATATAGAAAATGGATGTCTCCACCCGGCCCTCGGTCTTTTCCTTTGTTAAGAGGGCCTCCTTGATGGAGAACATGCAACATGCAGACGAGCAAAAGTCGGCATCAGCCTGCTGGTCCCGTGAGCCCGCACACTGGAACCAGGCGATTTTCCGGATCTCTTTGCCGTCACCGGGCCGCAAAAGCTTTCCCGGATTCGGGCCGGTCCCGCTCATCAACCGTTCGAACTCAATACTGGTGACCACGTTGGGGAACTGGCCGTATTCATAGGTGTTTTTTCCGGTGGATGGGTCAAAGGAATCAAATCCGGCCGACAGGATCACGGAACCCACGGTTATCTGGTGTTCGCCGGCGCCGATAATGCTTTGATGAAGCTGAATGATCAACGGGACCAGGGTGTCCGGATCAAAAGGTTTCATCAGATAATCAAGGGCCCCGGTCTTCATGGCTTCCACTGCCGTCTCCACAGTGGCATAAGCGGTCATCATGACCACCGGAAGTTCGGGCCGGAGTTCCTTTGACCGTTTGAGGACTTCCACCCCGCCCATGCCGGGCATCTTGATATCCAGAAGCATCAGATGAAACGTTTCCTTCGCTAATGTTTCCAGCGCTTCCGTGCCCGATTCGGCCATATGAACCTGGAAACCCTCATCCGTCAGCCATTCCTTTAGAGAATCGCGCACAACAAATTCATCATCCACCACCAGGATGCGGAATTTCCCACGCGCCTCTTTGCCAAAATCGATGGCGTTGGTGGGGCAGACTTTCTCGCATTCCCCACACATGGTGCACGATGCCATGTCCACCACATACGTATTGGGGATATTGTGAGGTACCGGCAGATACACGGCCTTTCTCGTGGTAAGACCTGCATTGAACTGGTCAGGGACCTCTACCGGACAAACGTTTACGCATTCCCCACAGCCGATGCAGCGTTGGGCGTCAACCAGGGTTGGGTTTTGACGAAGGGTCGCCTCAAAACTGCCTGGCTCACCTTCCAATGCCACTAACTCGGCCGAGAGCATGATATCAATATTTTCATGAAAGAGGCCTTTGCGGAGGCAGAACTGTGAAGATAGGTCCCGCTCCACCAGGGGAAGCATCTTGCACATACCGCAGTGATTGTTTGGGAACTGGTAATCCAACTGGGCCAGGGTTCCACCCAGGTTGGGGGCCTTGTCGATGAGTGTCACGTGGTAGCCAACTTCTGCCAGATCCAGGGCCGAACGAATGCCGCTTATTCCCGCTCCTACCACCAGACCTGAGCCGATCTTTTTTTTCATAGTGAAGTAACCTCGTTAGAGATGGATCCTGAATCCGGAACTCGAAGGTCAAAAATTGCCTTAATCTTTTCCACCGGTGAGCTCTGAAAGCTCCTTTTCTCTAAATACCGACAGGGGCATCTCGTCATCCAGGCTGCGTCCGGCCTGGTAGTCAAATGCCTTTTGGGTATAGTTGGCCACCGTCCTGAAAATCTCCATGACCGGAATGTCATTGGGGCACGCATTTGAACACTGGCCGCAGCCGATGCATGACGTACTCATATGGGCCAAACGGGTGATGTGGTAAAAGACCGTGTCCGTGGGCATTTTGATGATGCCTTTGCGTTTGGCCCAGTTCAAATACTGGGTCGGCTCATGGTCAAAGACATCGGTTGAAAATACACATTCCTTGCAGTAACAGACCGGGCAGGCCACCCGGCAGTTGTAGCAGTTGATGCAACTGCCGAGATAGGTCGTGAGCTTATTGAGGTCGGATGTGGCCTCACTGGTCTCGTCAAAGATCTTGTCCCGGTAAGCGATGCGGTCTGAAACCAGCGTTTCAATGGCTGTCTGCCGGTTTTCCGGTTCCGGGGTTTCAGGCAGAGCCAGTTTTTCCAGCAGCGTTTCACCCGAAAAGGTCAGGGCTTTTAGCAGAAGTTGATCTTTGGTATCTACGCCCAGGGTTCCGATCTGAAGGTCGGCATTTTCCGATACCGGCTGGTCGCACGCTTTGCAGGCCGGAGAAATATCAATGTCTTCCCAGGCGGTTCCCTTCCCGGAGATGATGTTTTCGTAAAACCTCAAAGAGGCATCTACACCGTCATCGCCTGCAAAACGGCCATAGTCCACATTGCCGTAAGCGCCGTAACAGTCCATGCTGATGAGCACCACTTCATCGGTTCTCCCTTGTTTGAGTTTTACCAATTCAATAAACGCCCGAATCTCACATGGCCGCAGGACCACGGCGATTTGTCCATCCAAAGGCCTTCTGGTGAGTTTCGAAACGATCTTGGCAGCATTCATGGGAAATACAGGCGCCAGGGGATCGACGTCGTCAATCTTTTCGGGATCCGTCACCAGGGTGGGCATCACCGAGTTTTTCATTGGGAGATGCTGGGGAACCAGAACGGCCTCTATACCCCCTTTCTCAAGAAGTGCTTTGAAAAAGCCCTGTAGAGAAATAAGGAGGTTCTGTTCTTTGACATCTATCTTCGCTGTTTTAGCCATTCGTCTCCTCCACAACAGAAATCATCGTTAATCGCTTATTTTGCCATATTCTTTATAAATCTCAAATCCGCAAACCAAAAGTGGAAAATCAGAGCACCATCTGGTTCCTGACTTCGGTGGGCCCCAGTTCTTTCATCTCCTCCGCCATCTCACGCATGGTTTTGGCAAAGTCCACCCCCTCGCTGGCGCCTATCCAAGTCAGTTTTAAGCGGCGTTCGTCAAACCCAAAACGGGGGAGGATTTCTTTCAGCAGTTTCACACGCCGCCGGGCTTTGAAGTTACCATTGATGTAATGGCAGTCTCCCGGGTGACAGCCGCTGATGAGTACGGCATCCGCCCCTTCCAGAAGTGCCTTGATGACATATTTTGGATCTACCATCCCTGTGCACATCATTCTGATCATACGCACGTTGGGGGGATAGGCCAGTCTCGACGTCCCTGCCAGATCCGCCGCTGTGTAAGTGCACCAGTTGCATACAAAAGCGATGATTGTTGGTTCGTATCCTGCCATGCTTGCCTCCTTAAAAATACAGCCTTTTCAAATCCCAAATCATCAATTGTTAATCATCGACGCTAAGCCGCTACCGCAGCAATAGCGTCCATGATGCCATCTAATTCCGCGAAGATCTGTTTCTCATTGAAATGCCTGACCTGTGCAGCCCCGCTTGGACAGTGCCCCGAACAACTTCCGCATCCTTTGCACAAGGCTTCGTTGATTACAGAGATCCCTCTCCGTTCGTCAAATTCAATGGCGGAATAGGCACACAGGCCGATGCAGGCCTGGCAGCCGGAGCATACGTCAGGATCAATCCAGCTAATGGTGGAAGAGACCTCCACCGTTCCACGGCTGGCCAGCTGCAGGGCCTTGGCGGCCGCTCCTGACGCTTGTGAAACAGCATCCGGGATGTCTTTTGGCCCCTGACAGGCCCCGGCGATGAACACCCCGTCCGTGGCAGTATCCAGTGGGCCTAATTTCGGGTGTTCTTCCAGGAAGAACCCATCGGCCCCCTGGTTGACGCCGAAAATCCTGCCAACATCTTTGGCATCCTCACGGGCTTCCATGGCAGCACAAAGGATCACCATATCAACGGGGTTCCTGTAGCGTTTTCCGATTAATGTGTCTTCTCCGATGACGATCAGCTTACCCTCTTCGTCGGGGGCCAGTGCCTGATCCGTGATTTCAGCAGGCTTTCCTCTAACAAAGTTGATCCCCTCTTCCTGGCACCTTCTGTAAAATTCCTCATACCCTTTCCCGAAGCAGCGCATATCGATGTAGTAGTCATAGATCTTAACGTGATGTCCCACCTTGTCTTTCAGGAGATGTCCATATTTGAGGGCGTACATACAGCAGACCCTTGAGCAGTATTCATGGTAGTTTTCGTCCCGGCTGCCGATACAGTGGATAATGGCTACGCTCTCCGGGGGTGTGGTGAATTCGCCCGTTTGATCCTTCATGAGGATCTGGCCGCTTGTGGGGCCAGTGGCATTGTTGAGGCGTTCGAACTCGAGGCTGGTAAAAACATTGGGGAAGGAACCGTAGCCGAACTGCTTCATGGGTGTGGGGTCGAGAAGATCATATCCCGTTGCCAAAATAATACTGCCGATCTTTACGTCCAATGCCTCATCTTCCATGGTGTGGTCGATGGCTTTGGCCTCACAGGCGCCCACACAGGCCATGCACTCCGAGCAGAGCCCGCAGTTGAGGCAACGCAAAGCTTCCCTTTGCGCTTCATCTTCGCTAAACCCAAGATCCACTTGTTCGAAGGAAGCGGCGCTCTCCTCTGGGTCCCTGAACGTCGGATGGGCACGGTCCTCCTTTTCGAGGCCTTCGGGGATTTCCCGCCAGTCCCGGCCCGGAGGCGCCACGGCTTCTAATGTTTCGGCATAAGCCCCAAGGTCCTCTCCGTTAATATATCGATCAATGGCCTCCACCGCCTTGTGGCCGGCGGCCACCGCTTCGATGACCGTTGCCGGGCCTGTCACTGCGTCGCCGGCTGCAAAAACGTGGGGGATGCTCGTCTGCATGGTATGGGGATTTACTTCGTATGTCCCCCACCTGGAGATTTCCAAGCCTGCCTCATCCCCTGCCCAATCTAACTGGGGTCGCTGCCCTATGGCCATCATCACCACATCGCATTCGATCACGAACTCGGAACCTTCTACCGGCACCGGGCGTCTACGTCCGCTTGCATCGGGAGATCCCAATTCGGTTTTTATGCATTCAAAGCCTGTAACCCTTCCTTCGGCACCCTGGATTCGCACCGGTGCCGTGAGGTAATGGATTATTATGCCTTCAGCCAGGGCCGCTTCGACCTCTTCCTCATAGGCCGGCATCTCCTCGCGGCTCCGGCGGTAAACGACGGTGGCCTCTTCAGAGCCCAGCCGGCGCGCCATGCGGACCGCGTCAATGGCTACGTTGCCGCCGCCTACGACCACCACCCTTTTTCCGGGCAGTTTGCGTTCTCCCAGGTTGGTCTCCCTCAGGAAGTCCACCGCATCCAAAACACCTTCAAACTCCTCTTCCCCGGGGACATTCAGCTTAATGCCGCCATGGGCGCCGGTTCCCAGGAAAACGGCCTTAAAACCCTCCTTTTCCAGATCTTGAAGGGTAAAATCAACCCCCAGGGCCTTGCCGGTCCGGGACTCAACCCCCAATCTCAGGATGTGGTTGATCTCATTGTCCAACACCTCGGGGGGTAAACGATAATCGGGAATTCCCACCCGCAGCATCCCGCCAAGGGCTGCAAGCGATTCAATAATCGTTACCGGGTACCCTTTGAGCCTCAGATAATATGCCGCGGTCAATCCGACCGGCCCAGAACCGATGATTGCCAACTTTTCTTCCCGCTCCTCGATCTCCGGCAGCGGCAACTGGCTCAGGTCCACCTGGTCGGCGGCAAAGCGTTTCAGATCCCTGATGGATATGGCTTCATCCACCTCAAGCCGCCTGCACTCCGCCTCGCAGGCGTGCGGGCACACCCGGCCCAATGTCCCCGGCAAGGGGAGCCTTTCCATGATCAGCTCCACCGCCTCTTTGTATTTGCCTTGACCGATAAGCTGGACGTAGCCCTGAACATTTATTCCGGCTGGACAGGTGATCCCGCAGGGGGCCCTGTCCATTTTTTCAACGGCAAAGGTAATGGGCACCGCCTGGGGAAAGGACCTGTAAATGGCTTTTCGCTTGGCAAGACCCACGTCCCATTCGCTCAGTTCTGTAACGGGGCAGACACTTGCGCAGTCTCCACAACCCGTACATACACCCTCCTTTACATACCGGGCGTTTTTCCGGATCTTCACGTTAAAATTGCCGATGAACCCTGTCACCTCTTCCACTTCGCTATAGGTGAGCAGGTCAATGTTCGATTCCTGCCCCACGTTTACCATGGTTGGCGTCCCGATACATGCGGCGCAATCCAGGGTAGGAAATGTCTTGTCAAACTGGAGCATGTGCCCCCCCACGGAGGGCTGTTTTTCCACGAGATGGACTTTGTACCCGGCACGGGCGATGTCGAGGGATGCCTGCATGCCGGTAATGCCCGCTCCAACCACCAGAACATCGGGGTGGATATCCACCTCTCTGGACTCCAGTCCCCGATGAAAGTTGACCCGGTTGATGGCTGCTGCCGCCAGGGTTTTTGCCTTATTGGTGGCCTCATCCGGGTCCTCGGTCACCCAGGAGACCTGCTCCCGGACGGAGGCCATCTGGAAAAAATAGGGGTTGATGCCGGCCCGCTGGCAAACGCTCTGAAATGTCTTCTCATGAAGCCTTGGGCTGCAGGAGGCAACCACCACGCGGTTCAAGTCAAGATCTGTGATGTCCTTCTCTATCATGTCCTGGCCCGGATCCGAACACATGAACTTGTAATCTCTGGCCACCACGACGTTCTTAAGTCCGCGGACAAATTCAGACACCTCTTCAACCCGGACTTTACCGGCTATATTGACCCCGCAATGACAAATAAAAAACCCTATCCTTTTTGACATCATTCATTCAACCTCGTAATGGTTTCAGAATTAAGTGAGATACACATAGGTATCTCACCCTGGACATGTTCACATGTTCAATAACCCTCGAACGCTTTGAAGAAATTCTTCTGCTTCCGGCGGCTTCTCGATGTATGCATCGGGTTCACGCACAGATTGATCCATGTAGGAATCAAGCACGTTTTGAGAGTGAAAAAAGGTTTTCTTGGCGATCCCGGACAGCATAATGACCGGGATACCCTCGAGTTCGCTGTCCACCCTCAAATCGCGGTACATTTGAACGCCGCCCGCTTTTGGCATCATCACATCTAAAACAATTAGATCCGGCTTGATCTCTCTTGCCTTGCGGATCCCTTCCATCCCGTCTGTGGACACAACGGGTTTGTACCCGTTTGTCTCCAGCAGGGTCGAAAGAAAGATCCTCATGTCCAGCTCATCGTCTACGATCAGGACCTTTTTCTTTTTCATGCCGTTTGAGGTCATCCCTGGTTCTCCCGTTGCGGGCTCTACCAGCATTTATTGTGCCAAAAAGACAAAATCTAGTAAATACAAACACTTAACGAAAACATTGCCTGCAGGGCCGGCCGACTGTTGTTGCATATCGCAACATCAAATTCTTTTCTCTAATCGACTTATCCTTAAAAATACTGTTACTTCAAGTATTTATTCATATGTGCATCATTAATGCAACGTGTGATGCATAAAGCAACAATTCCTGGCAATGCAGCCAAAATGTTGATGCCGACCGCATTGGGATCTTTTTGAAAAGCTTTGTGGAAGCGCCAAAAAACATGTAACCAAACGCTACACCCGGTGTAGCCAAAATAAACATTAGCTTAACGCATTGATTTTACATGTATATTCCTGCGAATCCTTTCGGGCCCCCTTAAACGTGTAGCCGTTTTGCTCGTACCTGTTGCCTTTACCCGAATGGCCATGAAAAACCCATCGAAAGGAAATTTTGAAAAATTTTCAATGATTTCAGATAGAAAACCCTAAGAATAATATGGAACCCAGTCTTTGGCACGCCCGTTGCTACTCATAAGAGTCAAAAAGAGAATTTATTTTTGAGGGAGCCTTAAATGGGGAAACCCCCTGGAAACATCATTAACAGAACCATAGAGGAGGTGGATCAAATGGAAAATAGAATACCCCGAAAAATTCAGGATGTAAGAAGCGAGTTTGAAACCTCTAACGGTCTTTGCCTCCATCCGGAAAAGGGGCAAATTCCTAAAAGCTGCACCCGAAAGTATGAGTGCTGGCACTGTGGTTTTAATGAGTGGCTTGATGAAATTAAGAGATGCACAATAGCAAAGAAAGGGTTGGAAATATCGGGTTATGTTCTGGCCGAAGCAGCTTGATGGGTCAACAGTTACGGAGAGACAACTTTCAGAGGGAGGGTCGGTAAATTTCATGGAAGAGAAAACAGCCAAGCGTGTGAAAGGGAAGAAAAGATCGGTCGTAGGTTTTCAGGTACTAGAGAAAGAATGCATTTGGATGAAAGCAGGGGTTATCAATTTCAGGATGTGTGACAACGCCTATGACTGTTATAATTGTCCATTTGACATGGGTATGAGCAAGGCCATGGGCATGAAGTCTCCTGCCACGGGTAAAGAGCAGCAGCCCGGTTGGGTGGAACACCTTAAGCAGGATTTTCATGGTTCCTCCAGGCCTTGCCGCCATGTCCTCACAGGCCACGTCAGCGCCCCCAAGATATGCACAAAGAACTATGAATGTTATCACTGTGCTTACGATCAGATGTTGGATGAGCTGGATTTCCAGGTGTTCACTGATACGCCCAATTACAAATTGGCCTCCGGATATCGAATGGCGCAAGGCTACTACTACCATATGGGGCACAGTTGGGCGCGGTTCGAACACGGGGGGCGCGTGAGGGTGGGGTTTGATGATTTCATTGTAAAGCTTTTTGGGGCAGCTAAGTCCCTGGAGCTTCCGCCTTTGGGGGTGGGATTAAAACAAAACCAGGTGGGTTGGACTTTTGGAAAAGATGGCCATGAGGCAGCCGTTCTGGCCCCTGTAACCGGCACGGTTATCGCCGTAAACCACAGGGCGAAGGAGGATCCTGAGATTACCCATCATGATCCCTATCAACAAGGATGGCTGTTTATGATGGAACCGGAATTCCCCAAAAAGAATCTGAAGGGGCTCTATTTTGAAGATGAGAGCTTCAAATGGATTGAAAAGGAAGGCCAGAAACTTATGGGTCTTATGGGCCCTGAGTACGAACAGTTGGCCTCTACCGGTGGTGAACCGATCGGCGACTTTTTCGGGGCCTTCCCTGATGTGGGTTGGGATAAACTCACCACAACTTTTCTGGGGACTGAAAAACTGTAAGCCCTCATTGCGATCTCCCCCTGTGCCGGGACGCGGGGGAGCGTTTATCGTTTGAGGAAATCCCGAAGATAGGCACCGCAGTATCTGCAAAAATAAAGCGGCATCCCGTCCAAATCCGCCAGTTTGCCTGAAAAGTGCATGAGGCACCTTTCATCAGTACAGTGGACCAGATTCAGAAGGTGTCCCGTCTCATGAAGGGACACCTTGGCAGCCCTCTCCAGCAAAAGGGGGGGCAGGGGAGCCGAATCATCCTGTTCGTCATTCAGCCTGTAAACGGAAACCAGCCCGCATTTCCCTCCTTGCTTTGCCTCCCCAAAAACATGGGTGAATATGGGGACAAACAGGTCCACTTCCACCACGGCGACAATTTTTTCGTAATCTGGGAGATGTTCCTGCTCGAGGTGTTTCAGGATAATCCCCGCATCATATTGCAATCGCTCTCTGCTAAAAGCGTATGAAGGGAGTTCCCGGGAGGGAAGAACATCTGTATTGAGATTGAGATAGCCTGAGATATGGGCTGCTATGGATTTGGGTAGGATTTCGGGGATTTTCCCCAGGGCCACCACCCCGAGCCGTATTCTTGTACTGCTTTTTGCGTTCATGAATGGGGTCCGGGTCAGGAAGCAGGTCTTTTTAACCCGTATCGTTTTATCATTTTATGCAGGGTTACGCGGTTTATGTCCAGGATCCTGGAGGCTTTTGTAACGTTCCACCCGCATTCAGCCCAGATCTCCTGAATATACTCTTTCTCCATCTCCCTGAGGGAGCGCTGCCCGGAAACAGGGGATGATGCTGGATTGAGGAAAGAGAAATCCCGAACCCCCACGGTCCTGGACTTGGAGAGCACCACAGCCCGTTCAATGGCATTCTCCAACTCCCTCACATTCCCGGGCCAGTCATAGTCCTTCAAGAGCGCTGTGGCATCCCGGGAAATATGATCAACCTTTTTGGCGGTCTCATGACAGTATTTCTGGAGAAAGTGCTCGGCCAGCAGGGGAATATCCTCCCTTCTTTTTCGTAAAGGGGGAATATGGATGATGATCACGTTCACACGATAATAGAAGTCTTCCCGGAATTCTCTTTCGGCCACCTCCTTTTCCAGATCCCGCCTCGTGGCAGAGATGAGCCGAAAGTCCACATCAATGGGCGCTCTCTCCCCGATCCTTGTGATTTTCTTCTCTTCCAGCACCCGCAATAGATCCACCTGCATCTTCGGGCTTATTTCGCCGATTTCATCTAAGAAAAGAGTCCCTCCCGAAACAACCTCCAGGAGCCCTTTCCGATGATTTACAGCCCCCGTAAAGGCCCCTTTTTGATGCCCGAAGAGTTCACTTTCTAGGAGGGTGTCCGGGATGGCGCCGCAGTTAATGGCCATAAAAGGCCCGTTGGATCGTTTGCTCTTGGCATGGATCGCCTTTGCAACCAACTCTTTTCCGGTACCCGTTTCTCCCAATATGAGGACAGAAGACTCACTCACTGCTACCTCGGGGATGATTTTGAAAATATCCTCCATGGCGGGAGACTGCCCGATGATATTATCAAAACGGGTTTTTTCCTCTAACTGTGCTTTAAGGTAGTGGTATTCGGATGCGAGCCTATGCTGATGAAAGACTTTTTCCATCACCAGGGAGAGCTGATCCGGTTTGAAAGGTTTCAGCAGATAATCGCCGGCTCCCAGTTTCATGGCGGTCACCGCCGTCTCGATGGACCCGTATGCGGTCATGATGATAACAATGGTGTCAGGGTATTCCTCTTTCACCCGGCCCAACAGCTCAATGCCATCCATTCCCGGCATCTTGATGTCCACGAACAGGAGTTCAAAAGGGAGCTTCTCTAATTTTTCCAGGGCCTCGGGGCCTGAAGCAGCCGTGTCCACCATGTGCCCCGATTTTTCAAACCAGTGGAAAAAGGATTCCCGGATAATCCTTTCGTCGTCCACGATAAGTATGCTCATTTTTTCGTTCATGGCCTTCCTCCATCAAGCAATTACTGAATCGGGAAACTCAAGCTGAAAATGGTCCCCTTTCCCACCTGGCTATCGACTTTGATGTTTCCTCCGTGGGCCTTCACCACCCCGTACACAATTGACAATCCCAGGCCCGTGCCCTCTCCAGTCTCCTTGGTAGTGAAAAAGGGATCAAATATATGATCCAGATTTTTCTTGGCTATCCCGAGCCCTGTATCTTGAATGGTTATCAGGGCATCCTCACGGGAAGTGTCAGGATGTGCGTCCAGATTCAGTTGCCCCCCTTCCGGCATGGCTTCAATGGCATTGAAGATCAGATTTAGAAAACATTGCTGGAGCTGGTTTATGTCCCCGCGGGTTATCAGTGGAACGGGGGATAATCCGGTATTCAATCCGATGTTCTGGAGTTCCATCCTGTGTTGGGTCAGCCTGAGGACCTGCTCTAGTATCTCATTGATGTCAACATCCTTAAATTCCGTAACGCTCTCACGGGAGAATGAGAGGAGTCCGGAGACAATGTCACCGCACCGTTCCAGTTCTTCGCTCATGATGGAGAGAAAACCCTGGAATTTCTTCAGATCATCCGGGCCTGGCTCGCCTTCTTTCAAAATCCCCTGCATGAGGTGGCTGAAAGTCAATAGGCCCTGGATGGGGTTGTTGATCTCGTGAACGCTGGTAGCCACCAGTTTCCCCAGGGAAATCATTCGATCTTCCTGGATCAGTTTGTTGAGATCGTTTTTTAATGCCGCGGACCGTCTTTCCAATTTTGTCGAAACCTCTTCAGTGATATCTCTCCACACCTCAATGACCATCTTGATTTCGCCGCCGAGGTCCTTGACCGGGTAGGTAACCATGTCACAATAGGTTACTTCACCTCCCTTGATGATATGTTCATGGATGGACTGAGCGGACTTACCGGTTTGCAGCGTTTCCATCAGGGGGCATCCCAGGTTTGGCTGTGAAATGTGACAAGGGGACTTGAGCCCATGGCTGACTTCATAACAGTGGGCCCCTATCACCTCATTTCCAGATTTGGGTGCCGCATCAAGGTAGGATTCATTGGCGTCAACAATGACGAAATCAGGCCGTATGAGCAGGACCCTTTCATTGGTATGCTGCAATAAAAAATCTGAGATCACTTTATCAACTTCGGCCTGCTGTTCTGTTGATTTTAACTTCTGATCCATGTCAAACAGATGCCGCAACAATTTGCTGACGTTGTGTTCCAGCACCCCGACCCCTTGCGGCCGGAGACGTAAGAGTTCCAGCAGGATCTCTTTACTCATGGTTAACTCAATAACGAAGTTTAAATCCTTGATGGCAAGAAGGTCTGTGAGGTTGTCAGTGGTGTAGATCCCCATCTCTTTTGCCAGCTTAAACCCGACGGCTTCGGGGTCTATATCGCAAACACCCACCAATCTGATATCCAGAAAAGGGAAACCGTTGTCCTCCAGAAGTTCCAAAAAGAATTTGCAGGTTCGCCCTCCCCCTACGATGGCCAGATTCAAAGGCATTTTCTCGGCGTTACTGAAGGCATTGTTGATCTTGTTTTGCTTAAGCATGATTAATACCGTGAGGAGAGGTTATATTTCTTCATCTTGCGCCACAGGGTGGACCGGTTCATATTCAGTTCCAGGGCCGTGTTGCCCCGATGCCAGTCAAACCGTTTCAGGGCTTGGAGAATTCGGCGCCTTTCATTGCTGTGAGTGGCTGAGAGGAAATTATCCCCGGAATCTTCCGGTGATTCCAAAGGGGGGCTCTTTTTTTGGAGGGAATGGGGCAGGTGTTTACGCTCTATGGTGTCGTCCTGGCATATGATTAGGGCATGCTCCAAAATATTTTCAAGTTCCCGCACATTGCCCGGATAGCCGTAATTAAGCAGCACCTCCATAGCCCCTTCTGAGATCCCCTTGGCCGGAGCCCGTAACATGGTGCTTCGCTGCTTCATGATATGATTAATGAGTAAAGGAACATCTTCCCGTCTTTCACGCAGGGGGGGCAGCTCCAACCGCAGCACGTTAAGGCGATAGAAGAGATCCTCACGGAATCTCCTTTTTTCCACTTCCTTTTCCAAGGTTTGATTCGTGGCCGCAACAATCCGCACATCCACTTTGGTCATCTTGCGACTCCCCAGGGGATAGAATTCCTGGTCTTCCAGGACACGGAGCAGTTTTGCCTGAAGCGAGAGCGGAAGGTCCCCTATTTCATCTAAGAATATGGTGCCGCCATCGGCTTCCTGAAACCGCCCCGGTTTATCCTGGTCAGCCCCGGTAAATGCCCCCTTTACATAACCGAACATCTCAGACTCCAGGAGGTTGTCGGGGAGGGCTGCGCAGTTTACTTTTACCATGGGCTTTTGCGCTCGTGAACTGATGTTATGGATGATCTTGGCCAGGAGATCTTTGCCGGTACCCGTGGGGCCGCCAATGAGCACCGTTGCCTCACTGGCAGCCACCACAGGCACCATTGAAAAGATTTTCTGCATGGAAGGGGCTTTCCCGATCATGTCGGCAAATATGTACTGGGCACTAATGGCGCGGCTCATTTGTTGAATCAAAGAGAGATCCTCTATGGTGGCAAGGCCGCCCACAATGCGCGCCCGTTCGTTGAAGAGGGCCATATAATCGGCTTGAACAGATATAACCCTCTCGTCTTTCGTCGACACGAGGCCGTTTTTGTTGGATCGGGGTTTTCCATCTGATATGGATTTCAGTAACAGGGCGGTATCCTTTCCGTTATTCCCTCCCAAAATGACTGAACACGGTTTTCCCAGCACCTCTTTCCGATTATAGCCGGAGATGGATTCGGCCATGGTATTAAAAAAGGTAACATGCCCCCCCCGTGTGGTCGTGAAAACGCCGATACCCAGGTTGTCCAGAATGATTTTCAGATTTCGCTCGTCGTATCGAATCCGATTTACCAGTTCTTCAAAAGCAGAGTTGCTCTGAAAAATCTCCATACACCCTTCCAGTTTCTCGTTCACATCATAAAGGGGGGTGACGATTTTGGTAATCAGTTGTTTTTCGTTTTGACGATTGATGAACTCAAGGCTGAAACGTAAAGACTTCTGTTCCGCTTCCACAGCCTCGTGGAACTTGCAGTCGCCATAGCAAAGATTGTTTTTGAAGACCTGGTAGCAATACTTGCCCAAAACTTCTTTTTCAGTGTATCCGGTAAACTGTTCAGTGGTTCGGTTAAGAGATGTGAGCTTTCGGTTGGAGTCTACCGTGAATACCCCGATTTTCAGATCGTCAAAGGTATTTTGCAGTTGGTCGTACAACACGACCTTGTCTTGTGTTGTGGAATGTTTCGTCATCTTTTCAACCTGCAATATCAATATCTTCCCGAGTGGGCGGTATTAGTTTACTACCCGTGGGGGCGCTTAGTTGTCAATTCTTTTTTGCCCTGCCGCTTTCCAGAAGCAAACATGAACAGGGTTGACACCGTGTCCCTGGTTCATTTATTCTCCTGGGGGAATTAGTTTGCACCCTTACAAAAAGGTTTTCAACATGGAAATAGAAGCTCTGAACCTGGAAATAGAAAAGCTGGGTCGATGCAGCGTGCCGTCCCCCATGACCAAGGGTCAATTCGTAAAGGATGAGGACCGCGTATTGTATCACTGTACGCTGAAAGAGGCTGAGACATGCATCGACGCCTGCAAGTCCCTGCCAAGTTTTGAGATGGCCGGCCCCAGGGAAAAGATCTATTTTGACCCGTCCAAGCTCAAGTGCGGGATCGTGACCTGCGGCGGTATCTGTCCCGGACTGAACGACGTGATCCGGGCCATTGTGCTGAGTCTCCATTACCACTACCAGGTGAGTACGGTTTTCGGGTTTCGTTACGGGTATGAGGGCATTTCACCCCGGTACCGGCACGTTCCCCTGGAACTGAACCCGAAGATTGTGGAAGATATTCATGAAAAAGGGGGCACTATCCTCGGTTCATCCCGGGGCCCTCAGGATATTTCGGAAATGGTAGACGCCCTGGAGCGCATGAATATCAGGCTTCTGTTTACCGTCGGGGGGGATGGCACGCTGCGAGGGGCCCAGGCCATCAGTGAGGAGATTGGTCGGCGCAGCCTCAAGATCGGCGTGGTGGGCATTCCCAAAACCATTGACAACGACATTTCCTTTGTGGAGCAGTCTTTCGGCTTTGAGACCGCTGTCTCCGCGGCCCGGCCCTGTATCTCCGCGGCCCATGTGGAAGCGAAAGGGGCGCGAAACGGCGTAGGCCTGGTTAAATTGATGGGAAGGGAATCCGGCTTTATTGCCGCCTATGCGACCCTCGCCAGCAGTGACGTCAATTTCTGTCTGGTGCCGGAGGTGCCTTTCACCCTTGAGCGTTTTCTACCCGTGTTGAAAGAGAAGATTAAACGGTCCACCCACTCTGTGATTGTGGTGGCCGAAGGGGCCGGCCAGGATCTGCTGAATAGAGACGGCGACCATGATGCGTCCGGAAACCTTCGATTCGGGGATATCGGTCTGTTTCTCCGCGATGAAATCAAAGCCTATTTCCAACGTGAAGGGGTGGAGATGCACCTGAAGTATATCGATCCCAGTTATGTGATCCGCAGCGTTCCCGCTAACCCGAAAGACTCCGTTTTCTGCCTGTTGCTGGGGCACAATGCGGTGCATGCGGGTATGGCGGGCCGAACCAATATGGTGGTGGGGTACTGGGATTCGGAATACACCCACGTGCCGATCCCCATGGCGGTTTCAAAGCGAAAGAGGATCGATCCCGACGGTCGCCTATGGAGCAGCGTCGTTGAATCCACCGGCCAACCCAGGGATCTGGCGGGTCCCTGCGTAACGGATGAAAATGTGTGCGCGAGTGTTCCGGAGAAACCGTGAGATCCGTTAAGTGGAGACATAAAGATTCGCTCGTATTAACAATCAGTTGTTCCTTTCGGTTTGCCGGCCGGCAAGACCGCTGAAGCCGTTGGCACAATTTTTTTGATAATCTTCAAACAATTGATCATTTTTCCTTGACACCTCCAAAAAATTGGATATAAAGGTGCTTGTTACAAAATGCACAAAGTATATCCTAAGCCGAATTTTGAGAGCGCGGTACCAACTTTGAGACGGCAAGCAGGTGCATTTTGAAGGTATGGATGAAGATTTTCGGTTGGAGATTATCCATATTTCCGACCGGCGGCTTTTTGGACCTTATCATAGGGAAAGGAGGTGTAAACGTCGTAACTTCACAGATCAATCATTTTTGATTGTATCATCGTTTACCGTTTTTAAATTGTTAAATCAGGAGGTATACTAATGCCAAGTTTCGTAATTACAGAAAAATGCGATGGTTGCAAAGGGCAGGACAAGACTGCTTGTATGTACATTTGCCCCAACGACCTCATGATGCTGGATCAGGAGAAGATGTTGGCGTATAACCGTGATCCTTCCATGTGTTGGGAATGCCAGTGCTGTGTTAAGATTTGCCCGCAGCAGGCCATGGATGTTCGTGGCTATGCCGACTTTATTCCTTTGGGCGCAAGCTGTACACCGCTTCGCGGCTCCGAAGATATCATGTGGACGGTCAAGTTTCGCGATGGCAGCCTGAAAAGGTTTAAGTTCCCCATCCGGACCACCGAAGAAGGTTCCGCGGATCCATTGGGCGGTTATGCTTCCCATGACGATTTGAACAACCAAGACCTCGCAAGCGAGCCCGCATCTTTGGGCGTCGACATTCCG
>JAERTK010000026.1 GCA_016844935.1 Desulfobacteraceae bacterium | reverse complement strand
GATTATGCAACGAAATCAGAAGCGTGATCTGGTCAAGCGTGTTTTTGTTGCTTTTTCATATAATTCCTTCGTATTTTGACGATTAACTGAAGATATCAACGATTCTACAACAGTGAAGGCAATTCATTCACGGGTATTGGGTTTAACACGTGAAATTAGGACGTCAATGACAGCAACGAAATATCATTTTTGGGCATAACGATTAAAATCTAAATCGAAAACTCATGCCAAGGACCGGCACCGGATCGTGGTCTTCCTCGGTGATTAAATTCCCATTCTCATCTTCCAATCGAAGTTTTCCTCCGAGATCCACCCCCCCATGAGACTCACCTGGGCATCCTGATTGAAGTTGTAGGTGATTCCCAGTAAAAGCGGAAATGCACGATCATCGCCAATTCCGCGAGGCGCCGGCCCATCGTCGTCCAGACGAAAACGAAGTTTTTCATATCGTCCACTGATCTCGAAACTCCACGTTCTGTTGGGCGCCCAGTTAAGCATGAGTCCCGGTCCCTGGGTCGCGGCCAAACCCCGACCGGTTTGAAGCGTCAATTCATCGGTGATCTTCCATTGGATGAGCAGAACAGGAAATACGCTGCTGTCTTCGATCTGGCGAAGCGCCCCGATTCCAGGTCCTATGGTAAGCCGATCATTGATTCGGTATGTGAAGCCCGCAAAGCCGCCGCCAAAAACGGAATCACTGAAAGATGCTCCGGATTCCGAAGCAGTCCGCACTGTTGGGACGAAAAAGAGGGTCCATTGTCGGTCAATCCCCCATCGAACGGGTGCACTTAATCGCATGCTGTGAACGTTTTCCCACGGATCAAGCAACGTAAAACTACCGTTTCCGGAGAAATCATAGTTGTCCATGCCGTATCCCAGCGACAAGGATACACTCTTTCGGGGGTCTACTGCGTAGCTTACTCCCCCCTGAACGAAATAGCGGTTGACACTGAATCGGCTGCCATCGTCCATATCGGCGTCAAACTGGTGAAGGGCGCCCCCCTGAATATATGTGGACCATCCGGATTTAGGAATCGGCGGCCCTTCGTCGACCGGATCCTCCACATCACAATATGCCCGTGAGGGTCCGATTGCCCAAGTGATTAAAACTACGACATAAACCAAAAATAGAAAGCCTGATTTCCAATCTCTTCTTGCCATATTTCCTTTCCAATGACGCCTCTGCTTGAGGGCGCATTTCCTCAACAAATTCTACTTCTCCGGGCAAATATTTCTTGACGCTCAAGTTGAAAGACAATCCCACGCTTATTTCACAGAGCCTCAAGAAAAAGGGAAAGCACTTCTTTTTACGGTGCGGTAATCTAGGCAATTTACCTTTGGGCGTCAAGGAGGATCCAGGAAGTTTTCTATTTCTTTTCAGCTGTTTTCTTGATATAGATTTTTCCTGAAACAGTGTGTAGACCAAATCCAAGTTTAGACCATAACATTTGACGTTTTCCCATTTTCAGAGCTTTTCGGAACGTTTTAACTGAAATGTTAAACTGGAAAATAGGAATTTTTCCAATTTGTTTTTTCAACAATATTGAATAAGGGGAAAATTTTGAAGGACCTTGACGTCGGCCTAACGGGTCACCAGAAAATAGTGGTTTCGGAAAAGCATATTGCCAGCTTTACGGGCAATTTGAATGTGGATGTGCTGTCCACTCACCGTGTGGTGCTCTTGATGGAATTATCCGCTCGCAACGCTATTAGCGACAGAATTCCGAAGGGAAAGATTACGCTGGGAACCCGTATTGATATTCGGCATTTTGCAGCAGCACCGCTTGGCGCAAAGGTGCATGCGGAGGCCCGACTTAAGGCCATTGAGGGAAATCGATTAATTTTTCATGTGGCTGCTTTTCACGGTTTTGAAAAACTGGCGGAAGGTGAAAATGAGCAAATTATGGTCTCCCTGGATGGGTTCAAGCGCAGGGTCGAGAAAAAAGCTGAAACAATGAAAGATTGAAAAACCGAGGTGAATGATGAAAAACCGCTCCGGAATCCTGATGACTTTCATCGCCTGCGCCCTATTGATACTCAACGGCTGCGCCTGCTCCCCTTCTACGAAAAACACCGAGCAGATATTTAACTTTGTAAGGAGGGGCGATCTGTGAAGATTTTTATGACCGGCGGTACAGGTTTTGTGGGAAAGACCCTGACGCACTATGTGATTGAGCACGGTCATCAGGTAACCGTATTGACACGAAAAATACCTGTAAATCATACCCCTTTCCAAGGGGTCTCCCTACTGGAAGGAAGTCCCACGAAGCGGGGTGAATGGCAAAGGAGTGTGCCTCAACATCAGATTATTGTCAATCTGGCCGGTGCCTCCATTTTTAGAAAATGGGATAAAAGGGCCAAGGAAATCATCCGGGAGAGCCGGGTCTTAACAACGACAAACCTGGTTGAAGCCCTCTCGGACGGCGTGGAAAAAGAAACGACCCTGATCAGCACTTCTGCGGTAGGGTATTATGGCTTCCATGGGGACGAGGAATTGGACGAAGACAGTCCACCAGGTGACGATTTTTTGGCCTCGGTGACCCGGGAGTGGGAATCAGCAGCAATCCAGGCGGAAGAGTTCGGCGTCAGGGTCTTAACCTGCAGATTTGGTATCGTGTTGGGGAAAAACGGAGGCGCATTAGGGGAAATGATGCCTCTGTTTCAAAAAGGTCTGGGGAGTCCGATAGGAAACGGAAAACAGTGGTTTTCATGGATTCATGAGATGGACCTGATCAGAATATACCTTTTCTTAATGGCGAAAAAAGACCTGTCCGGTCCCATTAACTGTACGGCCCCTGAGCCTGTCAGAAACAAAGGCCTGACCCAAGCCCTGGGCAAAGCGTTGCGAAAGCCGACTTTCATGCCTGCTGTGCCTGGTTTTATGATTAAACTCATCAAAGGGGAATTTGGATCGGTCCTTTTGGAGGGGCAGAAGATTCGGCCAAGAAAGCTTTTGGATGCTGGGTTTCAATTCCACTTTTCCAGAATCCATGAGGCGCTCCACGATCTTGTGGGATGAGGCGCTTCTCAACCATTATAGAATCCATGAAAAAACCATTGGCATGGCTTCAGGCCTCCCGGCTGATGTCTCAACCGTACATTCTCCTGCCATTGTTATTTGGACAGGGTTTGTATGTGCGTCAGGTTGGTGTCTGGTCAATCGACTTGTTTATGATTGGGTGCTGTTACAGCCTTTTGCTTCAACTCTATATTGTTTATGCAAACGATTACGCGGACGAAGCAGTTGACAAGGCCAATACCACCTTCAGAATCGCATCCCTGAAGATGCGGAGGTAGCGATTATCGGCACGAGCCTCAGTGCCATTGATGCCGTACTCACCCTTACCGCGCAGGGCTCTTTTTCGGACACTGCTTCGGGAAAATTGCGCTACCGACCAAACGAAAAAGCAAGACATCTCACACTTTATTCCCGAAAAGGTCTACTCCCTTCGGTTCGCGGCCGAAGGGGTTCTTACAAGAACCGGTTTTTGACTCCGAAGAAAATTCAGGCCCTCATACATGAGGAAAAAGAACTGGCGCTGGAAGATATTTTTGCGCTTTTGAACATGGATTTAAAGGAGGCCTATGGTCGTCCCTTTCCATGGAAGGAGGTAACGGATCCTGAGAGAACACCGGCGGAACGTCTTCAAAAGCACATCCATGACGCCAGGCACGGGGACGGTCTGCAGGGTGAACTGATCTGGCAGACCGTGCTGCAGCAGATTTTTCCCATGGTTCGGGAATTGTATCTGGCGCTTCCCCGAAAAGAACGGATGCGGTTTGAAAGAGATTTCAGCACGCTTTTTTTCACCCATTCAGCCCCCATGCCTATGCTCAATGCCCTGAAACTGAAGGCGCTCATGCAATCCGGTGTTCTGAGGGTGAGACAATTACTCGAAAAACCTTCTTTTAAGATGAAGGGAGATCTCTTTTGTTTTGTTTATAAAGGCCCGACTAGTGAAAGATTGACAGATACCCACTCCTTTTTGGTGGACGCAAGAGGGCAGAGCCGATTTTACAGGCGAAACCCCCAGCCCCTGGCTGCCAACCTGCTTGAATCGGGAACGGTTCAAATCGAGCCGGTGGTGTTGGAAACCGGTGAAGAAAGGATGAAAAAGGGGTACGCCGCAGAAACATTCCCGGGCGGGACGGGTAGTCTTTGGGTGGACCCTTTAACCCATCGTGTTCAGCGTACGGGAATTCGTGGTCGTGTGACCACCTCTGAAACTATTTATGCTGTTGGGGCCATGACCCGGGGACAGATCATTGATGCCAGCATGGCCCACGGCAGCGCGGTTTCAACGCAGACCATTGCTCTAAATTGGGTGGACCAGTTTTTTTCGGATAGGCCCACTTCATAAATCTGATTTTGCCGAGACCTTTGGTTTCCTTTGATCGATTTAAACGCAGGGTCGAGAAAAAAAAGAAATACGGAACGCTTAAAAACGTGAGGTGTGTCATGAAAAACAATTCCGGAATCATAATGACGGTCATCGTCTGCACCATATCCATCATGGCCAGCTGCGCCTGTCCCCCTTCAGGTAAACCCTCTGATCAGACGGTGGCATCGGTCGATCTCAAACGTTATATGGGCAAATGGTATGCCATTGCGTCGCTACCTGCCTGGTTTCAAAAGGACTGCTACTGTGTCACGGCGGATTATTCACTGCAGCAGGACCATGTAAAAGTGGTCAACACGTGCCGAAAAGGGTCCCTGGAGGGGCCTTTGAAAGTGAGCACCGCCAAAGCCTTTGTCGTTCCCGATTCGGGCAATTCCCAGCTCAAGGCTCAGTTCTTCTGGCCTTTCAAAGGGGATTACTGGGTGATCGCCCTGGATGATGACTATCGATACGCCATGGTCGGACACCCTTGCAGAAAGTATCTCTGGATTCTAAGCCGCACACCTTTCATGGACGAAGAGACATATGCCATGCTCGTTGAGACAGCAAAGTCCAAGGGGTATGATGTTGAAAAACTCGAACGCATTCCCCAAGAATGTTCGGCCACGATTGATTAATACTGTTTCGCCATCTTAAAACCAATTTTTCCTTTTAAACCCAGCAACATGAGAACAACGATAATCAGCATCAACAGGCAAACCCCTGGATATTAGGAAGCTGGCAAGGGTTGTTCATGAGATCCTAGATAAGAATCATGAAGCTTATAAGAAAATGCAAATACAGTCCTGGAAATTATCCTCTTTTCATAGGCAAATTCCAATTTAATTGGATGCTCGGATATTTGATATCTATAGAATATCTCAATATTTCAGCGGGTTAAAAAAGCCTGACATATCCATTTTGTATTACAGAGCCATGTCATGATGTGATTTGTTTTCACATACCCAAAAGAATCCGGACCATCGAAATACTGAGATGAGCCTTATGATCCGTAACTGTGACCGGGTTGCAAAAGGATACGTGGAAAAGGTATTTGGGAATCCATATTGAGCTCCAGGAAGGAAAAAAAGAGCAACTAAAACTCCGATATAAGGATTGAAAAAAAATCACTTTTTTTGAAAAAAATGCAATATGTTGATTTCATTCTCTATTTCCATTTCGCCACGAGAGTGCACTCCTGAGGCGCTGAGGCGCACCAGGTCGCATGATCATATGTAAACGCGGGAGGGGGAATGCGCAAGGACATGGAACTGCATCCACGCCTATAAAAAATGTCTCTATAACATATTGAAATCATTAGAGAAAAACTACACCCCTAGCTTGACATGTGTTCCGGTTTATGATTAACCTCTCACATGGCTTCGCGGAAACAATTACAAGACACCCTCTGCAAAAGACTTTTTTGGCACACCGCCGAGCGGGATGATGGCAAGGTCGCTGAATACCTTTTCCATCGCCACGAAATGGACGTGGTCTATGCCATGAATGAAGCCACCCTGTTTGATTCCTTCTTCAATTATCTCCGGGACATTGAAGTCTTTCCTCTGCTGGAGTGTCTTGATCCAGAAAAACAACA
>JAERTK010000025.1 GCA_016844935.1 Desulfobacteraceae bacterium | reverse complement strand
CAGAGGCCGCCGAGAGCAACAGCAAAATATTGCCGGCGATTAAAAAAATGATAAGGGATGTTGAATTCACGGCAAAGATATCGACCTTGTTTCGTTCAGCAGAAGCAAGATAAATGCCAACTGTCATTTGCGGTCATAGATACTAACAATAATAAATAGTCAAAGAAAAGGAGAAGGGAAATGAAAAAGATCATATTTTTTGTGATAATAATGATGTTTATGGCATCGCCGAGTTTTGGGAAAACGTATCACCAAATGGGTGGGCGAATTGCACCGGATAGCCCAACTGATTTTCACCCTGGGAAAAACAAGGTCTGGTTCCTGAGTGAAGGAGCGAAGGTTGTTGGAAATCTCTATTTACCGGATAATTATAAAAAGGGTCAAAAGCTGCCGGCAATCGTTGTCGTCGGACCTAAAGGATCGGTAAAGGAACAAACCGCGGGCATATACGCAAAAAAACTATCTCAGAAAGGCTTTATAACGCTTGTTTTTGACCATAGGACATATGGTGAAAGCGAAGGGGAACCGAGGCACTATGAAAATCCCTATATGAAAATCGAAGACGTTAAAACGGCTGTAAGTTATATCGGGTCACTGAGCATCGTCGATAAGAACGAAATTGGCTTACTCGGCGTTTGCAATGGCGGCGGTTTTGGCGCCGCGGCGGCAATTTATGATGGAAGAGTGAAAGCTTATGCTTCTGTTTCCGGTCTTTTTGACCTGAGAAGTCAAATCATTAGAGGTAAACCGGGTGACAGTGACCGGTTGGCGGCCATAATGAAGAAATCAGCTGAAGCCCGACAAAAATATTTTGAAACGGGTGAAGTCGTTTATGTAAAGCAAATGCCGGACGTTGATGAAAATTCGAATCAACTCCGAAAAGAGGCTTATGAATACTATTGTACCTCAAGGGGATTATGCCCGAATTACGGGGAGAATAAGATGGCGGTTATGAGCATGGATACACGTAGAAGTTTTGATATTACAGACCAAATCGGACTTCTGGCGCCAAGGCCCTATTTAGCGATTGCCGGCACAAAAGCGCTGACCCTTGGATTGAGCGAGACAGCTTTTAGACGAGCGAATGAACCAAAAGAGTTATTTAAAGTACAAGGCGCGACCCATGTAGGCCTATACGACATTGATAAGTATGTAGATCCGGCTGTTAACAAGCTTAGTTTATTTTACACCAAATATCTGAATTGAGGGACTTAAGGGCCGTTCCCAATCCAGTCGGCGGGACCACAATCCTAAATCCCCAATAGCACAGGGCGGTTGCCACCTAGGGACGTAAGCATTTTCTTATTGAGCAATGGATGAATCGGTTCCACGGTTCTGGATTTTGCGATTTTAACGGTGCTGCAAGTTCTACTGAAAGTTGGCTCACGAAACCGCCACAGGACGGTTTTAGACACCCTATAATCGACTTTCCCACCCGGACCCAGATATTGGGTTCGGGGTTTCGTCCCGATGTAGGGAGGCCGCTTTTTTTGGGTGGGGAACGGCGTGCTGGAAATGAGATGTTATCTGCTGTTCTTGGGAGAGCAAAAATACCCACCGGTGATGTCCGGGTGCCAGATCAAGCATTAACCTTTTTCTTGGGGGTAGACACGAACCCAGTAAATCAGTGGATCAAAAACCTGATAAGATCTTCAATCTCGGAAGATTTAGACAACTGATATATACAAGCGATATCACACGAGATTTTAGCTTCGGAAAGACTGTGAGAGATAGCAGATACAACACGGCACCCAAAAGATGTAAACGTTGGGGGTACACCAACAGGGATAAATCAGCCGTGTCCCTTTCAGCTTTCCAACGGAAGAATATATTGCATCCTTCTGCATGCTGAAAAGGAAAAAGGCGTGTCAAAAATCCATTTTTGTGAGGGTGCCAGGAGACCCGTGTAGCGGAAAGATAATATAGGCAGCCTTCATATTTGGACCAACAGCTCAAAAACAGCACAACCATAATATATTGTAGCTTTTTCCTTTACACCCGAATGCCATTTCGGTACGTTTCTTACCTGAAAGAGCAAGTCTTTATCATCAAAAGATCCAAGATCTTTCAAAAGGGGAGACTTAAATGAAAAATGCCGCAAAAGTTCGAAAGGGTTACGTTGCTGAGTTGGCAGGAAGGGATATTTCCCCCCTTTGTTCGCTATTCGTGTTGCCGAGTCAAGAATGTGATAGGTCCATGAGTAGACTTCGAGCTTTGGTCCTTGGGTTTCTCTTCGTTTTACTGGCGTTTTTCTCTGGTTGTTCCTCCGATACGGCCCGGGAGACGCTGCCTACACCACCCGTAGCGGCGGCGCTTCAAAGTATCATCACCGACGGCATTGCGAATACAACGAATCTCGGGATCGCTATCGAGATTGTGACGCCAAGGTGGAGTTGGTCATCCGCAGCCGGGCTCGCCGCGCTCGATCCGGAGGAGGCGGCGGCTGCCAATATGTACACGCGCATCGCCAGTGTCTCTAAGACCTACACGGCAACAGCGATTATGAAGCTCGTCCAGGACGGAACGATTGCACTGGACGATCTTATCGCAACGCATCTGCCTGAGAAATACGCAAGTCGTCTCACCAATGCCGATATCATCACCATCCGCGAAACACTCCAGCATACAGCCGGCATCCCCGACTATGACGAAGCCGCGCTTATTACGCAGCAGATGGCGGATCCCGACAAACCGGTATCTACTGATGTCGCCGTTTACCAAGGTCTCGATGCAGGGTCGCTCTTCACCCCGGGGACATCGTGGGAATATACCAATGTCGGCTACCTCCTCCTGGCGTCTGTCATCGACACCGTCTCCGGGCAGCTTTATGAAGCGATGATTCGCTCCCTCGTAATCGATCCACTCGGCCTTTCCCGTACCATTATGCCAACCGATCCCCCGGTCAGCGAAATGCCCGATCCCTACATGCACTGTCTCTCCGATCCCTTTAACGAGGGCAGTTACACTGACTTTTCGACGATGTATATCGAATGGGACCGGGGCGCAGGCGACATCATCTCGGACATGGGCGATCTCAACGATTTCCACCGCGCGCTGCGAAATGGGCAGATAGTAGGAGCCACACAGTTCGAGGCCATGCGACAGTTCACGCCAATTGACCCAACGGCCGGATATGGCTTCGCCTATATGCGCATCCATATCGACTCATTAGGGATCACGATCGAGGGTCACGATGGAAGCTATCCCGGCTCCACGACGTGGATGGCCTACTGGGTCGAGGGTGATACCTACATTTCGTTCAACCTTAA
>JAERTK010000024.1 GCA_016844935.1 Desulfobacteraceae bacterium | reverse complement strand
GTGCATGTGGGATCTATTTGTGAAATGCCGGACGGACAGCTTGGAGCGGTCTGGTATGGCGGGACTCGGGAAGGCGCCAAGGATGTGGCGATTTTTTTTTCAAAAAAGCGCCGGTTTTCAAAAAAACACCAGGGGATGAATACACCATGGTCAACCCCCAGAATCATTGTGGACCGCGCATCCGCTACCCGGGAACTCAACCGGTATATTCGAAAAGTAGGCAATCCCATCCTTTTTAGTGGCCCGGGGAAACAACTTTGGATGATTTATGTGACTATCACCGTGGGCGGTTGGTCCGGCAGTTCCCTGAACGTCAAAGCTTCCCGGGACGGCGGCCACACCTGGACTGACAGTCAAAGACTCACCCTCAGCCCCTTTTTCAATATCAGTGAACTGGTCAAGGGCCGCCCTCTGTCAGTCAATATGACCGGAATAAATGAAGACCGGGATCATTTTGCCGTTCCCATCTACCACGAATTTTTGGGCTATTTCCCTGAAATTCTTAGAATTACCTTCTCGCAAAAAAACCTGGAATTTATTTATGTAAAAAGCCGCATGGCCGGTGGGACATCCTTCATTCAACCTTCAATTGCTCCGCTTAACACCCGTTCCGCCACCGCCTTTTACCGATGCCGTTCCAAAGCCGGACACATTGCCATGGCCCGGACGGATGATGGCGGACAAAAATGGTCTTCGCCGCATTTTCTCGATCTACCCAATCCGGATTCCGCCGTAGACGCATTGCCCCTGTCGAAAGGCCGCATTCTCCTGGCATTTAATGACAGCCGGAACAACCGCGAAACGCTTAAACTTGCCGTTTCCAAAAATTCCGGTCTCAACTGGATTCGCATTTACACTCTCGAAAACAGCCTGGATCAGGAATTTTCCTACCCCTATATGATCAGGGGGCAAAACGGATTGATCCATCTGGTCTATACCTGGAAAAGAAAACGGATCAAGCATGTGGTCTTTAACGAGGCCTGGGTTGATCAGAAGCTTGAACGGACAATAAAAAAATGACCACGGTATTCTCCTTTGTTTTTCCATTTCTTCTCATGATGGCCCTTTGCCAAAAGGCCATCATGTGGTGGGGAAAACCATCCACAGGATGGATCCCCGCCATTATTCTCGCATCAGCCTCGGCGCTCATGGTTAATTTGCCCATTGGAGGCCTTCCCGCGGGACGCTGGTTGGTCAGCCTTTACCCCAACCCCAGTATTCCGCTCACTGCCCTTCTGCTTTCCTCGGTTTTGAAAAATTCATTTCAACTGAACCTCTTAGACATGAGAGCGATTCAAACATGCCGGTTTTTTTCCTTATTGGCGGGTGTTGTACTCTACCCAATGGCTTTGGGCATCGGCGCATTTGACCCTTATGGTGCAGGCTGGCATTTTTCATGGCTTTTTGTTATTCTTCTGTGCGTTACATTGCTGTTGCTTTTCTTTAAAAACCGATTTTCCGTGGTCCTTCTGGCGACCATTTTGGCGTATGATCTCCATCTACTGGAATCCGGCAATCTCTGGGACTACCTGGTGGATCCGATTCTGGTTCTCGCAGCCATCATTGGACTGATCGCACGGATGGTTACAGCATGACGCTATACAGATACATAATCAGGGAAATATGGCCCACCTTTCTGGCCAGTCTCTTTGTTTTCATCTTCATCATGATGGCAGCCCGGATGCTGTCCATCACGGAGTTGATTGTCACCAGGGGCGTTCGTTTATCGCAGGTGGCCGGCATGGTTCTTTTCCTGCTCCCCGACATTCTGACCTTTGCGTTTCCGGCGGTCACACTCATGAGCGTTGTGGTGGCATTTCTCCGTCTCTCAGCCGACAGCGAGATTATTGCCATGAAATCTTCCGGCATCAGCCTCTACCAAATGCTGCCGCCGGTGATCACTTTCTCCCTGGCCGCTTTTCTGGCCTGCCTGGCCATCACAGTTTTCGCCGCTCCCTGGGGAAATCGATCATTCAAGGACGTGCTATTCAAGATCGCTGAGACAAAGGCCGATCTCGGGATCAAAGAGCGGGTATTCTGTGAGCCTTTTGGAAACCTGGTCTTCTATGTGAACAGTTTTTCGCGAGAGGCACGGGTATTGAAAGACGTTTTTGTGGTGGACCGTCGAGACGAGGAAATGACAAACACCATCGTCTCCGATGAAGCTCAGATCATCATGAGACCTGAAGAAAGAACCATCACCCTGTTGTTTATGAAAGGGACCATCTTTCTGGTGGAAAAGAACCTTGAAGGTTCCCGGACCATCAAATTTAACACCTATGCCCTGAACATCGGGCTCAAAGATGTTCTGGCCGACCTGGCCTCCAGAAAAAAAGCCCCCCACGAACTTTCAGTCGGGCAGCTGGTTGAACAATTGAAAAGCACTCCGGATACCGAAAAGGAATACAGCCGGATCATGAGAGAACTCCTTGAAAAACTTTCCATCCCCCTGGCCGTGTTTTTCATGGGAATCATCGGCGTTCCCCTTGGCGCTCAAATACGGGGTCGGGGTCGCTCCACCGGAATCGGAATCAGTCTTATGGTGTTTTCGCTGTTTTACCTGATTCTGATGATCATACGAAGTGTCTGTTCCACGGGGACCCTCTCTCCGGTTTACGGCATATGGATTCCGGATCTTTTTCTGATTGTTTCCGTTATTTATCTGCTTCGCCGCGCCGCCAATGAGCGTCCGATTTATCTTCTGCCCCGACTTTCCTCACCATGGAAGAAATCGGGGGGCTAAAATGAAAAAGGATATCAAATGCTCTTGTACTTCTCTTTTTTCGGGATAAGCTTTGCCCTTGCACTCATATTAACGCCATTTATCAAGAAACTGGCAATGAAGTCAGGGCAGGTGGCCATACCCAGGGAAAACCGATGGCACCGTAAGGAGACCGCCCTCCTGGGTGGCGTGGGAATCTTTTCAGCCATGATCATCGCGTGGTTATCAGGCGCTTTGTGGGCCGGTTGGAGCACCTTCGGCCAGCCCTATCTTCCCATGGTGCTTTGCGCCTCCGGCATATTCCTGCTGGGCCTGACGGATGACATTTTCAACATGGACCCCCAGCACAAGCTGGCGGGACAGGTCATCATCACCGCCATCCTGCTGTTCTTCGGTTTTCGCCTCGGCTGGACAGACTCAAAAACCCTAGACCTGTTCCTGTCCATTCTCTGGATTGTGGGCATCACCAATGCGTTTAACCTTCTCGACAACATGGACGGCCTTTCATGCGGCACCGCCTTCATTGCCGGTGCGTTTCTTTTTCTTTATCACTATCTCAACCCGTCCCCGGATCATTTCTCAGGTCCCGGATTTTTACTTTTGTGCACGTACCTGGGGTCCATCCTCGGTTTCCTGGTGTACAATTTCAATCCCGCCTCCATATTTATGGGGGATGCGGGCAGCCTCTTCATCGGATTTGTTCTGGCCTGTCTGGCCATGACGGGAAATACATCAACTGCAGGCGGGGAAGCCAGCTTTTTCAACCTGCTTTCGGTGATCTTGATACCGGTGCTGATCCTCTTTATCCCCATACTGGATACGGGTTTTGTGAGCCTCATGCGCAAGCTTTTCCGAAGGCCCATCTCCCAGGGGGGGCGGGATCATTCTTCCCACCGTCTTGTGGCCATCGGCTTTTCTGAAAAAAAGGCGGTGCTGGTTCTCTATGCATTTTCCATCACCTCGGGCCTCTTGGCCCTCGCCATAAACCGTCTCAGCGCGGGCACCAGTGCGGTCTTAATCGTATTCTATATGTTGTTTATCCTGTTTTTCTGGATTTATCTGGCCAAGGTCAAAGTCTATTCGGAAAAATCCATAGCCGCTGATCATCCCTCCGGCATGATTACGCCCCTGCTCATTGAAATGACCTATCGAAGAAGGCTTCTTGAGGTGCTCCTCGACCTGGTTCTCATCACCGTTGCCTACTATACGGCCTATCTTCTCCGTTTTGAGGGCGTACCCGGGCCCAATTTTGATTTTTTTCTGAAATCACTCCCCATTGTCATTGCCTGCCAGATTTTGTTCTTTTTCCTTTTCGGTGTTTACCGCGGGGTATGGGAAAACACCAGTTTACGAGATCTGATCTCTTACGGAAAAGCCATCACAGCAGGAACCATTGCACCCATCCTGCTTCTCTTGTTTCTTTATCGATTCTACAGTTTCTCGCGGGCCGTTTTTGTGATTTACTGGGGACTTATGCTGATGCTGGTAAGCCTTACCCGCCTCTCTTTCCGCCTGCTGGACGAGGGGGTCCGCCGGGGGAATCAAAAGGGTAAACCCGTCATTATTTACGGGGCCGGGCTTGGCGGTCAGATGCTCCTCAAGGAAATCGAGACCAACGAAACCCTTTCCATGACCCTCAAAGGTTTCATGGACGATAATCGCGATATTCGACGAAAAAGAGTCCGCGGCTATCCGGTGCTGGGAGGAATCAATGATCTTGAGAAAATCCTGGGCGCGCATCCCGTTAAAGAAATCATCATCTCTTTCAGAGAAAATAGTTCGGACAAAAGACGGGAGATAAAGCGATTATTGGAAAATATGGGGGCCGAAGTGGATGTTCGGGAAATGAAACTCACTATTAGTTAGTGTCTGAACGAAAACTAGGATTTTTTGTCAAGGTCAAGGAAGATCAAAATTTTAACCACAGGAATACGTTTGGTATTTCGAGGATTAAAATTTTTATCTGACGCAGAGATTGGCGAAAAAGACAGTTTTCGTTCGGGCACTA
>JAERTK010000023.1 GCA_016844935.1 Desulfobacteraceae bacterium | reverse complement strand
AGATTATGCAACGAAATCAGAAGCGTGATCTGGTCAAGCGTGTTTTTGTTGCTTTTTCATATAATTCCTTCGTATTTTGACGATTAACTGAAGATATCAACGATTCTACAACAGTGAAGGCAATTCATTCACGGGTATTGGCATTAGAATGGGGTCTGAAATACCATCGAAAACTTTCTGAAGCGTTTCCTCCTGCGCCCCCAACTGGTCCACGCGACGGCGCAAATCCCCTGACATTGCATTAAATGCCATGGCCAATTCTTTCAGCTCTCTCCCCTCCGACAAAGGGATTTTCTCCCCCAGGTGTTCCTCATGGCTTGAGATCAGGAGCGCTTTTTCACGAATGGCCGAAAGGGGGCGGAAAATCAAACGATTGCTCCGCCAGTACAGGACCCCGAAAAGGGAAATGAGGAGAGCGAGAAAATAAGCGGAAAGCCGTACGGAAAGCTGATTGGCTTCTCTATAGGCTTCTGATAGCGGCACACGGATGGAAACGGCGGATATGACATCCCCTTCTTTGCGCCCAAAACTTCGATGAGGTCCATAATGCTCCACCAGTTCCCCGGGCGCTTCCCGGGGTGTGCTGTGGCAGCGAAGACAGGTTTCCGCCATGACTTCGCCCCTTTGTAAAACCACAAAGTGGGGTTCGCCATTCATGGTTTGAATATCAGATCGTTTCATCAATTCCGGGTCCGCATTTAATTCTTCCAGAAAAGCCTTTTCACGCTGATCTGCCTCGTTTTCGGGGCTGCGGGCATTGATGGCGCACTCCTTGTAATAGTACCCGGCGGGATTTAGGTTTTTGAAATATTGTTCTATCTTTCTCACCGCATAGGTTGACGACATCCAGACCGGTTCGAAATAGGCGTCGTCTCTTATTGAATCGGTCAAACCGAAGAGGGCCGGTTTGAGGTTGTGGGTGAAATATGTGTGGGTCGCGAGATTGCGGTCCAGGAGTATCCGGGCTTTGGACTCGGCTTCCGTCAACGCCCGTTGTTTCATCTGATGGTTCAGCATGAAAACAGCGAAAACCCCTGCCGCGAGGAATAAAAGGCCGACACTTAAGAAAAGACGGGTGCTGATTTTTATGGGCCGCTTCTGCGCTTTTTGTTCAGTAAAGGCCATCCGAGAATCCTCCGTTCGTCCACAGGATGGAAATTCCTTGTGCACCTATGATGGGGCCAGCAGAGAATGCTCATCCATCACAAAAGAAGAAAATCGCTCCTACCACAAGTGCCCCCGCCAACCTTCCCTTTCATCGGTCTCAAAACCCACGTTCGCTGATTAGGGAGAGGCCCTGCGGCGTACCATTTGGTCGGATGCTATCCGACTTCTTTCAGAACATCATCAAAGCGATCGGTAAAAGATTCACCCGTGGCTGTTGAAAGTTCATTCAGCCAATGCCGAATGTATGGGAGATCCATTTCCGGGTTCTTGATGAGAACGGCCTTCAGATCCTCCATGTCACGGGCCCTGCCGGAAAAGACCTTGTGTATCACTAGGTCTTCGGCTGATGCGAACTTCACATCCACCCCTTCCATATCCACCAGACGGACCCGTTCCATGGCCTGACGTTCATAGGGTGAGAAAGAAAAGATGAAATCAACGGGGATGTGGTTTTGAGAATCTTCACAGGGAAGAACCATTGTTTGAAGGGTGAAGTCATGGGGGTCAACGAGAGGTTTCAATTGAATCGCTTCAATCATTTCCAATAGCTGATCAAGTTTTTCCGTAGTGATCCCGAGCGTGATATCAATGTCGCGGGTCAGACGGGGTTCCCCATGGAGGAGAACCGCCTGACCGCCGATGACCATATAGGGGATGCTCCGTCGGTCCAACTCGAGGGCTATTGTCTTAAGGAGCTGTTTGAACATTGAGTATGCCCGCAAGCCGAATATCCGTGTCAATACCTTCCAGAGGGTCTTTCGCCGGAAGAACACCGAGAGCTCTGGCTTCACGATAAAGCGCTTCAAATACGGTGAGATTCTTAAAATAATCCGGAGGGGAGGACTTCATCTGAGCTTTTTTTAATGCTTCAATCAAATGTGCATTCTGAATCATGTGCCGCACCGCCTTTTCTAAACGGTAGAACTTCAAAATAGGGATTATGCGTATATTATTTTCTTCCAGTTCCCTAATGGGGACAAACCACTTTCATTATTGTCCCCTATTTTTACGCCTTTTGAGTATTTTATAAATGCTGTCCCTGCGCCCAACGCAGATAACAAAAACCGTAGTTACGATAGGACATCATTTTGAAGTTTTTTGACAGCCTCCGGTCCACAGGAACCTGCCGCGTACGGCTGCAGCATGCTCGAGCGGCCGCTGCAGGTTTCACACTCCTCCAGGATGGGGGTCAGAAAAGACCAGCAGCGTTCCAGCCCGTCCTGCCGCCAGAAAAGCATCTGGTCCCCCAGCATACAGTCCAGCAGCACTTTCTCGTAAGCGTCCAGCACCGGGCCGGTATAGTTCTGGTGATACTGAAAATCCATGGTGACGGATCTGAGGCAGACGCGGGCGCCGGGGTTCTTGGTCTGAAAGGTCAGGGTGATCCGCTCATCGGGATAGATTCCCAGGATTAAACGGTTGGCTGTGATGTGCTCTCCCAGGGTGCTTCGAAACAGGGAATGGGGCACCTCCTTGAAACTAATGCTGATTTCGGTCTGCTTACGGGCCAGCCGTTTCCCCGAGGTGAGATAAAAAGGGACCCCCTGCCACCGCCAGCTGTCCAGAAAAACTTTCATGCTGGCGAAGGTGGGGATCAGAGAATCAAAATTGACACCCTTTTCCTGCCGGTAGGCCGGTACCTTCTCCCCACCCACCATTCCCGCCTCATACTGCCCCAGAACCAGGTAATCCCAGAGGTTGTCCGTTTCAAAGGGGCGCATGGTCCCATAGACCCGGACCTTTTCATCCCGTACCCGATCCGCTTCAAAAACCGATGGGGGGTCCATGGCGGTCAGCGACAGCAGCTGCATCATGTGGTTCTGAAACATGTCCCGCAACACACCCGCCTGTTCATAATACCCGGACCGGTGTTCCACCCCGAGGGTTTCCGCCGCCAGGATATGGACCGATTCGATATAGCGGCGATTCCAGACAGGCTCAAAAATGGCGTTTGCAAACCGGAACATCAAAATATTCTGAACCGTTTCCTTGGCAAGGTAGTGGTCAATCCTGAAAATCTGTTTTTCCTCGAAATACCGGTGCAGGGTGCGGTCCAGATCAATGGCGGTCTGAAGATCCCGTCCGAAGGGCTTTTCCACCACAATCCTTGCCCAGTTCCCATCTTCACTGCCCCCGGCGGAAAGGCCGACGCGTCCCAGCATTGTTGCCGTTAAGGGGTACAGGGATGGGGGAATGGCCAGGTAAAACAGTTTGTTGCCGCAGGTACCCAGTTCCCGATCCAGTTCCGAAAGCCGCACCGCCAGCGATTCAAAGGAAGCCGGGTCATCATATTTGACGGGGTGGTAATACAAAAGCGACGCAAATCCCTCCCACCGGTCCGTTTCAAAAAGACCCGCGCGCTTTAAGGCCTCCTTCATCCTCTCCCGAAAGATCTCTGTGGTCCAATCGGTCCGGGCGCATCCCACGGCAAAAAAGGGGGCGGGCAACCCACCATTGCAATAGAGATTGTACAGGGCAGGAATAATTTTCCTGCTCGTCAGATCCCCCGAAGCCCCCACGATCACCACCATGCAAGGGGGTGGTGTTCCGTCCAACAGGCACGATTCCATCCCGGCGCCCGATTGCGCAGTGATGGATGTCAATCCGTCCAACTCCCTGTGTCCAGCGCCCTCAGCTTCCGACATTATCATCACACGCCTCATTGGGGGGGGATCACGGAACCGATTTTTCAACGGCATGGCCGCCGAATTCACGCCTGAGGGCGGCCAGAACCCTGTCTGAAAATCCGTCCTTTGTCCGGGAGCGAAAACGGGCCATGAGAGACAGTGCAATCACGGGAGCGGAAACGCCCGATTCCACAGCCTGCTGCAAGGTCCAGCGCCCTTCACCTGAGTCTGCCACCACCCCCCGGATATCCGTGAGGTGTGGATCTTTGGCAAAAGCCGACTCCAGCAGTTCCAGCAGCCAGGAGCGAATTACGCTCCCCTGGTTCCAGAGGTGCGCAATCCCTTTAAAATCCAGTGACTCAGCATATGGGGAAGCATTCAGGATATCAAAACCCTCACCATAGGCCTGCATCATGCCGTACTCAATGCCGTTATGAACCATTTTCACAAAATGCCCGGAACCCGTATCCCCGCAGTGTAGATATCCGTTCTCGGGGGCGAGGGACTTAAAGATGGGCTCCAGGAATTGAAAGGTGGCCGCATCGCCGCCCAGCATCAGGCAATAACCGTTTTTTAATCCCCAGACGCCGCCGCTGACACCCGCATCAACAAACCGTATATTTCTGTCCGCCAGAAATTTCGCCCGTCGAACGTCATCCTTGTAATAGGTGTTACCACCGTCAATGACGATATCCCCGGGGGACAGTTGTTCGCGAAGCTGTTCCAGATGCGCATCCACCGGAGAACCCGCGGGCAGCATGATCCAGACAATGCGGGGCTGGGAAAGGGCCTGCACCACCTCGGCAAGTGAATAGGCACCTGTGGCACCATCATTCACCAGTTGGTCCGTCTTTTCCGCCGTTCGGTTGTAAGCCACCACCTCATGGCCTTCCAGCAGGAGTCGTCTGGCCATATTCATCCCCATACGCCCCAGACCGATCATGGCTAATTGCATTTTGGTCATCTCCAGGCCGTCAGCGTTCCGGCCGTTTAATCTATGAAAGATTCGATTTTTGAAATAATGAGATCCGCATCGTCGGTTGAAACATCCGAAAACCAGACTTTCTGAGGGTAAATGATGACATTGGGACCTTTGGCGCAAAGGCCCAGGCACCCCGATTGAGAAACCCGCACCTTGCCCTTCAAACCCTTGTCTGCAATGGCTTCTTTAAGGGCTTTTCGAACAGCCGGACTGTTACCGTCCGCACAGGATTTCTTCTTTCCAAGTCGGTCATTGGTACAAACAAACACATGACACACAAAGGGGGATTCTTTCTGCTCAGCCAATTTTATTCTCCTTTCCGTTCCTCAATGGGTTCATATTCACAACCGGTCAACCCACAGTATTCACCCACATACTCCGCTTTGGGTCTGTAAAGGGCCGGCTTTTCCTGAGCATCGGCGAATTTTTCTTCGATGATATGGGCGCACCAGCCGGAAACCCTTGAGATGGCGAAAATGGGGGTCATAAAATCAAAGGGAATCCCCATAATATGATAAACCGGCGCACTGTAAAAATCCACATTGGGCAAAATATTCATTTTGCCCCGATCTCGAAAGGCTTGGATACCGTATTCTTCAATCTGGGTTGAAAGCTCGTGCCACCGTTCCTGATTGGTTTTTTGGCCGAGACGCTCAGCCATGCTTTTCAGGAATTTGGCCCTTGGGTCCATGGTCTTATAAACCGCGTGTCCCATCCCCATGATCTTCCCACCACCATCCAGCTCCCTTTTTACCCATCCCGGAATGTCTTTTTCCAATTCCAGTTCAAGAAGCATTCTCATAACCCGGGCATTGGCACCGCCATGAAGGCTACCTGAAAGGGCGCCGATTCCGGCGCAAACCCCCGCATACATGTGTGCCCGGGTGGAAACCACCTCCCGGCAGGCAAAAGTGGACGCGTTAAAGGTGTGGTCCGCATGGAGCACCAGGCACGTATCCAGATCCCGGGCCATTTCCGCATCGGGTTTTTTACCATGGAACTGCCACAGGAAATTTTCGGCATGGGACAGTGCATCATCAGACGGCAAAGGATCCAGTCCCTGACTGATCCGGTGCCAGGCTGCCACCAGTACCGGCATCCGGGCCAATAATCGAATGGCCATGTTCACATTGGCCGACCTTGAATCTTCATTCAAATCGGGGTCAGACATGCTAAGGGCGGCGATGGAAGACTGAAGCACATCCATGGGCGCTGCGTTTTGAGGTAAATTTCCTAAATTATCCACCACATAGTCTGGAAGAGACCTGGCTCCCCTGACCCGATTTTCAAAGTCCTCAAGCGTTTTTTTATCCGGCAGAACGCCGTAGAGAATGAGGTACGCCACTTCCATAAAGGTAGAGGCTTCGGCCAGCTCCTCAATGCGATATCCCCGATATAACAAAATGCCGTTATCACCATCGATAAAGCTGATTTTGGTATCTGCAACGGTCACCCCCCGTAAACCAACATTTTTCACTTGTACTGTCTGTGACATTTTATCCTCCCGTTTTCAGCCCTGAAGAGAGCGGCAGAATGGAATCCACCAGCTTTCGTTCATTGGGCATTACTGCTCGCCATTTGAGATCAAATACCCGGTAAGGGCCCTTTCCGGTTAACAATTTGAGAACCGCAACCTTCATCTCATTTTCAACATCCCGGTTGCAACGCACCCAAAGTACCTTTTGAATGTCAAGATCAAATTCCCTGCAAACCCCTACGATCAAATCCTGATACCGCTTATGAATGGAATAGGCCTCCCTGGCGTCAGACGCCAGGACGATGAACGGCTTAAGCATCACCACATCGGTCTTTTCAGCGGAGATGTCCACAATGGTGAGATATTGGCTTCCGGGCCACCAGCTCACAGGCTTGTTACCGGTGTCGGTTTTTCCATCCCATGTAAATTTTCCGTTAAAAATAATCATCCTGATTCCGCCCAGTAAATACAGTCACCCCTGCAATTTTTTATGGCCTCATCAATGTCCTTTTCAGGATAGTCGTCCAAGTGAACCACTTCAATATATCCAGATTCATTCAATTGAAACGTCGTGGGGCATAAATCAAAACAGATACCGCACATGTTGCAATCGCTTAAATCCACTTCGGGGGTTTTCATGGGGGTGATCCGCCGCTTTCCTTAAAGAACTGTTCAATTTCCGCAAAAGCCGATTTCAAAAGGTCAAGCTCATTGCCAATATCGCGCAACACACAGGCGTTTCCTTTTGTTTCGAGGTCCTGGGCCAGTTTGCGGAATTTTTCAGCGCCCATATTTGCAGCCGCTCCTTTGATGGAGTGGGCAGCCGCTTCCACATCTGATGCATTGCCCCCGTTGATGGCTTTTTCCAGGCGGGCCAGATGTTTCAAGGTGTCTTTGAGGAAAAGATCTATGATTTCCTTTTCAAAATCTTTGTCTCCCCCGGTAAAATCTTTCAACCGTCTTAAGTCCACGGGCAGGTCGGGGTCAGGCGGATAATGATCCACCCCCACAGTCGGCCTGATAACCTTTTTGCCAGCCCAGCGCTGGACCATTTCCAGCAACCCTTTCGGTTTCACCGGTTTGGAAATGTAGTCATCCATACCGGCGGCAATGCACTTTTCCCGGTCCCCCTTCATGGCGTTTGCCGTCATGGCGATGACCGGCAGTTCCCGGTATTCAGGCGCCATTTTCCTGATTTCGGCGGTGGCCTCATACCCATCCATCTCAGGCATCTGAATGTCCATCAACACCATGTCATAGGACGTATTCTTGATCGCTGCCAGCGCCTCGATGCCATTATTGGCCACATGGACCCTGTGCCCGGCCTTTTCAAGCATTCGCATTGCCACTTTCTGGTTCACCAGATTATCTTCCACCACCAGCAACCGGGCCTTGCCCACGGCATCTTCTCCCAGGCTGTGCCGTGTAATAATCACCTTGTCCCGGACTTTCTCCTGGGAACTTACCTCAACATCAGGGTCCACCAGGGTTTCAGCCAGGGCATCCAGAAGCTGGGACTGGCGAACCGGCTTCGTCAGATAAGCGGCACAACCCAGCTCCATGAAATGGCGTGCATCCCCTCTCTCACCCACCGATGTCAAAATCAATATTCGGGTATTATCATTTTCGGGCTGGGATCGGACGGCGCGAACCACATCTTCACCATCCATTTCAGGCATCTGATGATCCAGCAAAATGGCATCGAAAGGGCGACCCTCCACCATTCTCAGGTTCAACAAAGCCAAGCCTTCTTCTCCGGTTTCAACTTCTTCCGGAAAACACCCGAATGAAACCAGGGTTTTGTTCAGGATGGTACGGTTGGTGGCATTATCGTCCACAATGAGGATATGACTTCCCCGGACACTCTGGCGGGTTTTCATGGGAAGTTTTTCACGTTTGTCCTGTTTTCCGAAAGGTATGGTGAACCAGAAAGTACTGCCTTTCCCCTCTTCACTCTCCAGACCTATCTGACCGCCCATCAATTCCACCAGCCGTTTTGAGATACTCAAACCGAGACCCGTTCCTCCGAACCGGCGCGTGGTACCCCCGTCCACCTGGGTAAAACTGCTGAAAATGGCCTCCTGCCGATCCTGTGGAATACCGACACCGGTGTCGGATATGGCAAATCGAATCAGGACCCGGTTATCTTCGTCCCGCATCATCGATGCATGGATATCCACATTACCCTTTTCGGTAAATTTGACGGCGTTCCCGGACAGGTTCACCAGCACCTGCCGCAGCCGTTCAGGATCACCCCGCAGCCTGACTTCGCAATAGGGGTCCACAAAACACGTGAATTCAATCCCTTTGGCCTGGGCATTGGGCGCCATCATTTCGCCCACCCCCTCCACCACATACCGAAGGTCGAAACCGATTTCCTCGAATTCCAGTTTACCGGACTCTATCTTTGAAAAATCAAGGATATCGTTAATCAGGATGAGCAGACCGTTTGCGGCGCTTTTAACCGTCTCGGCATAGTCCAGCTGCTCCGCCTCCAGATCCGTATCCAGCAAGAGATCGGTCATGCCGATAACAGCATTCATGGGGGTTCGAATCTCATGGCTCATATTGGCCAAAAACTGGCCCTTGGCAATACTAGCGGCCTCCGCTTCACGCCGGGCCATCACCAGTTCGGTCACATTGATGACATTGAGCAACGCCCCGTCATAACGGTTTTCCCGGTAAATGGGCTGCGCCCTGAGGATGGTTTCCGCATCCCCTATGGCCCGCTGAAGCACAATGGCCTCAGACTGGGGATTTTCCCGGAATCCCTCGATGTACCCCATCACCGTTTCCAGGATTTTCCCCGAATGAAAATCCTCAAGCCCCTTTCCAAGAATTTCCTCTTTCGACTTCCCCACAAAAGCACAGAAGTAATCGTTGACTTCTACAATCCGATTGTCCTTATCAGCAAAAACAACCCCTTCCTCCATGCCTGAGATCATTGAAGAGAGTTTGGCGGCTTCCTTTTTCGCTGCCTCCTCAGACGATCTGAGAGCCGTTTCAACCGCCATTTCAGCGGTTCTGTCTTCATAGGCCAAAAGCTGCCGGCCGCTCCCCATATCCACGGCCCTGAACCGTATCATTTTGTCGGCACCATCTTTACACCGCACCCTGAAAGTCCTGGGTTCCGGCTTTCCGGTTTCCTTCGCAATTTCCGCATCCGCCTTCCAGGTGAGCGCCACCTCATCCCGATAGTTTTCATCGGGGTACGCTTTTTCAAACCAGACTTTCTTATGGGGGATATCCTCCAGGGTATACCCCAAAATCTCCGTGAACATGGGGTTCACATATTCGATTACCAGATCCTCGTTGGAAATGGATATGCCAAAAGGGGAACATTCCGTCAGATGCCTAAACTGCTCATTTCTGTACACGCAGTATTTCCTCCGAGGGGATCACGGGTTATTCTCTCAAATCCTTTTTCAGCACCTTGCCCACATTGGTCTTGGGCAGATCATCCCTGAATTCAATCATGGTGGGCAGCTTGTAGGCCGCCAGCTTGTCTTTGCAGTAAGCGAGGAATTCTTCTTCGGTCCCCGTTTCCCCCTCTTTCAACACCACGAATACCTTCACCTGTTCCCCACGCTTGGGGTGCGGCACGCCCAGGGCCGCAGCCTCCAGGACCTTGGGATGTTCGAAGAATACTTCCTCAATATCGCGGGGATACACATTGTACCCACCGGAAATGATCATATCCTTCTTGCGGTCCACAATGTAGAAATACCCATCCTCGTCCATCATGCCGATATCACCGGTGTGAAGCCACCCATCCGTCAGGGTCTCGGCCGTGGCTTCCGGTTTGTTCCAGTACCCTTTCATAACCTGGGGGCCCTTGAGCAGCAATTCACCTGATTCCCCCAGGGGCATATCCGTCTCACCGTCGTTGAGATCCACAATGCGACATTCGGTATCGGAAATGGGCAGCCCGATACTCCCCACCTTCCGCTCACCGATAAACGGGTTGATGTGGGTCACCGGGGATGATTCGGTCATACCGAAGCCTTCCACGATGGTGGAGCCCGTTTTGGCTTCAAAATCCCGGATCACCTCCACAGGCAGGGGCGCACTTCCGGAAAAGCATCCCTTGATGGAAGTGAGATCGGCCTGGTCGATCCCGGGATGGTTCAGCAGGCCGATGAACATGGTGGGCACCAGTGGCGCAAAGGTGGGTTTGAACTTGGTGATGGCTTCCATGAGCTGTTCCGGCTGCGGTTTGGGAATGAGGATATTCCCCCAGCCCGCATAGATGGAAAAATTCATGGTCGTTGACAATCCGAATACGTGAAAAAAAGGCAACGCTCCCAGCATAATCTCTTCACCGTCGTTTAATTCCGGGAACCAGGCCCGGATATGCTGTACCTGCTTGCTGAGGTTGCTGTGGGTCAACATAACGCCCTTGCTGACCCCCGTCGTCCCACCGGTGTACTGGTACATGGCCGTATCATCGAAGGAGAGTTTGACTTTGGGCGGTTGGCCGTTTAATCTTTCCAGAGTGTCTTTCCAGCGGTGCACATCCGGCGCGGACTTCACATCCGCCTTCAGCCCCTTCTTCTTGCCCACCAGGGGAAACAGGAGATTTTTGGGAAAGGGGAGATAATCGCCGATGGATGTGTAGATGATGTGCTTGATGCTGGTCTTAGGCCGCAGGTCAATCATGCGGTTTCCCAGAAGATCCAGGGTAATCAGCAGCTTTGAACCGGAATCATTGAACTGATGCTCCAGCTCCCGGTCCGTGTAAAGGGGGTTATTCATGACGGCGGTGGCACCAATTTTTAAAATAGCATAATATGCCACAACACAGGGGATGACGTTGGGCAAAAGAATGGCCACGCTGTCCCCTTTTTGGATACCGAGCTCTGCCAGACAGGCCCCAAAACGGTCCACCATTTCCTTGAGCTCCCGGAAGGTCACTTTGTACCCCTGGAAAAGAAGCGCCATTGTGTCGGGGAATTTTTGAGCAGAGCGGTCCAGGAACTCCGGAAGGCATGTTTCCTCGTAAGTCACAGATTCCGGAACACCTTTGTCATAATGGGCCAGCCATGGTTTGTCTTGATACGCATTTGATGTGGTCATGGGCTCTCCTTATTCTTTTTTAGGGTTCATAACAGGAAAATGATCTGGAAAGGGCGGGGTTGTTATTTAGTACTTTCCTGCGTAAAGGGCGCACACCCCATGGAGGGTGAGTGCCCTTTATACAGGCTGACAATCATCTGAATTTCAGGCTTTTTTATTGACCCTGAAGGTCTCATCTCCCTTTTCGAAAAAGTTGATGATCTGTGTGACGGCAGCCACCCCGGCATTGATATTGGCCTCGGCGGTCTGGGCGCCCATCTTCTTGGCGGTAAAGAAGCTGCGGTCCCCGCAGGTGGTACAGATTTCGTCTTTGCAGTCCGGGGTCAGGTCAGAGCCGTAGCAAAAATCCGGTCTTTCGGAAAACATTTTTTTCAAGCCTTCCTCATCGATGACTTCTTTCCGGGCCGTGTTGATGAGGGCCGCCCCTTCTTTCATTTTGGAGAGGAGTTCAAAATTAATGGAGTTGACGGTTTCGTCATTTCCCGGGATGTGAAGGCTGATGAAATCACAGATGGCGTAGAGTTCTTCCCTTGAATCCACCGGTTTGACCCCGTCATTTTCCATGATGCTTCTGTCCACATAGGGGTCGTGGGCATAGACATCCATGCCGAATCCCTTACCTAGCCGCGCCACACATTTCCCGGCGTTGCCATAAGCGTGAATGCCAATGGATTTTCCCCTCAATTCCGTACCGGGCTTTCCCACATACTGGTGCCGAACCAGGTTGAGCATCATGCCGAACACCAGCTCGGAAACCGCATTACTGTTCTGCCCCGGTGTATTCATGACACAAATGCCTTTTTCGGTGGCCGCCTCACAGTCGATATTGTCGTAGCCAGCCCCGCCTCGCACCACCACTTTCAAATTATCGGCGGCTTCCAGGACTTCCCGGGTGGCTTTGTCACTGCGGATAATGAGCCCATCCACGTCTTTTACGGCGTCCAGAAACTCCTGCTTATCCGTATAGTTTTCAAGCAGTTTCAATTCAAAATCAGGATTCTTCGCTACCACCTCTTTCATGCGGTCCACAGCGGCCTTGGCAAAAGGTTTTTCTGTGGCAACCAGTATCACTTTTGACATTCCAAAACTCCCTATCCAAAAAAAGTTAAACAATTGGCTCAGGATGAATCAAAAAACCGGCTCATCCAAACACGTTAGAACAAACAAATCATTCCGGGGCAGATCAAGATCAATTCCACTTCCGGAAGAGGTATATGCTACACCCACGGGTGGATTCAATCAAGCAATAAATTCACCATTTAGTTCCAGCCGCCCGGCAGGATCATAAAATTTCTGAAGGTCACCTCAACCGGCTCATTGCCCCAGGTTTTGGCCATCACACCAACCCGTTTAAACCCATCCTTCACCGTTGATTCAATCTTCCCCAGGTCCTGCCAACCCTTCACATTGGGCGTACTCAAGGCAAACCGGTATGAATTCCCACTTTTGATAATTCGCAACCGACCGGTTGTGGTGTTGTTATTGATCTCAAACTTTCCACTGCTGCCCCGGTGTTTTGCCAGTTCACGGGAACCGCTGCGACAGCTATCCCGGCAGGAGCCGGATACCTGGATGATACTGGCCTCGGTGGGACCGAAATAAAGGGCATGCACGGGCCGTTCTTCCCGGCCGTTCCAGATCACCAGGCCGGCCACGGAGCGGCCCACCCGTTTGGGCATACTGAAGTCCACCTGGGCCACCCAGGTATCACGGGGTGGCATCTCCACCGTCAGCATGGGGGCCATGCCCCGTGTGCAATCCCAGGTATTGTGGCCACCTTTCACTTTCATGCGAACCGACGACCCGGTGATCCGATGAAAGGAGTCACCCTGGGGATCGCTCCATTCAAAATCACCGTAACTTTTTCCAGAAAAAACCTCCGGTTTTCCATTCTGAAGTCGCGAAAAATAGGCCGGCATCCATCGCTTCACACCCGCCACGCCGGTCATGATCGTGAAATCGGAAAAGGTGACTTCCACCGGCTGGTTGCTCCAGGTTTTGGCCATAAACCCGATTCGAGTGAAGCCGTCCTTGACCGTGGACAACAGGGTTCCCAGCTTGCGCCATTGTTTCTCGTGGGGGCTCTTGAAATAGAAGCTGTACTGGTTCTTGTGCCGACTGATGCGAAGCCAACCCTTTGTGCGGTCGTAGGCAAGTCTGAAATTGCCGGTGTTCCCGACGTGTTTCCTGAGCTCATTGGGTCCGCTGCGACAGCTGTCGCGGTAGCTGCCCGCCACCTGAAGTTCTTTGGTATCGGTCGGCCCGAAAGACAAAACATAAACCGGGCGCTCTTCCCGGCCGTTCCAAAGCGCCAGCCCCAGGTGACTTCGCCCCACCCGTGTGGGCATGTCAAACGCCACCTGAGCCGTCCAGGTGTCCGCAGGGGGCGTCTCCACGCTCAGGATGGGGGCGCGATTTCGATTGCAATCCCAGATGTTGTGACCGCCATTGACCTTTATCTTGACGTCAGCGCCTACGATCTCGTGAACCGAATCCCCCTGGGGGTCGCTCCATTCAAAATCGCTGTAGCCTTTTCCGGAAAACATTACTTTACCCTGTTTTTCCAGGGCCGAGAAATAGGCCGGCACCCACCGTTTAACGCCGGCCAGATCCGGCATGATTCGAAAATCCGAAAAAGAAACCTGCATGGGTTCGTTGCTCCAGGTCTTGGCCATCAGCCCGATATGGGAGAACCCATCTTTTTTCTCGATCACCAGTGAGCCCAGGAAACGCCATTGCTTCTGGTGGGGGCTCTTGAAAAAAAACGAAACCCTGTTCCCCTGTTTAGAGAGTCGAAGCCAGCCGCTGGCGCCCGTATACCGTGTGCGAAAATCCCCCAGGCTCCCTTCCAGGTCAGCCAGGTTGCCGTGACCGCTACGGCATCCGCCCCGGTAAGAGCCGGCCACCTGGATTTCGGTGGTATCCGTGGGACCCACATAAAGAGCATTTACCGGCCGATCCTTTCGACCGTTCCATAACACCAGACCGCAGAGGGTTCGACCCAGGCGCGACGGCATCTCAAACTTCACCTGGGCCGTCCAGGTGGTGGCGGAAGGGGCCTTGACCCACAAAATCGGCGCCGTGCCCCGGTTGCAGTCCCACATGTTATGTCCCCCATTCACCTTCATGTGAATCCATTTACCGTCCACCTTGTAAAGGCTGTCGCCCTGGGGGTCGCTGAGGGTCCAGGCACCGGGCGCAATGGCGTAGCCGTCGGTCACCCCGGCCGCCGCGCTTTCCTTTTCTTTACCGTCTTTGGCCATAACCACGGTCTTCCCCGTACCCGAATACAGGGGATCCAGCTCGGTTTGTGCGGCCAGGACAATGGGTTTTTCCGCCTGTGAAGGGGCCTTTGGCGACCAGCTTTCGGTCTGGGAATCCTTACCGGATTTTACCAGTTTGGAACCGGAAGCGATCTGAAGGGGGGCTTCTTCGGTCTTTCCCCCATGGGCATTCTTTTCGGGCGGTTTCCCCGCAGCAGGCTGCTCGGGCGCCTTCAAGGCCTCAATCTTTCGTTTGGCCACCGCTGCAAAGTGGCCGTTGGGGTATTTTTCAAGATATGCCTCAAACTGGGGCACATCATCATCAGCGGCAATGGAGGCCCAGAGGGAAATTTCCACCATCTGGTCTTCACCCCCCGGAAGGGCGGGAGGACCGCTTTCGCCGGCCCCTGCTTTCTGGTCACCCTTCACTTCTTCCCGGGACCTGCCGGGGAGCAGGAACACGAAATCTCCCAGGTTATAGTCTGCATCGCGAAGCTTGCCGTAGCGTGGCGTCTGGGTCTGTTCCGTAATGTTGGTCACTTCGCCCGACAGGTAGAGCCCCAGTTCCGTACCCAGCAGATAACCGTCTCCGTTGGCGTCGGCCCTCCCCTCCCCCCGGATGGCCCTGAGGAAGAGCTTTCGGAACGTGCCGTCATCGCTCACCTCCTGGTTGGCGTCGCCGGAGGTGAGAAACTGGCGAACCGGTTTGGTGGTGGCCCGTGTCACGGCCGCCGGCACCATGCCGGCCCGCGTCTGAAAAATGGTACCGGAAAAACAGCTGTCAAACACCGCAAAGACGTGCTTGCTCTCCGCCAGGCGCATGAATCCGCCGAAATCCCGCATGTGTATGGCTTTCAACTTGAACTGGGGGGATGTGGGCGGCGGCGCGTCGATGGGCACCAGGAACCCTTCATCCTTGAGGGTATGGCCGTGCCCCGCATACCAGAGGAACAACCGCGCGCTGGAATCAGCCCCCTTGAGGGCGAAAAATTCCTTCAACGACTGCTGCATGCCGGCACTGTCCAGATCTTTTTTAAAAGTCACCTGAAAACCGCGCTTTTCCAGTTCCCCCGCAATTTCCTGAGCATCTGAGATGGCTTTGCTCAGTTTGGGCCATCCGGCCCGGTAGTCATCGTTTCCGATTACCAGGGCATAGCTGTTGTCGTAGAGTTTCAGGTTTTCGCTGACCGGCGCGTTAGGATCGTTTTCGGCCCGGATTTTCACTGTAATGCCCCGGCCCTGTCCCCAGGCAAAACCGGTGCAGAAAACCACCATGACCATCCCCAGAGCCATAAACGAGAGCAACCGTTTCATGCGCAGCATTTTCATTCATCCTCCTTCATTCAAGTTGATCGTCAGAATACCCGGGGTCTATGAAATAATCAAGTCATAGAAAATTCTCAGAGAACGGATTTTCCCGCGGGCTTTTTACCGTTTCGAATCTGCAACTTGACACCCGGCCCCCACTCTTTTAAACTGATTTTCAGCAGTTACTGTCAAAGCCAGATATTAAGGAGAACCCGTGAAAGGAAAAAAAGTCCTGGTGGGAGTGACCGGCGGGATCGCCGCCTACAAAGCACCGGAGCTGGTGCGGCTTCTGGTTAAAGCGGATTTTCAGGTGGAAGTAGCCATGACGGAAAGCGCCACATGGTTCGTGACCCCCCTCACCCTTGAAACCCTTTCCGGGAACAAAGTGATTGCCCGCATGTTCGGAGGCGATGAGACCCCCATGGACCATATCCGCTGCGGCCAGGATGCGGACCTCATCATCATTGCGCCGGCCACCGCCAACATCATCGGCAAAATGGCCCACGGCATCGGGGACGATTTTCTCTCCACCTGCATGCTGGCTGCCACCGCCACGACGCTTATCTGCCCGGCCATGAACGATCGCATGTTCCTGAACCCGGCGGTCCAGGACAATTTGAATCTGCTTCAAGAACGGGGCTTTCATGTCATGGCTCCCGGGAGCGGTGAACTGGCCTGCGGAACAGAAGGCCCCGGACGTCTGCCGGACCCGGCCGATATTTTTGAACAAGCCCAGATCCTCCTCTCGGAACGGGACCTTGCAGACCTCAAAATCCTGGTGACGGCCGGACCCACCACGGAGCATATTGATCCGGTGAGATTCATCTCCAACAGAAGCTCGGGGAAAATGGGGTATGCCCTGGCCCGGGCCGCCCTCCGAAGGGGGGCGGAGGTGGTACTGGTCAGCGGCCCCACGAATATGAAACCGCCCCCCGGCATTCATTTCTGCCCCGTCCAGACGGCGGAAGAAATGAAAAGAAAGGTTTTTGAGCACCGGTCCGGCTGCCACGTGATCATCAAGGCGGCCGCCGTTTCCGACTACCGGCCAAAGGAGATGGCCCGCCAGAAAGTCAAGAAAGGGGCGGATTCGGTTTCCCTCCACATGGTCAAAAACCCGGACATACTGGCCCTGCTGGGACAGACGAAAAAAGACCACCCCTGCATCCTGGTGGGGTTTGCAGCGGAAACCGAAAATCTTCTTAATAATGCACAAAAAAAGATCACCGCCAAAAACCTGGACATGATCGTGGCAAACGATGTTTCCAGGAAAGACGCAGGGTTCCAGACGGACACCAACGCAGTCAAAATCATTTATGCGGACGGCCGTGTGGAGGATTCCCCCCTCATGGGGAAAATCGACGTGGCGCACCTGATTCTGGATCGGGCCAGGGCGCTGAAGGATAAAAGCTTTTGAACCCAGGGAACGAACTCAAAGAGATTTTTTTTGACACCAAACGGTTGATGTCAGCCTTTGAAGAGATGGGCCTTGAACCGCCGGTGCTGCCGAAAGGTGCCCTTGATTTCGTGGAAACGCCGGTTTTGCAGAAGCCCGCTCCCCCCCCGACC
>JAERTK010000022.1 GCA_016844935.1 Desulfobacteraceae bacterium | reverse complement strand
TTCATCTCATCTTCAATGTTTACAAATTCAGGTTCTAAATCCTGCAGCATAATATTTTGGTTTCTCCAATTTTTATGATTTCTTATATATCCAATTCCGTTACTTCCATGGCATTGTTCTGGATAAACTCTCTTCGGGGTTCCACCTTGTCCCCCATGAGTATGGTAAAGATATGATCTGCCTCCACCGCATCTTGCACTTTTACCTGGAGAAGCACCCGTTTTTCAGGATCCATGGTGGTGGTCCACAACTGGCCGGGATTCATTTCACCCAAACCCTTATATCTTTGAATGGTTAAACCTTTTTTGCCTTTCTCCATGAGGTCGTTAAGGAATAAACGGGGGTCCTCTATTTTCTGTTTGTCTTCTTTCCCGTTAACCCTGAAGCCCTGCAATTTGAGTTCCCGAAAGTCCTGAGAAAGGCGTATCAAACGGCGAAGATCGGGAGACGTTAAAAATTCCCAGTCAACACTGAACGTGTGGCCGCCATTCTGTGTTTCGGTCACGTTGAATTGGAAATATCCATCATCTTCGGTTGTCTTGAGGTCGTTTATATCAAAGCCATCCGTATTAAGCCGTTTGACCAGGTCTTCGATAAAATCCCTATCTTTGAATTGCTTTGTTGCGGTTACCCCATTTAAAATGAGCGCTTCAAGAAATTTATAGCTGTAACCTTTCCGTGAAAGTTTCTCCATATCGTCAAAAAATTTGACAAGCCGGTTTAACAGTTTGATGAGCCTTTTCCCGGATATTTCCCTGCCGTCTTCAAAGACAACTCTTTCATTCTCGGAAATTCGATCCAGTATATAATCGTTAAATTTCTCCTCGTCCTTGATAAAAAGATCTTTCCGCTTCCGCGACACACGATAAAGGGGCGGCTGCGCCACATAGAGATATCCGCTCTCAATAAGATCCGGCATCTGCCTGAAAAAGAATGTCAGGAGAAGGGTTCGGATATGAGCCCCGTCCACATCCGCATCTGTCATGATGATAATTTTGTGATATCTGAGGGAATCCAGGGTATAGTCTTTTTCCCCGATTCCCGTGCCAAGGGCCGCGATCATGGTTCGGATTTCATCGCTCGAAATCATTTTGTCGAATCGGGCCTTTTCCACATTCAGAATTTTCCCCTTGAGGGGTAAAATGGCCTGGTTTCTTCGATTTCGACCCTGTTTTGCGGAACCCCCTGCCGAGTCTCCCTCCACAATGAAGATTTCACTTCGAGCGGGGTCCTTTTCCTGGCAATCGGCCAACTTTCCAGGGAGTGAGTGGTCCGACAAGATCCCCTTTCTTCTGGCCAGTTCCTTGGCTTTTCTGGCCGCCTCTCTGGCTCTGGCGGCGTCAATGACCTTTCCTAAAATGGCCTTTATGATGGGTGGGTTTTCTTCAAAAAAGGTCCCCAAACCTTCATTGACCTGGGTTTCAACCAGACCTTTGACCTCGCTGTTGCCAAGCTTTGTCTTTGTCTGGCCTTCAAACTGGGGCTCAGGGAGTTTTACGCTGATAACCGCTGTCAAACCTTCCCTGACATCATCTCCCGAAAGCTTTTCTTTGACATTTTTTGCCATTGGGGAATTGCTGAGGTACGAATTGATACTCCGGGTCAGGGCGGACTTAAAGCCTGCCAGATGGCTTCCCCCCTCCTTTGTGTTAATGTTATTGGCAAAGGTAAATAGGTTTTCCTTGTAGGAGTTGTTGTACTGAAGGGCAATATCAACTATCACACCGCTTTTTTCGCCTGAAATAGCAATGGGTTTTCGGTGGAGCAATTCCTTGTTTCGGTTGAGATACTCTACAAAAGACTCAATCCCCCCCTCGTATAGAAAATCTTTTTTCTTTCCCGTTCTCTCATCCAGAATTTTTATCCGCAGGCCCTTTGTCAGAAAAGAGAGCTCACGCATCCTTTTGGCCAATGTCTCAAAATCAAAAATGAACGTTTCAAAAATAAGCGGGTCCGGAACGAAGTTTATTTTAGTTCCGGTTCTGGCGGTTTCGCCCCTGATTTCAAGACCTGTTTTGGATTCCCCTCTTTCGTACCGTTGATAATAAATTTTTCCGTCCCGGTATACTTCAACCTCCAAATGGCTGGAAAGCGCATTCACCACGGAAACACCGACACCGTGAAGTCCTCCGGAAACCTGGTATGTTTTGTTGTCGAATTTTCCGCCTGCGTGAAGTTTGGTCATGACCACTTCCAGGGCCGGCATGTTGGCGGATTCATGCATATCCACGGGAATACCCCGCCCATTGTCCCGAATCACGACGCTGTTGTCCGTCATCAATTTGATCTCGATCAAATCGCAAAACCCGGCCAACGCCTCATCAATACTGTTATCCACCACTTCGTAAACCAGGTGATGGAGGCCTTCAAAAGCCGTATTTCCGATGTACATGGCCGGTCTTTTTCGGACGGCCGACAAACCTTCTAATACTTTAATATCTGATGCTTCATACGCTCTTTCTTCTGTCATTCTAAACCCTCATGGGCATAATGAGACCCACGAAACCTTCATCTGCTTCACCTGTAAGCACAAATGGCTTCGAACTATCCGTAAAATCCAGATGGATGGTTTCACTCTGCATGGATTGAAGCGTATCAATGAAATATTTCGGATTAAAACCCGCTTCGACACGCTCGCCGTTGTATTTTATTTCTATGTTTTCCTGACCCTCGCCCAAATCCGGGTTAGTTGAAACGAGATCCATCACATTATTTTCCAGTGTAATTTTCACCGCCCTGTACCGCTCGTTGCTCAAGATAAGCATTTTTCTCATGGCTTCCAGAAAAACCGCTTTGCTGATATTAACCGGTTCCCTTTCATTTTTTATCATCACCGCATTATAATCCGGGAAATTGGTTTCCAGAAGACGCATCACCAGAAAAGCATTACCCTTTTTTGCCACACAGTTTTTTTCCTTGAAGCCAATCTCTATGGTGCCACCATCGGCCGCCATTTTACTCAATTCACTCATCCCCTTTTTGGGGATCATGACCCCCTCACTGAGTTCCAGAGATTCAATGTTGGAAAATGATTTGTCAATGAGCGAAAGTCTGTGACCATCCGTTGCGACCATTCTTAAAAGATTTTTTTCATCCACCACAACTTTTTCGGTTAACACACCGGACAGCTTGAACCCCGCTTCTTCAACGGTCACCGCGTAAATTGTTTTGTTGATCATGTTCACGAGTGTGTCGCCGTCCATGGCAATCATGGCAACACCTTCCGGTTCCACAAATGCGGGGAATTCTTCAGGTGAAATGGAAGCCAGATTAAACCGGGCAACACCATCGGAGAGAAATATCCAGTTATTTTCCTTTTCTTTAATATGAAATTCCGATGACCGGGTCTCTTTGAGAATTTCAAAAATTTTTCGTCCGGACAGCGTTATGCTCCCCTCTTCAATCACCTGAGCATTAATCGTTTCCTGAAAACCGAGTTCCAAATCTGTTGCGCTGATTCGAACCGTTGAACCATCTGCCGTAAACAGAATCGTTGATAATACGGGCATGTTGCTTTTTTTTTCGATAATACTTTGAACTTTTGAAACGGATTTAAGGAGCTCAGTCCGATCAATTTTTATCTCCATTGTTTCCTCCGTTGGTGATTGTTTTATTATTCTTTTATATCTATAAAGATAACACTAATAATAAGGCCTTGTAGATTTGTTTGAAAGGCGATTAACCTTCTGGTTTTGTATATTTTCTTTCTTTAATCCTTCCAGAAAGAAATGATCTGCAACTTTCAGAGAAAAGCCCAGGCTATTAATTTTTTCACTTTTTGAACAATGGTTGACAAGCATTTGCACAATTCCAAATATATTATCCAACCGAACTGTTTGTAATAAACCCTCTTAATTTATTTATATCATTAATAACCGCTATTTTTGATTGAATATTTTTCTCAATATTATTAATTGAGTAAATTATAGACGAATGATGTTTATTGCCGAAAGCTCTTCCAATTTCCTTTAAAGACATGTCCGTGTATTTCCTTGTCAGAAAAATGGCCACTTGTCTGGGATAAGATATTTTCTGCTCCTTCTTTCGGCTCAAAAGATCGGCCGGTGAAATCCGAAAATATTTCGCAGTGACCTCTTGAATATGCTCAGGTCCAATCTGAGCATGAACTTTATCTTCAAGAATGGATTTCACAATGGAAATATCCATTTTGTTTCCGTAAATTGCTGCGTGAACCTTGAGTTTTTCAATTTTACGGACCAGATTTTTCAGGTCATTGGTAGAGCTTGCCAGGAAAAAACGCGCATCCTCCCGAAGCTGAAGACCCGTGTGTTTTGCTTTCTGGTGGACCACGTTCATTTTCGTTTCCTGGTCTGGGACCTTTATTTCAGTAATCAAACCCCATTCAAGGCGGGAACGCAACTGGGGTAAGAGGTTTTTAATCTGGCCAGGGGGTGCGGTGGCGGCAACCACCAATTGACGTTTTGACTCTAGAAAAAGGTTGCACAGAGAAAGTAGTTCTTTTTGAATTTTTCCCAGAGAGACGACGGTGTGCATATCGTCGAGCAACAAGAATTGGGGAGGGCCTTCTACCCCCCAGAAACGATCAACCCTGTAGGGAGCCTCTTTTTCAAATTTGGAAAGAATGTTTTCAGCCGACAGGTAAAGGGCCTTTTTATTGGGGTCTTTTTTCATGACCTCATTGCCGATGGCGTGCAAAAGATGGGTTTTCCCCAGGCTCCGTTTGCTAAAGATATAAAGAGGATTATACTTGTAGGACGGATTGTTCGCCACATCCAGCGCTGAAGAGCAGGCCAGGCCGTTGGAACGGGCCCTAATGAAATGGGAAAAGGTGCGGGATGGATCCAATCCAAGGGGAACGGATGTTTTTGAACGTCTGTGGGCTGGTTTCTTTTTTTCTTTTATTCTGCTTCGAAGGGTCCGGTAAGAAAATCGGATGGTCGGCCGGGCACCCACAATACCTTGCAGCAGCAGTCGTATGGGCTCACTGTAATTTTCAGAAAGCCATGCTGCGACAAATTTGTTTGGAACCGCGATAACAGCCAGTTCCGAGTTGATCTCCAGAAGAGACGTTTGCGAGAGCCACGTCTTGAACTCGGATTTAGGAATGTCGTCCCTGATGTTCCGTTTTATTTGGTCCCATATTTCATTTTTGGTTGTCATGGAAAACAGTTGTGGGTTAGTAAAAGGGGTTTTTAAAAAACAGTTTATTCTAGATATTTTTTGAAAAGATAGCAATTAAAATTTATCTTTCACCTTGAGGAGGAAAACATGACGTATTCAGTTGCTTTGGCTGGAAAAGGAGGGACCGGTAAAACCACGACAGCCGGTATGCTGGTTAAATATTTGGTGGAGAAAGGCAAAACACCTGTACTGGCGGTGGATGCCGATGCCAATGCCAATCTTAATGAGGTGTTGGGACTGGGGGCGGGAGAAACGCTGGGGGATGCAAGGGAAGATATGAAAACAGGCGTGTCACCGGGCATGACAAAAGATGTCTATATGGAGATGAAACTTCAAGAAGCGATCGTGGAGTCCAAAGGATTTGACCTGGTTGTCATGGGACGCCCGGAAGGTTCAGGATGCTATTGCGCGGCCAATACGCTCTTGACACAATATCTGGAAAAATTGATGGACAATTACAGGTATCTCGTGGTGGACAATGAGGCCGGAATGGAGCATATCAGCCGACTCACCACCAACAATATTGATGTGCTGCTCGTGGTATCCGACGCCACCAGGCGGGGATTACAGGCGGCCCAGCGTATTGTGGAATTAACAGATGCGCTCAAGTTGAATATCAGCCGAAAAGTGGTCATGGTTAACCGGGCAAAACCGGGTCAGTCAGAAGCCCTGGATGAAGCGCTCAGCCAGTACGACATGGATTTCATCGGTACGGTTCCCGAAGACCCGGAGGTCCAGCTCTTTGACCTGGAAGGGAGGCCGACTGTGGAATTGCCGAGCGAAAATGGGGCCATGAAAGCGGCATACCGCATTTTTGATGGGATAATTTCATAAATAGCCCTATATGTTGTATATCTGTCATTCTATATACAACATGTAGGGTCAACGAATGGTCGGGAAACCCTTTTAAATTACAGGCAAAAACCCCTTGACAACGTTCCAGGAATCTTCTAACTTACGGCCAATGGCCTCGAAAGCAGAGGTATTTTTTTGCGCAGGCTATGTAAAATATTTCACAAGTGAGTTTTTTCACGCTCACTATAGAAAAAACATCCCGTTATTGCCATCGTCTAATGGATGGTTTTTCTTATGAAGAAAGATGGTTTTTTATGAGGCCGTGGCCATAGGTCACGATTGTGAACAAACAAAGAATCCAAGAAGGAGGTACACAAATTGGCCTTTGAGATTCCCGAACAGCCCTATTCTGGAAAGATAGGGGAAACAACACTCGGCGTTGGTGACGGCGCCGTGAAACTGGGTGGAGGAGATTCATACCCGTTCCATCTCTTTGAAGGCAATATGCCCAATGCCCCCAAGGTAGCCATGGAAGTCTGGGATTATGACCCTTCAGAAGAGTGGCCCGAAGCGGCGATTGCACCGTTCAAGGACGTGATTGCCTCACCTGCCAAATGGGCAAAAAAATGCGTGGATGAATACGGTGCAGATTTAATTGTGCTGCAACTAAAGGCCACGGATCCAAACGGAATGGATCGCTCCGCTTCAGAAAGCGCGGAAATCACCAAAACGGTTGCTGATGCCGTGGATGTGCCTTTGGTCCTCTGGGGTACCGCCAATAACGCAAAGGACGAAGATGTGCTGAAAAAGATCTCGGAAACCTGCGAGGGCCAAAACGTTGCGCTCGGACCGGTGGAAGAGGCAAACCACAAGGGTGTGGGTGCCAGCGCCCTGGGCTATGGCCAGGCCATCGTCTCTTCGTCTCCCATCGATGTAAACCTGGCGAAACAGCTCAATATCCTTTTGGGTAATCTGGGCGTTAACGGCGACAAGATTATCATCGATCCCACCACCGGTGGTCTTGGATACGGTATGGAGTATTCATACTCTGTCATGGAGCGGATCATGATGGCGGCCCTGACCCAGGAAGACGATAAACTGCAGATTCCCATGATCTGCAACCTGGGAAATGAAATCTGGAAATGCAAGGAAGCCAAAGAGCCCATCGAAGCAGCCCCGACCCTGGGTGATCCTGAAAAACGGGGGATCATGATGGAGTCCGTGGCGGCCGTTTGTTACCTGTTGGCCGGTGCATCCGTGGTGGTGCTGCGTCATCCGGAAAGTGTTCGGTTGACGAAATCCTTTATTGAATTGCTCTCAAACGGCGGAACGGCCTCAGGTGTGGCGGACGTCTCCAAAGTGCTTGACCTTGAAACGGCGGATCTTCTGGCTGCTTCTCCCGAACCCAACCTGGATTTCGGGGAACCGGAAGCTGAAAAGAAACCGGCGGCAAAGAAAGCACCCGCGCCTAAAGCGGAAGCAAAACCCAAAGCCAAGCCCGAAGCGAAGGAAGCGCCCAAAGCCGCTCCCGAGCCCAAGGCAGAAGCAAAGACAGAAGTGAAGGAAGCACCCAAAGAAGATCCGGAAGCGAAAGCCAAAGCGGAAGCCGAGCTGAAAGCCAAAGCAGAGGCGGAAGCCAAAGCCAAGGTGGAAGCTGAAGCCAAGGCGAAAGCGGATGCCGAAGCCAAAGCAGAGGCAGAAGCCAAAGCGAAAGCAGAGGCGGAAGCCAAGGCGAAAGCGGATGCCGAAGCCGCGGAAGTGGCCAAACGGGAAGCTGAGGAGAATGCCCTGAGAGAGGCGCGTGCCGAAGAGAGCCGAAAACGCCTTGAGTCCAAGGCCGGCGTAGAAAAGAAACCCGGAACCATGACGGCTGCAAAGATTCAGAAAACCAAACTCGAAAAAATGATCGAAAATCTCAAACGAATGAGATAATCGGGTCTAAAGGTTTTGTTCTTAAGACCTGTACTAATTTAAATAGCAACATTTTTATAAAAATGAGGAGGAACCTCAAAATGGCAGTAGAAAAAGCAAAGGTTGCCAAAGCCCCGAAGCTGGCTGATCCAATCTTAGCCTCCATCGATGTGGCATCACAGGAGATGATTGCTCGGTCCCACGATCTTGAAGTGGAAACGATTTTTGATCGCGCTCTAAAGATGAAACCCTGTAACATCGGAATTCAGGGAATCTGTTGTAAAAATTGCGCCATGGGCCCCTGCCGTCTGCCGCTTCCGAAAGGCGGGATTCAGGGTGAAGACGAAAGAAAAGGGTTGTGCGGCGCCACCGCCAATACCATCGCCGCCCGTAACTTTATCCGTATGATCGCAGGCGGTGCGGCAGCCCATTCGGACCATGGTCGAAGCGTGGCCGAGGTCTTTGTTTCCGCGGCAAGAAAAGAGACGGACGACTACAAAATCAAGGATACGGTGAAGCTCGTTGCTGTGGCAAAAAACCTGGGTGTTGCCACCACCGTTGAGGTGGATGGCGAGGAACTGGACAGAGACCTGGACGAGATCGCCGTTGAAGTGGGCGAAGTGGCCCTGAATGAGTGGGGTAAGGCCGAAGGGGAACTGTTGTATCTCAAGAGAGCCCCCGCGCCCCGTTATGAAATTTGGAAAAAGCAAGGAGTCCTTCCCCGCAACATCGACCGGGAAATTGTGGACATCATGCACCGCACCCACATGGGTGTTGATCAGGATTACAAAAACCTGATGAAACAGGGTACAAGGGCTTCTCTGGCGGATGGCTGGGGCGGATCCATGCTGGCCACCGATCTTCAGGACATCCTTTTTGGAACGCCTTCACCGCTGCAGTCCGAGGCCAACCTGGGCATCATGAAAGAAGACCATGTGAACATCATTGTTCATGGTCATGAGCCGGTCTTGTCAGAACTGATTGTTGCCGTATCGGAAAGTCAGGAGATGATCGATTACGCTCACTCCATAGGTGCCAAGGGCATTCAGCTGGGTGGTATCTGCTGTACGGCCAACGAAATGCTCCAGCGTCACGGTGTTCCCCTGGCAGGAACCTTCCTGCAGCAGGAACTGGCCATTATTACCGGTGCCTGCGACGCTATGGTGGTGGATGTTCAGTGCGTTATGCAGAACCTGGCCAATGTGGCCAAGTGCTTCCATACCAAACTGATCACCACCCACCCCATGGCCAAGATGGAGCAGGACAATGTGTTGCACATTGAGTTTGACGAGCATCACGCCCTGGAAGACGCGAAACGCATCGTTAAAATCGCCATCGACAATTTTAATGAGCGCGGCGCAGATGTCATGATCCCGAAGCACAAAGCGAAACAGGTGGCCGGTTTTGGTGTGGAGTCCATCGAATATCATCTGGGCGGCAGCTTCAGGGGTACTTTCTATACCCTGAATGACAACATCATCAACGGCCGTATCCGCGGTGTTGCCGGTGTGGTGGGGTGTAACAATGCCCGAACCCGTCACAATGAAGATCACCTTACAATCGTAAAGGAACTCATCAAAAATGATGTTCTGGTCCTTACCACCGGATGTACGGCCATCGCCTGTGCCATGGACGGATTGCTGGCGCCTGAAACGGCCGCTGCCGCTGCCGGTCCGGGTCTGGCGGAAGTTTGTGAGACAGTGGGTATTCCGCCGGTTCTCCATCTGGGAAGCTGTGTTGACAATAGCCGTATCCTCCTGGCCGCAACCGAAGTGGTGAATGCGGGCGGGCTTGGTACCGATCTCTCTGACCTGCCGGTGGCTGGAAGCGCGCCGGAATGGATGAGTGAAAAAGCCATCAGTATCGGAAACTATTTTGTGACCTCCGGCGTATACACGGTTTTCGGCTATATGCTGCCGACCTCCGGCGCCCCGGTATTTCACGACTACATCAGTAAGGAATTTGAAAACATCTACGGCGGTATGTGGGATGTGGAAGCCGATCCCATTAAACATGCGCACATGATGATCGCCCATATCGATAAGAAACGGAAAGAACTGGGTATCGATCGGGCCAGAGAGCGCGTTTTGATGGATATGGCTGACCGCCAGGCACTTCAGGCGTAGTCGTTTCGCCGCTAACGGTAGAAAAAATTTACGGATTAGAATAAATCCTCAACGAAGGAGGAAAACATGTCTAAATTAGTAGCATTTGCAGGCATTCAGGGTGGCTATAAAGTTGTTTCACAGGTCGAGGGCGAATACCGAAACGCCCTTGCGTCCTATGACGCCAGCACCAAGATCGGGTTCCCCAACACGGCCTATTATCTGCCGGTGATTTATTCCCTCACCGGTATGAAGGTGGAAACCTTGGAAGACCTTCAGGCGCCCCTGGAATTTGCACGGTCTCTTCTGCCGCCCCATATTAAGCTCAAAAACTATCTCCCCTACCTGGGTCCCCTGCTGGACGCGGGTATGGCAGGTATCTTTGCCTATGAAATCAAGGAAGCCCTTAGAATCCTGAAAGAGCCGGATTTTTATATTGCCCAGGAAGATCCTGATATAGAAGCCGGTAAACTGTGGGTGGGACCTGCCGATGACACCATTTTGAGAAAGCGTGGTGTGGAATTTGTGGATGGGTCGGCTCCCGGTTTTGCGGCGTGTGTCGGGGCGCTTCCCGATGCGGAAACCGCCAAGATGATTGTGGAAGACTATCAGAAAAAAAGCCTCTATATTTTCTGTGCTGCCAATCACAACGGTACCACATTGATTGAGCAGTGTCTGGAAGCCGGCATGCAGGTGGGGTGGAACACGCGAATCGTGCCCTTTGGCCCGGACATCAGTTCCGCTGTATTTGCTCTCGGTTTTGCCAACCGGGCCGCCATGGCTTTTGGCGGTGTGCAGCCGGGCGATTACAAGAAGATGCTCATGTACAACAAGGAACGTATTTTCGCTTTTGTCAATGCTTTTGGCGATGTGGGTACCGAATGGGCCGTGGCCGCCGCCGGTTGTGTGAACTGGGGCTTCCCCACGTTGGCCGACACGGATATTCCGGAAATTCTGCCCACGGGTATCTGTACCTACGAGCATGTGGTGGCCAATGTTCCCCACGACGAAATCTGCCAGAAGTCCGTTGAAATTCGCGGTCTCAAAGTGTCGGTTTCGGAAATCAAGATTCCCCTGTCCTATGGCCCGGCATTCGAGGGCGAGCGCGTCCGTAAGGACGATCTCTACATGGAGATGGGTGGTGGTAAGACCCAGTGTACCGAGCTGTGCAAGATGGCCGAGATGAATGAAATCGAAGACGGCAAGGTGGAAGTGATCGGCCCCGATGTGGGTGATGTGAAAAAGGGTGAGCGTCTCCCCTTGGGTATATTCATCCAGGTGGCGGGAAGGGAAATGCAGCCCGATTTCGAGCCCATTCTGGAACGTCAGATCCACCATCTCATCAACTACGCCCAGTATATCATGCATATCGGCCAGCGGGACATCGCCTGGGTCCGTGTGAGTGATCAGGCCGTTGAAAAAGGATTCACCATCAAGGATATCGGCGTCATCCTGCACGCAAAACTGCATCAGGATTTCGGCAGCATCCTGGACAAGGTCCAAGTGACCCTGTACACCAAAGAAGAAGATGTGGCGAAACTGACGGAAACGGCCAAGGCCGAGTACAAACTCAGGGACAACCGCGTTGAGAGCATGACCGACGAAAGCGTGGAAACATTCTATTCCTGTACCCTGTGCCAGTCCTTTGCGCCCAGCCATGTGTGCATGGTAAGCCCCGAGCGGACCGGCCTTTGCGGTGCATACAACTGGATGGATTGCAAGGCCTCCTTTGAAATCAATCCCACCGGCCCCAATCAGCCCGTTGAAAAGGGTGAAGTGCTTGATCCGGATCTGGGCCAGTTTAAAGGCGTCAACGATTTTATTTTTAAGGCCTCCCGACAGACCATCGACCATTACAATTTTTACTCCATCGTACATGACCCCATGACCACCTGTGGTTGCTGTGAAGCCATTGCGGCGGTGCTGCCCGGTTGTAACGGCGTCATGACGGTGCATCGGGATTACATGGGCGAGACCCCATGCGGCATGAAGTTCACGACCCTCGCCGGCGTCATGGGTGGCGGCCAATCTTCACCCGGGTTCGTGGGTCACGGCAAGTTCAACTTGACCCAGCGTAAATTCATATCCGGTGACGGCGGTCTCCTTCGCGTCGTGTGGATGCCCAAATCCTTGAAAGAAGAACTCAAGGAACGTCTGGAAATGCGTGGAGAAGAGCTGGGTGTGCCGGATCTCATCGATCGCATAGCCGATGAGACCGTTGGAACGGATGAGGAATCCGTATTGGCGTACCTCAAAGAAAAGGATCATCCCGCCCTGAAGATGGACCCGATTGTGGGGTAAGGATGTAATCATGGGTTGAAGCACGGTCCCATGGGACCGCGCTTCGGCTCTTACCATATATTCTGAGTTAGGAGTCTACTATGGGATTAACTGGAATTCAGATATTTAAATTGCTGCCCAAAACCAATTGCGGTGAGTGTGGTGTTCCCACATGCTTGGCTTTTGCCATGAATCTTGCCGCCGGTAAGGCAGAATTGGATAGTTGCCCCTACGTTTCCGATGAAGCCCGGGAACAGTTGGCGGAGGCTTCAGCACCGCCGATCCGCCCCGTGGCAATCGGTGCAGGCGACAGGGCCTTCAAAGTGGGTGGTGAAACCGTCATGTTCAGGCATGAGAAAACGTTTTACAACCCCACCGCATTAGCGGCTTTGGTCGCTTCCGATGTGGATGCGGGCGTCCTTGACACCAAATTGAAAACCTGGAACGCGTTCCAGTATGAGCGGGTTGGGGTGAACCTGCGGCCCGAACTGGTGGCCTTAAAAGACGTAAATGGTGATGCCGCCGCCTTTGCGGCCGTTGCCAAAAAAATTGCTGAGGAATCGGAGTTCGGCCTGGTGCTCATGAGTGAAAAGCCGGATGTGATCAAGGCCGCCATTGACGGTTGCGCCTTCAAGAAACCGCTCATTTATGCAGCCACCAACGACAATGTCGATGACATGGGAAACCTGGCATTGGAAAGTGGGCTTCCCCTGGCGGTCAAGGCGGACAGCATGGATGATCTCATTGCTCTGAGCGATAAATTGACGGGCATGGGCTTAAAGGATCTGGTGCTCGATTCAGGCGCAAGGGAAATGAAACCGCTATTGCAGGATCAGGTGGTTATTCGAAGGGCGCCTCTCAAGGCTGCCAATAAATCTCTGGGTTTTCCCACCATTACCTTTCCCTGTGAAATGGCGGATAACCTGGCCGTGGAAACGCTTATCGCTTCCATGTTGATCGCCAAATACGCAGGGATCGTGGTGCTTTCGGATTTTGAGGGTGAAAGCCTTTTCCCGCTCCTTCTTGAGCGCCTCAACATTTATACGGATCCCCAGCGGCCCATGACCGTGACCGAAGGGATCTATGAGATTGGTACACCGGATGAAAATTCGCCGGTAATCGTTACCACGAATTTCTCTTTGACGTACTTTATTGTCGCCGGTGAGATCGAGGGAAGCCGGGTGCCCAGTTGGCTGCTTATTATGGATACGGAAGGTCTCTCTGTGATGACCGCCTGGGCGGCGGGTAAATTCTCAGGTGACGCTGTGGCCATGTTTATTAAAAAGTGCGGAATAGCCGATAAAGTCGCCCATAAGAAAATTATTATTCCGGGTTATGCGGCGGCCATCAGTGGGGAAATGGAAGAGGACCTTCCCGATTGGGATGTTATGATCGGGCCCAGGGATGCGTCTCTCCTGCCCAAGTATTTGAAAGATATGCAGTAATTGCATTAGCGTTTTGGAGTTTGTTGTGGCTTGGCCCGGCTGGCGCCAGGGCCACAACGCGCTTATTAAATTTATTGACCTTTTAGAAAAGGGGAGAGAGCCATGTTCTTGATTGGTGAGAATTTAAATGTAATCAATACGATTATTGGCAGGGCGTTTAAGGAAAAGGATCCGGGCCCCATTGCCGAGGAAGCCATACGCCAGAAGGAAAAGGCGATGGATTGGGTCGACATTAACCTGGGACCCGCCAGAAAAGGCGGTCCGGAACTCATGGAGTTTGTGGTCAAAACGGTCCAGGATGCTATCGGCGACGAGATTCCCCTCTGTCTCGATACATCCAATATCGAAGCCATGGAAGCCGGGTTGGCGGCGTGTAAGGGCAAGGCCATTATCAATTCCATCATGTGCAGGCCCGAGCGCTATGAAAAAATGATTCCTTTGGCGGTGAAATACAAAGCCAACATGATCGCGCTTATGTGGGGGCCGGATGGTCTCCCCAGGGATGAAAACGAGCGCATGGCCCTGTCGGCGGAACTGCTGTACGCTGCCAATGAAGCGGGCGTTCCCAATGAGGACATCTTTGTGGACGGTATTGTGACCCCCGTCAATATTCAGCAACCTCAGCTCATGAGCCTC